>NZ_DATAPY010000165.1:0-34588 GCF_036264965.1 Phenylobacterium sp.
TCGACATAGGCCGCGAATGCCGCTTCACTGTCCTCGGTCCAGGGATCCATGCCCGCTGAGCTCCGCTGCTGGATGAATCACCAGCATAGCAAGCCGGACTGCTTCGCGAATCCCCCACCTTTTGTGACTCAGTAGTACTAGAACCAGCCGGCGGCTTTCAGCTTGGCGGCGTAGGTGCGGCTGACGGGGGCTGTGAGGCCGCCGGCCAGGCGCAGCTCGCCGCGGCCGCGCCGCCACCGCACGCCTTCTATGGCCCCCGCTGCGGCCCACCAGGACCGATGGGTCTGGAAGCCGGCGACGCCGACCAGTTCGTCGAGCGCGTCGGCGAAGCGCAGGGTGATGAGTTCGTCGCCGGCGTCGGTGTGGATGCGCAGGTAGTGGTCTTCAGCCTCGACCGCGATCAGCCGCGCCTCGCGGCGGCGGGCCGACAGCCGCTGGCGGAAAGCCTCGTCGCTGCGGGCCTCGACCGGTTCGGCCCGGGCGGGCGGCCTCTCGGTCAGCTGAAGTACGCCCATAACAGCGGCGCTGATCACGAACACCTGCCAGACCAGATCCAGAAACAGCCGCGCCTGTGACGGCCCGAACGCCCAGCGCGAGGCGAACCAGACCAGGACGCAGACGCCCGGTGTCATCACCACCGACGAGAAGGTCCAGCGCAGCCAGGGGTTGGCGAACCGCTTGCCCCCGACCTCGTCTACCGCGATGCCGATCACGCCGCCGCCGACGATCACGCCGGGCCAATAGATGAAGCGGATGAGCGGCGGCGAGTTCATGCTGCCGAACGGCCCGAGCGCGGCCAGGAACAGGCCCACGGCGATCAGGAAGATCGCATTGCGGGCCAGGCTCTTGCGGTCGGCGAACGCGGGAATCGGTCGGGTCACGAGCACGATCTTGCCACGCGCCGTTCCCGTCCGCGCAGAAATGGCGCCGTTCGCGGCGGCCAGGATTGCGAAGCGTCGCGTTTCACGCAGAAAGGGCGCCGCCTGCGGGATCGCCTCTCCCATGCCTCAACGGGCCGTGCCACTCCGACCGGGAGCAACCGGAGGTTCCCGTGAATCCTTACGTTTCCAAGAGCTTGTGGTGGGTCGGCGCGGTGTCCAGCGTCTTGATCGCGCTGGTGTCCTATCGCTACTTCATCCCCTCGATCCCGGTCCCGTCGAACCTTGCCGCGAACCTGATGGCCAAGCCCTGGCTGGTGGTTCACGCGGGCCTGGCGGCGACGGCGCTGATCACCGGGCCCTGGCAGTTCATCCCGCGCCTGCGCGCCCGCTGGCCGCGCGTCCACCGGGTGCTGGGCCGGGTCTACGTCTTCTCCTGCCTGGTGGGCGGCGCTGCCGGACTGCTGCTGGCCAGCGGAACCTCGGCCGGCCCGATCGCCCGCGCCGGCTTCGGCCTGCTGGCGATCGTCTGGATCGGCGTCAACGCCAACGCTTTCCGGCTGGCGCTGGCCGGCCGTTACGCCGAGCACCGCCAATGGATGATCCGCTCCTTCGCCCTGACCTTCGGGGCGGTGCTGCTGAGGGTCTATATTCCGGCGTCTCAGGCCATGGGGATCGAGTTCATGACGGCGTACCGGGCTATCTCCTGGCTGGCGTGGGTTCCCAATCTGCTGCTGGCCGAGCTCTACATCCGCGGCCTGCCGCGCCGTCGCCGCCCGGCTGTCGCCACGTCCTAAGGCCGGTGCGAGCATGCTGACACGATGCTGTCAGCATGCGGGCCGCATGTTAGCGTCCGAAACCCGCCAAACCGCAGTGGAGGACCGCGATGACCAAGGACCTGATCTTCTACACCAACCCGCAGTCGCGCGGACGCATCGTGCGCTGGATGCTGGAAGAGGTGGGCGCGCCGTACCGCACCGAGATTCTCGGCTATGCGGACTCGATGAAGGCGGACGCTTACCTGGCGATCAACCCGATGGGCAAGGTGCCGGCGATCAAGCACGGCGACTCGGTGGTGACCGAGGGCGCGGCGATTTGCGCCTACCTCGCCGACGCCTTCCCCGAGGCGGCCCTGGCGCCGCCGCTGGCCGAGCGCGGCGACTACTACCGCTGGCTGTTCTTCGCGGCGGGCCCGCTGGAGCAGGCCTGGACCTACAAGAGCTTCGGCTTCGAGCCGGAAGGCGACCAGCGCCGCCGCGCCGGCTTCGGCTGCCTGGAAGACGTGATCAATGCGCTCGACGGGGCGCTGAAGGATAGCGACTACCTGGCCGGCAGCCGGTTCAGCGCGGCGGATGTCTTCACTGCCGCCGGCCTTGGCTTCGGGATGCAGTTCGGCCTGCTGCCAAAGCTGCCATCCTTCGAGCGTTACGTCGGAAAGCATTCGTCACGGCCCGCCGCGATCCGCGCCCGCGAAATCGATGACGGCCTGATCGCCGCCGCGGCGCAGGCTCAGCCCCAGCCGGCCTAGGACTTCGGCTCGATCAGGTCCCAGCGATTGCCGTAGAGGTCCTCAAAGACCGCGACCACGCCGTAGGGCTCGTGTCGCGGCGCCTCAAGGAAGCGGACGCCGGCCCCGGTCATGCGAGCGTGGTCGGCGGTGAAGTCGTCGGTCTCCAGGAACAGGAAGACCCGGCCGCCGGTCTGGTCGCCGATCCGCTGGGTCTGGGCTTCGCTTACGGCCTTGGCCAGCAACAGTCCCGCGCCGCCGCCGCTCGGCCGCACCACCACCCAGCGCTTGCCCCCGCCCTGGTCGGCGTCCTCGACGAGGGTGAAGCCGGCCTTGCCGACGTAGAATCCGATCGCCTCGTCATAGTCGCGGACGAGCAGGGCGGTGAGGGTCTGTCGCATCGTCATGGGTTGTGTCCTAGACCCTGTCCCGGCTGACTTGAATCAAGTCAGCCGGGAAAGAACAGGGTCGTCGTCTATATCTGGAGCCCTTCTTATCCACTCAGGTTGATTCAACCTGAGTGGGAAGGGCTAGAGGCCGGCGGCGACGCTGCGGATCAGGTCGCGCATCCAGGCGATGGCGGGCTCGGCCAGCCGCTCCCTCAGATAGAGGAGGCTCACATCCACAGCCGGGCTCTCATAGGGCGGATCGATCAGCTTCACACGTCCGACCTGGGCCGACAGCAGGGCGAGGCGGCGTGGGATCAGGGTCGCCATATCGGTGCGGCTGGCGACGGCCAGGGCTGTGTAGGTGTCGGGCACGGAGACGCCAACCTGGCGGGTCAGGCCACGCGACGCCAGCGCGGCCTCGAAGGCGCCGGCGTCCTCCCAGCTGGCGCGGCTGACAAAGGCGCGGCGCTCGCCGCCGTCTTCAAGCAGGCCGGGCATGCTGCGGGCCATCACCACGTGCGGGACAGAAACCAGCGTCTGAAGGTCGATGCGTTTTCCCTGGAACAGGGGATGGGCGGCGCGCACCACCCAGACCAGCTCCTCGGCCAGGATGGTCTCGCGGGCGAAACGTTCGGGGGCGGCCAGGACGCCGCCGATCATGAAGTCCAGGCGCCGCGCATCCATGCGCTCCAGGACGTCGTTGGCCAGTTCGGCGATCAGCAGTTCGCTGCGTGGCGCAACCTCGGCCAGCCTGGCGGCCATGGGCGGGGCCAGGATCGCGCTGGCGTAGGCGCCGGTGACGACCGCGAAGCGCCGCTCGCTGGTGGCTGGGTCGAAGTCGGAGGGGGCGAGGGCGGCCTGCAGCTGGTTCAGCGCGGCGTGCACTTGCGGGCCCATCTCCACGGCCCGCGGCGTGGGCTGCATGCCGGCGGGACCCCGGACGAACAGTTCGTCGTTGAGCATGTAGCGCAGCCGGTTCAGCGCGTGGCTCACCGCCGACTGGGTGAGCCCGAGCCGCGCGCCAGTGCGCGTCACGCTGCGCTCCTCCAGCAGCACGTCGAAGACGCGCAGCAGGTTCAGGTCGAGGCTCGAAGGCCGGATATTATGAACAAGGCTCATTTGTTGCGTGACAACATATCATTTGGATCATCGGGCGCGCAGCTTTATCTCAGAGCGCTACGGGGACGGCGGCGCGGCCATGGAGGGCCAGCGTCCGCGCCCCCTTTGCGTCATTTCCGAGTGAAAGGGGCTCGCGTTGAGCGAACCTGAAGTCATCCCGCTGCGCGGCAACGCCGACGTTGATCCCAAGGCCAAGCCCAGCTTCATGCAGCGCTGGCGCTGGCCGATGATCATTGGCGGCCCGCTGCTGATCATTGCGGTCGTGGTCTACTTCATCGTCACCGGCGGCAAGACCCAGACCACCGACGACGCCTATGTGCAGATCGCCAAGGCGCCGGTGGCGCCGTCGATCGCCGGCCGGGTCACCGACATCTATGTCCGCGAAAACGATGTGGTGAAGCGCGGCCAGGTGCTGTTCCGCCTCGACGTGCGCGACATGCAGGCCAATGCCGAGGCCGCCGCGGCCCAGGTCGCCAACGCCTCGCTGCAGGTGGGCGCTCTGCGGGCCAGCTACCAGCAGGAGCAGGCCATGGTGCAGGCCGCCAAGGACCAGCTCGCCTACGCCACGACCGAAGCCGTGCGGGCCAAGAACCTCGCCAATGTGGGCGTGGACTCCCAGGCCCAGGTGGACCAGGCCAACCACGCCGTGCTCGCTGCCCGCCAGCAACTGGCCGCAGCCCAGCAACAGGCGGCCCAGGTGCTCGCCAACCTCAACGGCAACCCGAACCTGGCGCCTGGCGCCGCGCCGGCGGTCATGCAGGCCCAGGCGCAGTTTGATCGCGCCAAGCTGAATGTCGCCTACGGCACGGTCGCGGCGCCCGCCGACGGCGTGGTCACGCGCGTCGATCAGATGCCGGTGGGCACCTATCTGAACGCCTCTCAGACCGGCTTCTGGCTGCTGTCCGGCGAGCCCTGGATCGAGGCCAACTTCAAGGAAGACCAGCTGGCCCACATGAAGGTCGGCCAGCCGGTGACCATCAAGATCGACGCCTATCCCGAGGGCCTGAAGGGCCATGTCGCCAGCTTCTCGCCCGGCACCGGCCAGGCGTTCTCGGCGCTGCCCGCCCAGAACGCCACCGGCAACTGGGTGAAGGTGGTCCAGCGCCTGCCGGTCCGGATCGCCTTCGACAAGACGCCGCCGGACATGGCGGGCCGCGCGGGCCTTTCGGCCAAGGTGACCGTCGACGTCCGCGCGCCCGGCGCCCGCTAGGCCGCTCGGCCATGGTCACCCAACACGACGACAAGAATCGCTGGCCGATCACTATTTCGATCATGCTGGCGACGGTGATGAACTCGCTGGACACGACGATCGCCAACGTGGCCCTGCCGCACATCCAGGGCTCGGTGTCGGCGAGCCCCGAGCAGATCACCTGGGTGCTGACCTCCTACATCGTGGCCGCGGCGATCATGACGCCGTTATCAGGCTGGCTCGCCGACCGGATCGGCCGCAAGCGAATGTTCCTGATCTCGATCGGCGGCTTCACGGTGGCTTCCATGCTCTGTGGCATCGCTACGAGCCTGCCGGAGATCGTGCTCTTCCGCCTGTTGCAGGGCGTGTTCGGCGCAGCCCTGATCCCGCTGTCGCAGGCGGTGCTGCTGGACATCAACCCGCCGGAGAAGCATGGCCAGGCCATGGCCATCTGGGGCGCGGGCGCAATCCTGGGCCCGATCCTGGGCCCGGCGCTGGGCGGCTATTTCACCGAGGATTTCTCCTGGCGGTGGTGCTTCTACATCAACCTGCCGATCGGCATCCTGGCCTTCTTGGGCGTGCTGTTCTTCATCTCCGGCGATCGGTTGGCCCGCGCCAAGAAGTTCGACTTCCTGGGCTTTGGGATGATCACCATCTTCATCGCGTCCTTCCAATTGGTGCTGGACCGCGGGCCCAGTCAGGACTGGTTCCATTCGGCCGAGATCTGGACGGAGACGCTGCTGGCCGTCGGCTCCCTGTGGGTGTTCGTCGTCCACACCATGACCACCAATCATCCGTTCTTCGACAAGGCGTTGATGCGGGACCGCAACTTCGTCACCGCCAGCATCTTCGGCTTCTTCGTCGGCATCCTGCTGTTCTCGACGATGGCCCTGCTGCCACCGATGATGCAGACGTTGCTGGGCTATCCGGTGTTGACCTCCGGCCTGGTGAGCATGCCGCGGGGCGTCGGATCCTTTGTCGCCATGTTCGCGGTGGGCCGGCTGATCGGGAAGGTCGACACCCGGCTGATCCTCTTCACAGGCTTGCTGATCAGCTGCGCGGCGCTGTGGCAGATGATGAACTTTGATCTGTCGATGACCGTCTGGCCGTTCGTCACCTCCGGGATCATCCAGGGTCTGGGGATCGGCCTGCTGTTCGTGCCGCTCTCGACGCTTGCCTTCGCCACTGTCCCGCCGCATCTGCGGCCGGAAGGGTCTGGCGTCTACACCCTGATCCGCAACCTGGGCTCCAGTGTCGGCATCTCGATCATGAACGCCTTGGTGGTCGCCAACACCCAGACCATGCACGACAGCCTCGCGAGCAAAGTCGTGACTTCCGACGCCGTGGTCCGCGCGACCCTGCCGGGGGCCTTCAATCCCGCCACCGCGGCGGGGATCACCGCCCTCAACGGCGAAGTCACCCGCCAAGCCTCGATGGTCGCCTATGTCGACGACTTCCGCCTCATGTTCATCATCACCATCGCCTGCATGCCCATGCTGCTGCTTATGCGCAAACCGCGGCCTGTCGGCGGGGAGCCCCTGCATGCCGTCGTTGATTAAACCCCTGATCCTGCTGGCCGCGTCGGCCTCTGCGCTGGCGCTGGCCGCCTGCACGACCGTGGGCCCCAACTTCAAGGCTCCCGCCGGGCCGAGCGGTCCGGCGGCCGGCGGCTACGCCATGGCCGGCGATGCGGCGCCCACTGGCGTGAAGCTGACGCCCGACACGCGCGTCGCGGGTCCCTGGTGGCAGGCCTTCGGTTCGCCGCAGCTCGACGCCGCCATCCGCCAGGGCCTGGCCAACAGCCCGACGGTCGCCGAGGCCCGCGCCAATCTGGAAAAGGCCCAGGCCCAGGTCGCGGCTGTGCACGGCGCCCAGCTGCCTCAGATCGACGCCAATGCGGCGGCCCAACGCGAGCGGATCAACCTGGCGGCCTTCGGCTTCTCCGGCTTCCCCGGCTTGCCGCCGATCAAGAGTCCGACGATCAATCTCTATCAGGTGGGCGGTTCGGTCAGTTACGACCTCGACCTGTTCGGGGGCAAGAAGCGCGCCACCGAGAAGGCCCAGGCTGAGGCCGAAGCCGCCGCCCGCCAGGCGGACGCAGCCTATCTCTCGCTCAGCGGCAACATGGCCATGCAGGCGATGAAGATCGCCAGCCTGCGCGGCCAGATCGCAGCCACCCAGGAGATCGTCGCCGACGACCGCCGGGTCCTCGAGATCGTGCGCGCGGCGGAAGCGGCCGGCGGCCAGGCGCACTCGGCGCTCTCCGGCGGGATCGCCCAACTGGCCGAGGACCAGGCCCTGTTGCCGCCGCTGCAACGCGACCTGGACGCCGCGCGTCACCAGATGGCGCTGCTGGCCGGCAAGTCGCCCGCCGAGTGGACGGCGCCCGACTTCGACTTCGCGACGATCACCGCGCCGGCGGAAGCGCCGGTGAGCCTGCCCTCGCAGCTGGTGCGCAACCGCCCGGACATCCTTCAGGCCGAGGCCAATCTGCACGCCGCCACGGCCGCCGTCGGCGTGGCCATCGCCAACCAGTACCCGGACATCAAGCTGTCGGCGATGCTGACGCAGGAGGCGATCAAGCCCGGCGACATGTTCAAGGCCGACGCCGCGGCCTGGGACATCCTTGGCGGGGTGACGGCGCCGATCTTCCACGGCGGGACCTTGAAGGCCGAGCGCAAGTCCGCCGAGGCCGATGCGCGCATCGCGCTGGCGCGCTATGAGCAGACCGTTCTGAAGGCGTTCGTCGAAGTCTCCGACGTGCTCTCCAATCTCGGCAGCGATCAGCAGGCGATCATCTCGCTGGAATTGGCTGACCAGGCCGCCGAGTCCGCCGCCAAGGACGCCCAGAACGCCCTTCGCCTCGGCGGCGGGCCGATGGTCGATGTGGTCCAGGCGCAGCGAACGCTCAGCCGCGCGCGCCGCGCTCTGGTGGAGGCGCAGGGCCGCCGCTATGGCGACCTGGTGCAGCTCTACGCCGCCACCGCCGCGGACTGGGGCGCGACCGCGACCGCCGCCGCGGGGCGCTAGCTGACGGCCATCGCGTCGCGGTGGGCCTTGCTGTGGGTCTCGGCCAGCAGGAAGACCGAGAGCAGCGACACGGCGCAAAGCACCACCATGTAGCCGGAGACGGCCATCGAAGTTGCGTACTTGGCGAACAGCGCCGTGGCGATGATCGGCGCAAAGCCGCCACCGAAGATAGCGCCGATCTGATAGCCCAGGGACGCGCCGGAATAGCGGAACTCGGTGTCGAACAACTCGGCCATCAGGGCGGCCTGCGGGCCATACATGCAGTTGTTGAAGATCGAACCCACGGCGATCGCCAGCAGCATCAACGGGAATTCGCCGGTCTCGATCAGCTTGAAGAACACCAGCGACCACAGGCCCATCGCCACTGCGCCGCTCATGAACACCGAGCGCCGCCCGACCCTGTCGGACAGGGCGGCCATCAGCGGCAGGAAGGGCGCCGAGATCAGGGCGCCCAGCACGACGGCCCACAGGATCACAGGACGCGCCACGTGCGGCCCGTGGTGCGGGTCGGTGGCGTAGGCCAGGGCATAGTTGATCATCAGGTAGAAGGTGCCGTTGGCGGCGACGAAGGCGCCGGCGGCCAGCAGGATCTCCTTGGGGTGCTTGGCGATCACCTTGAGGATCGGCGAGCCCTTGGCGGCGCGCAGTTGCGCCTTGGCCTTGTCCAGGCTGACCCCCTTTTCGGCGGCCAGAGCCTTGGCGGCGGCTTCATGCTGTTTGGCCTCAAGCGCCTGCAGCGCCTGGTACTCGGCGGTGTCTTCCAGCTTGAGTTGGACATAGAGGCCCAGCCCCACGAGTACGATGGAGAGCAGGAACGGAATGCGCCAGCCCCAGATGAGGAAGTTCTCCGGCGCGACCTGCTTGTCGATCACGATGAAGATCAGGTTGGCCAGCACGACGCCTGCCGGCACGCCCATCTGAGCGAAGCTGCCGTAGAATCCGCGCTGCTTGGGCGGGGCGTTTTCGAAGGCCAGCAGCATGGCGCCGCCCCACTGGCCGCCAACCGCCAGACCCTGCACGAAGCGCAGCGCGATCAGCAGCAACGGCGCCATGATGCCAGCCATCGCATACGAGGGCAGGAGGCCCACCGCCGTGGTGGCCAGACCCATCATCAGCAGCGCCGTGACCAGCGCCTTCTTGCGTCCGACCAGGTCGCCGAAATGGCCGAAGACGACCCCGCCCACAGGCCGGGCGATGAAGCCGACGGCAAAGGTCGAAAAGGCGGCGAGCTGGGCCACCGCCGGCGGCAGGCTGGCGGCGAAGAACAGCTTGGGAAACACCAGCGCCGCGGCGGTGCCGTAGATGAAGAAGTCGTACCACTCGATGCTGGAGGCGGCGAGGGAGGTGAAGGCCACCTTGGCGACGTTGATCTTCGCAGGCGACGTGGCGACGGTCATGAACAGGCTCCCCAGGGACTCACGCGGTGTGCACCCGTGCTTACCGAGTGGGTTAGCCTAGTTCCTCCCCCGAAGGGAACACTTCGGAGGAGGAAAGCTAGGATCAGGCCCGTGCGCCGGCGCCCTGGCTGGCCTCCGCCGCCAATCGGCCGGAGAGTTCGGCCATGTGGTCGAAGTCGGCTTCGAAGGCGCCCAGGCCCTGGGTGAGGCCGCGAAGCTCGGCGATCAGACCCTGGCGCTCCGATTGGGGCAGGTAGGCCTCGATCCGCTCCCAGCCGCGCCAGTCCTCGCGCGGACTTAGGCCGAGGATCTGGCCGCGCCGGGCGGTGAGCGCCGAGGTGACGTTCGAGGCGCTGGGCGAGGGCGAATAGACCGTCAGCTTCTCGATCGGCTCCAGCAGGATCGCGCCGCAGCCGGCCAGGCCCTCTTCCATCGCCAGGCGGCCCGCCATGCGGAAGGCCATTTCGGACGAGTCCACGCTGTGCGTTTGGCCATCGACGAGGGTGACCTCCAGGTCCGTGACCGGGAAGCCGAGCTGGCCCTTCTCCAGCCCGTCGCGCACGCCTTGCTCGACGGCGGGAATCCATTGCTTGGGCACCGCGCCGCCGACCACGCGCTGGGTGAAGACGAAGCCCGAGCCGCGGGGCAGGGGCCGGATCTCCACCGTCACGTCGGCGAACTGGCCGTGGCCGCCAGACTGCTTCTTGTGCCGCGAGCGCTGGGTCGTTCCGCGCTGGATGGTCTCGCGGTAGGCCGTCTTCGGTTGCTCGGTGTCGATCTCCACCCCGAAGCGGCGTTTCAGCCGCTCCAGCGCCAGGCGTACATGGCCCTCGCCCTGGCCGGCCAGCAGCACCTGGCGCGATTCCGCGTCGTGGGTCAGGCGCAGACCGGGGTCCTCCTCGATCAGCTTGCCGAGCGCCCCGGAGAGGCGGACGTCGTCCTTGTGGTTCTTGGCGGAGAGCGCGACGGCGAACAGCGGCCGGCGCGGATGGGCGGCCGCGGCGACCACCTGCGGACGTCCGGTGGTGGACAGGATCTGGCCGGCCTGCGCGGCCTCCACCTTGCCGATGGCGCAGACCTCGCCGATCGGCGCGGAGGTGATCTTCCGGATCGCCGCGCCCTGGACCGCGAACAGGCCGCCGGCGCGGCAGCGTTCGCCGTCGGGCAGGACGAAATCGGCGCCGTCGGGCAGGGTTTTGCCGAACACCCGGGCGTAGGCGAGTTTGCCGGACTGGCCGGCGTAGGCCGCCTTCAGCACATAGGCGCCGGCGTCGATGCCGATGCGCCGGGCCGCGCGCTCGGGCAGGGGCGCCTCGTGGCGCAGCGCCTTCAGCAGGCGCCTGACGCCAAAGCCATTCTGCGCCGAGCCGAAGAACACCGGCACGATCAGCCCCTCGTTCATCTCCCGCACCAGGTCGGCGAACACCGCATCGCGGCTGGGGGTCACGTCGGAGAGCAGCTGTTCGAGGAGTTCGTCGTCGAAGTCGGCGATCTGTTCCAGCATGTGGAACCGCGCCTCGGCCTCGGCGTCGAGAAGATCGCCGGGAATCTCCACCTGCGTCGAGGGCTCGTTGGGCCGGTAGACGAAGGCGCGTTCCAGGGCGAGATCGATGAAGCCGGAGACCTTCTCGCCGTCCCAGGTGGGGATCTGGCGGGCCACCAGCGGTGTGGAACTGACGGGCGCGAGCGCGGCCAGCAGGTCGGAGATCGAGCCTCTGGCCTGGTCCATCTTGTTGATGAAGAGGGCGTGGGGCACGCCCAGCCGCTCCAGCTCTCGCAGCGTCGGCTGCAGCAGGGCGGCCTTGGCCGGATCGGGCTCGGCCACCACCAGCGCCAGGTCCACCGCCGGCAGGGCGGCGTCGAGGTCGGCGCAGAACTCCAGCGATCCGGGACAATCGACGACCGAATAGCGGTCGCCCATGAATTCGAAGCCGGCGAGGTTCAGTTCCACCGAATGGCCGCGGGCGCGGGCCTCGGGACTGCTATCGCCCACCATCTCGCCGCCGACCCGCCGATCGACGGCGCCGGTCACCTGCAACAGGGCTTCCATGAGGGTGGTCTTGCCGGCGCTCGTGGGGCCCACGAGCGCCAAGGCGCGCACGGACCCCGCTGGATGGATTGGCATGGTCGTCTCCCAACACCTTAGGCGCCAGGGACGCGGGTGTCTGGAGGCCGCCTCCATGGCGCGGTTTTGGGGCGGTCGCGGACCGTCTGCAGGGGCTCGCGCCGCCCTGACGGAAGAAGCCTACGCCCCGATTTTGACCGGAGTCAGATCACGAAAAGGTGCGCCAACGATCCTAACGGTTTCCAGCGCGCGCTCGGCCGCCTCTTGCATGTCGCCAATCCGCGCGCTAAACACTGAACCATATGGTTCAATATACGACAACTCGCCTCGATGCTTCGTTCGCTGCGCTCTCGGACGCCACCCGACGCGGCGTTCTGGAGCAGCTCGGACGTTCGGACGCTTCGATCACGCAGCTTGCCGACAAGTTCCACATGACCCTCACGGGCATGAAGAAGCACGTTGGCGTCTTAGAGCATGCGGGGTTCGTCACGACGGAGAAGGTCGGGCGTGTGCGGACCTGCAAGCTCGGCCTGCGCAGGCTCGAGGACGAGGCGGCGTGGATCGAGAGCTATCGCCAGGTCTGGGCCGCGCGCTTCGACGCGCTGGACACGGTTGTCGAGGACTTGAAACGCCAGGAGGAAATCGATGGATAACCGCACGACGACAGAACGGAAGTCCGAGCTAGAACTCGTCATCACGCGCACCTTCAACGGCCCGGCGCGGATCGTGTTCGAGGCGTGGACCAAGCCCGAGTTGATGAAGCTGTGGTGGGCGCCCCGATCGATGGGCGTGCCCCTGCGGTCCTGCGAGATGGATGTCCGCGTCGGCGGCGGCTACCGGCTCGAGTTCGGGAACGACGCCGCAACGTCCTGGGCGTTCTTCGGCAAGTACATCGAAGTGACACCGCCCTCGCGCCTCGTCTGGACCAACGACGAAAGCGAGGACGCCCCTGTGACCACGGTGACCTTCGACGAGCAAGGCGGCAAGACGCTATTGGTCCTGCACGAACTATATCCCTCGAAGGCAGCGCTCGACGAGGCCATCGCCGGGATGCCGGAGGGGACGTCCGAGCAGTTCGAGCAGTTGGACGAACTGCTCGCCACCCTGGGCGCGAGCGTGTGATCAGGAGCCCTGCAACCCGATCGGCCATGACGGGCGCGAAAGGGAAATCGCGAAGCCTGCCGGTTTCGTGGGGTCGGCTATCCGGAGCCGGTTTGACTTCAGCTGGCGCTTAGCTGACGTACCTGTGCGCACATACGATTGGGTCGGCGAGAGCGTGCCGTCATCTTATGGTTGGGCGCATCCGAGACGGCCATAGAACCTCATGGCCACCATCGGAACCTTCACCAAGAACGTCGACGGCACCTTCTCCGTCACGCTGGACGACCACAGCCTCTCCGGCCCGATCTACGCCAACCTGGTGGAGACCGACGAGGACTACAGCCTGATCTGGTCCCGCAGCCGCAGCACCGACTGACCCTCGCAGATGCGCCCCGCCTTCGGGTGGGGCGTTTTCTGTGAGCCTTGAGTTCAAGCCTTCGAGTTCGGGCGCTCAAATTCGAGCGTTCGGATTCGAGCCGGCGAATTCGCGCTCGCGACTTGAACCCAACGGCGACAAGTGGCATTTATTTGGCGACACATGACGTAGGATGGATTTCGTGAGCGCGGTCGCCGACGCAACTTTCGAGAGGGTCGAACAACTCCTGGGCGGGCGCAAGGTGCTGGGGCGCAGCATCGACGGGCCACTCGACGCGCACGATCTGCTCGTGACCGGGCTGCCGTCCGCCGCCCTGCGCCATCTGGTGACCAATCTTGTCGTGCTGCAAGCCACCGAGAGTTTCGGCAAGGCCGTCGGCATGAGCCTGCGGACCTACCAGCGGAAGCAGGGCGGTTCCGCCAAGGCGTTGAGTTCCGAGCAAAGCGGACGCGCTTGGAAGTTCGCCGAGGTCCTGAGCCGCGCGACGGCGATCTTCGGCTCACAGGAAGAGGCTGAGCATTGGCTCGAGCGCCCCGCCATCGGTCTCGATCAGCGCAGGCCCATCGACCTGCTGGCCACGCCCGCCGGCGTGGAAATGGTCGAGGACCACCTCACGCGCCTTGAGTACGGCGTCTACACATGACGCCACTCCCGGCGCCCCTCGGCGCCGCGGACCTCATCGCCTGGCGCCTGGACGAGGCGCGGTTCGCCCCGACCTGGGATATTGGAGAAGGGTCCTACCTCGGCGGGGGGCGTTGGAACAGCAAGGGCGTGCGCGCCGTCTACTGCTCCCTGGACCCCGCCACGACGATCCTCGAAGTCGCCGTCCACAAGACGTTCCGGGCGCTCGACATCGTGCCTCATGTGCTGACCTCGCTGCGGATCGCCGATCCCGCCGACGTGCATGTCGTCCAGCCCAACGACGTGCCGAACCCGAACTGGCTGCGGCCCGGCTTCCCAAGCGCCGGGCAGCAGGAGTTCGGCGACGCGCTTCTAGCCGCGCATCCCTTCGTGGTGATCCCAAGCGCCGTCTCCACCCACAGCTGGAACCTGATCTTCGTGGCGACGGTGGCGGCCCGCCGCTACGGCTTGGTCACGCAAGAGACCTTTGCGCTGGATACGCGGCTCCATCCGCCGACGGCGCGGCGGTGACGAATGGCGGACTCGTCATGACATATGAAATGTCGGATCTCGACCACGCCCACCATCTCCTGGGCGACACCATCGATCTCGACGCCCAACTCCTGGCGATGCGAAGCCTGCTGATGGCAATCGCGACGCTGACGCTCTGCTTGAGCGTGAAATCCGCGAGATCGCAGAGTCGGCGAAGACGTCCAAGGGGCGCGGGTCCTGGCGCCTGGATGATCTCTGGGTCGATCATTTGCATCACTCGGTTCACCAGGACGCCGCTCACAGCATCGCGGCGGTCGGGATGTTGGCGCCGCTCCTCGAGACGGTGTTCGTACGCATCTTCGCCGCCGTCGGCGGCAGGGCGGATTGGCCCGCCGCGTCCACAGTGCGCCTGGATCGCGCCGGCAACCGCGAGGCGCCCGGCCGTCGCAGTACCGGCTGCACCCCCGCACCGAGCGCATGTAAGACTGCTGGGTCCGCGGATCGAAGTTGCGGATGGTCATGTCCTCGATCATCCTGCGGCGCAGCGGGTTGATGACCTCTTCTGTCATCACGCATCTCCTGTCTTGAGGAGGTCGTGGCCCACCCACGATCCCCTTCAGACAGGAGGAACCCGCTCCCACATCCGATGCGAGTAACCCTCCCGCGCTAGCGGGTTAGTCCTACGACCCCGAACGGGCGCCCGCCGGGTCCGCCTACGGCGCCGGGGGCTAGAGCCCCGCCATCTTCATGGCGTGGGCCACCGAGGGGAACGTGTCGGCGGCCTTGATCAGCAGGCCGACGCCCGAGACGCCCAGCAGGATGAAGGTCACCCGGCGGAAATTGACGTCGGACAGCTGCTTGTAGAGCCGCACGCCCAACAGGGTGCAGGGCAGCACCACCGGCACGGTGATCGCCACCAGCAGCCAGTACCTGGGCCCGAAGGTCTCGGGCTTCTGCAGGGCCAGCAGGCTGATCGACAGGAGCTGGAGCACGAAGATGTAGGGCTGCACGATGGCGCGGGCCTCGCGCTTAGGCACATGGCGCAGGCCGTTCCAGACCACCACCGCCGCGCCCGGGAAAGCGGTGAAACCGCCGATCACCCCGCCGGACATGCCGACCAGGGATGACGCCAGCCAGCCGCCGCCCACCGTCTTGTGGACGCCATGCGGCCGGGCCAGGGAATAGCCGGCGTAGATCACCAGGAAGCCGCCGAACACCAGCATCAGGTCGCCGGTGGGCAGCGAGCTGAGGATCGCCAGGCCGACCGGGACCCCGATCAGGCCGCCCAACAGATAGGGCGCAGGACCGTTCGGCCACCAGTGCTTGATCGGCGCCATGTCGGCCTTCAGCTGACGCAGCGACATGACCTGGTTGGCCGCCGAGAGCGTCATCAGGAGCGGCACGCCCAGCTTCGGCGGCAGGAAGATCAGGCACAGGGCGCCGATCGCGGAGAAACCGAAACCCGACAGGCCGCTCATCAGGGCGGAGGCGGCGAGGATCGCCACCAGCAGGGCGATGGTGAGCGGGGGAAATCCAGCCAACAACAAAGAACCACCTCGAAAATTACTGGCGGGCCGGCGACCGGCCGGGACCTGAACGCCCGCGGCGTCTGGTGTCGGCGTCGCGGCCCGACCCGTCATACGCGGGCCCATTCCGGCGTCACGGACGGTTCCCGCCGGGACCTGTGAACAGCCGTCCGATCCGACGCACACGCCCATTTTCTGATCAATCGGGCAGGCGGGCGCCCTATGGACGGCGCCCGATAAGGGTCGGCAGGCCCTGCGCCCTAAGGGCGCCGGGGACTCAACCGCGGCCGCGCCACCCCGCCAGCGCCGGACCCAGGGCGGCCTTCAGCGGATCGAGCCAGGGCTCATAGGCGCGCCACTGTTCCAGGCCGTCGCGGAAGATCGGCCGGCGCACCTGTTCGGAGCTGACCGTGCGCACCGCGCGGCTGTTCTCATGGAAGCGCAAGCAGGCGTCCTCGAAGGGCAGGCCGCAGTAGGCGAGCAGGCGCGCGACCTCGGCCTCGGTGTCCTGCACCAGGTCCTCGTAGATCACCCGATGCACCCGGCCCGGCAGCACGGCGTCGATGTGATCCATCCAGGCCACATAGTCGCGGTAGTAGGCGCCGACGTCGGCCAGGTCGTAGGAGAACGCCTGGCCCTGGGCGAAGTGCTGCTTGAAGGCGGAGAAGCCGGAGCCCAGCGGGTGACGGCGCGCGTCGATGATCTTCGCCCGCGGCAGGAACAGCTGGATCAGCCCCACGTGCTGGAAATTGTTGGGCATCTTGTCGATGAAGAAGGCGCGGCCCAGCTTGCGGTGCACCCGGGTCGTGGCGAGGTAGCGCTCGCCCAGCGCCGTCAGCGCCGCGGCGTCCAGGCTGGCCAGGGCCTCCGGGTAGGACGGCCCGAAGCCGCGCGCGATCAGCCCCAGGTCGGGCAGTTCCATCGTGCCCTCGACCTGCGAGTGGCTGGCCAGGATCTGCTCCACCAGCGTCGAGCCCGCGCGGGGCAGGCCGACGATGAAGATCGGCGCCTCGCTGGGGGAGCCGGCTCCGGCGCGCTCGGCGAAGACCTCGCGCGTGAACAGGGCCTCGGCGCGGCGCAGCTGGGCGGTGGTCTCGGCGGCGTCATAGGGCGTCTCGGTGCGCCGCAGGGCCGCGCCGCGGGCATAGTGCTCGAAGGCTGCCGCCGGCTCGCCGCGGTCCTCCAGAGCCTTGCCCAGGGCGTAGTGCAGATGCAGGCGGTCGTCGGCGGTGAGGTCCCCGCGGTCCAGCCCCGCCAGCATCGCGGCCTCGTCGGCGGGTCCCAGAGCGGCCACCTTCAGGTTGGCCAAGCTCCAGTAGGCGTCGCCCAGGCCCGGCGCGAGCTCCAGGCTCTTCTTGTAGGCCGTGACCGCCTCCTCGCGGCGGCCCACGGCGCGCAGGGTGTGGCCGTAGTTGAGCCACAGGCGCGGCTGGCGCGGATAGTCGGCGAGCAGCCCTTCGTAGATGGCGATAACGCGCGCGTCTTCGCCCACCAGCGCCAGGCAGGCGGCCTGGAGGTTCAGATAGGCGGGGTCCTTGGGCGCGAGGGCGAGCAGGCGTTCCACCTCGACAAGCGCTTCGCTGGCCTTCTGCTGGCGGAACAGGGCGTCGGCGTAACCGAAGCGTGCGCCGTCGTGGCCAGGGTCCAGCTCCAGGGCGCGGGCGAACAGGATCTCGGCGTCGCCGTAGCGGCTTTGGCGCAGATAGACCTCGGCCAGCATCCGCGTCGCCGCCGCGTCGGCCAAGTGGCGCGTCAGGTGGGCGCGAAGCTGGGTCTCCGCCTCGGCGACGCGGCCGGCGAACAGAGCCTCCGCCGCGCCCTTCAGCGCCGGGTCGGTGACTGTGGCGCGGCGGTGCTCGGCGAAGGCGGCCTCGGCGGCGGCGACCTCGCCGGCCTTGAACTTCAGATCGCCGAGCGCGCGCCAGGCGTCGGCCAGGTCGCGATTGAGGCTGACGGCATTGTGCAGGGCCGCTGCGGCGGGCGCCGCCTCGCCCAGATCGGCCAGGGTCAACCCAAGCTCGTACTGGGTGGTCGCGGCGCGCGGATAGGCCTGGGCCAGCGGCGCCAGCACCGCGTGGGCGCCGGGCGCGTCGCCCAGCCGGCGGCGCGCTGACGCCAGAATCAGCAACGCCCTGGGGTCGCTCGGCGCGAGCCTGAGGATCGCCTCAGCCTCGCGCCGCGCCTGGCCCGGATCGCTCGCCAGCAGGGCTGCGGCTCGCGCGATGATCGCGGCGGGCGAGTTGTCAGCCATGCCCGCCCTGTCGTGATCTCAATCCCGCCTCCGGCCGGTGGCGACCAGACCACCCCTTAGAAGGTGAGCGTCACCCGGGCGTAGTAGTAGCCGCCATTGATGCCCCAAGGCGAGAAGGTCATCGGCGCGTTCCAGACGTTGCCGCCATTCGCGGGCTTGTTGAGCCCGGGCAAGTTCGGAACATTGGGCGGCTTCTTGTCGAAGAGGTTGTTGGCCCCGACCTCCGCCTTGATCGCGCTGGTGATCTTGTATGCGACGGTGAGATCGGTGATCGCCGAGACGGGGATCTTCAGGTCCGTGGTGATGTTGCTCGTCGAGGTCAGCTCGGAGGTCTCGCCGTAGACCGTCTCGCGCAGGTTCGCGCTCCACTTGCCCAGCGTCCAGTAGGCGTTGCCCACGAACTTCTCCCGCGGCGTCGCGGTGGTGAGCGACGACAGCGCGCTCGGGCTGAGCAGCGAGGTCTGCGTGATGATCGCCGGAACCGCGGAGAAGTCCTGGGGCGCCAAGGGGGCAAGCTTGGTGATCGTGGTCTTGTTGTAGTTGAGGCCGCCGGTCCAATCGACGTGGCCGAATTCGCCGAAGTCCGACGCGTAGTTCACCGTCAGTTCGGCGCCCTGGGTGCGGGTGTCCACGCCGTTGGTGAACACCGAGATGCCGGCGTAGGAGATGCCGGTGTCCAGGGTGTTGCCGTGCGCCGTGATGGCGTTGAGGACCGCCTGCGAAACGACGTTGTTCTTCCCGCCAGCGACCACTGAGCCGTAGAGGAAGCCGGTGACGACGATGCGGTTGCGGACGTCGATCTGATAGGCGTCGAGGCTGATCTGCATGCCTTCGATCGGGTGGGCCACGAAGCCGACGCTGTAGTTGGTCGATTTCTCGGGCTTCAACGGCGAGAAGCCGGCGATCACCGCCCCGGGCGAGTTGGCCGGCAGCTGCACGTCGGCCGAGGACGGCGAGACGTTGGTGCCTGAGTAGAACTCTTCCGCGAGGGTCGGCGCGCGGAAGCCGTTGGAGATGGTGCCGCGGATGGCGATCATCGGGCTGAAATCGTAACGGCCGGTCAGCTTGCCCACGGTGGCCTCGCCGAAGTCGCTGTAGTGCGAATAGCGGCCGGCCAGGTCGAGGTGCAGACCGGTGATCGGATCCACCGCGAAGTCGACATAGCCGGCGTAGTCGTTGCGGGTATGTGTGCCAGCGTTCGAGGGGTCGTAGCCGGTGAACGACTGGGCCCCGCCACCGAAGTAGGACGAGGGTTCGCCGGCTTCGATCTGGAAGGTGTTGCGCCGGGTCTCGGCGCCGAAGGCGAAGTTCAGCGGCGAGGCGGCGCCGACATCGAACGTCTTGACGATGTCGAGGTTGGTCGTCCACTCGGTGGTGATGAAGCTGCCGTCGTAGAAGTCGCGCTGCGAGGCGATCGGGGTGGCCGAGACCGCCGCCAGGACCGGGAACAGCTGGGCGTTGGCGGAGCCGTCGGTATAGATCTTGTCGCGGTCCGTGCCGTAGGTCGTCGACAGGTCCCAGGACCAGCCTTCGTAGGCGCCCTTGATGCCGCCGGTGAAGGAGTAGTCATCCTCCGCCAGCACCTCGACCGGGTTGAAGCCGGCCGGGAACGGGAAGTACTTCACGCCGGTCGAGGTGGTGCCGCTGACTTTCGAGGGCACGCGCAGGTTCTCGTAGGACGAGGCGTTGCGATGGCTGTAGCTGCCGAAGCTGTAGGCCTCGACGCCGCCGCCGAGGTCGTACCCGGCGTTGTAGAAGAAGTTGTAGAGGTTGTACGCAGGGTCGCCGGTGATCTTGTTCACCTGCGGCGCGCCGGGGGCGTTGGCGACGCCCGCGTCGACGGCGCTGTCGGTGGCCAGCAGCTTTCCATTGATGTCGAACAGGCGCCGGTCGCTGCCGCCGCGGATGGTGTGTTCGTGATAGCGCTCTTCCAGGGTGAAGTTCAGGAAGCCGTTCTCGCCCAGCTTCGCGCCGTTGTTGAACGACCAGGCGCCGGTCTTGCCGTCACCCTGATAGGTTTGGCCGCCCGTGGCCGATATGACCCCGCCTTCGGCGTTGTTCTTCAGGATGATGTTCACCACCCCGGCGATGGCGTCGGACCCGTACTGCGCGGCCGCGCCGTCCTGCAGGACTTCGATGTGGTCGATGGCGCCCACCGGGATCAGCCCCAGGTCGGCAGTGGCCGAGCCGGAATAGGGGCTGCCGCCGTCGACGGCCAGGTTGGCGGTGGCGTGGCGGCGTTTGCCGTTCACCAGCACCAGGGTGTCGTTCGGGTTGAGGCCGCGCAGGGCGGCTGACAGCGTCAGGTTGGCGGAGTCGCCGCCGAAGCCCTGGGCATTGAAGGAGGGCAGGTTCTGGGCGATCGCCTGCATCAGGTCCGGCGGACCCACCTGCTTCAGGGCGGTGGCGCCCAGCACCTGGATCGGCGCCGGGCTGTCGGCGGCCTTCATGCCGGTGGCGCGTGTCCCCGTGACGATCAGTTCATCCAGCGAGCGCGCGCCGTCTGGCCCCGCCGCAGCCGCGGCGTCCGCGGCCATGGCGCCTGTCGCGCTCATCGCCGTCAGCGCAATGATGCTTGCGCCTACGAATAGTTTGTTCATGTCAGGATCCCCAATTGTTGTTGGGCCCGACCGAACGCTTCCCCCGCCGTCTTTTTAATTGTCCTTCAGAGTGCCGGGGGCCGGATTGAAGTCCATCTAGACTCAGGGGAATTGGCTAGCCGCGGCCAAAAACGCGCCCTTCGACTGCAAACCGCTCATCATGGCGCCTGCAAATATTACAGCGCCGAGACAGATCGCCGTTCTGCGGCGTCCATTTTTCAGGCGCCGGCCAAGCAAAAGCACCGCCTCAGCTTCCCGGGCGCTCGCTTTTGACAGTCATGCCCAAATAAAACTGTGGGCCTGACGTTGCGGAACGTCGCGAACGACTGGCCGGCGCCTCGCGAGGACCGGCCAGCGTCCCCGAACGCCTAGGTGTCCGCGACCAGCGCGCGGATGGAGCGCAGCTCGTCGAGGGCGCCCGGCCGTCCGGCGCGGGCGAAGGCTACCAGCTCCTCCACCGCCCGCAGGGTCCGCGTCGTGGTCGAGGGCCGCCCGCCGCGACTGCGGTTGAGGCGCAGCGCCCGCTGTTTGAGGACCGCGGTGAGGCGGGTCTCGTCCAGCCAGGCGGCGAGTTCCGTGCGCAAAGCCCAGTCGTCCCCCTCGGCCTGCGCCTCGATATGGCCCAACGCCCCGCTCTCGCGGAAGAACTCGATCAGGGCGCGGGCTTCCGAGATACAGCGTTTCAGGGTGGTGGCAGGAACCTGGCGGCCGGTGATGACTTCGGCGGTCGCCGACTCCAGGTGGCCGATAGAGCCGGGCGGTTCGGTTAGTTCGAGGAACAGGGCGAGTTCGGCGATATCCTTGGCGAAGCTGCGGCCGTGGGCGGTCTTGTCGAACTCACCCGGCCGTTCGGTCTGCGATTGCATCTTTTGCATGCTGAACCACTACAGTTTTAGGTGCTGCACGGACGTTACGCTTACGGCCTTATAGAATCCATATAGGATCACCAAAGAATGCAGCGAAAACGGTGGTTTCCGGCTGCTCTGAGGCTAGTAATCCGGAGCATTGGGATAGGTTGCGAGCACCGGCTCCAAATCGCGCATCAGTGGCCCCAACCATGGCTCGAAACGCCGCCAGTGATCGGTGGCGTCGGTGAAGATCGGGCGTCGGACCTGCTCCGAGCTGGCCGTATGGACCGCGCGATCGTTTTCGTAGAATCGCAGACAGCCGGCCTCGAAGGGCAGGCCGCAGAAGGTGAGCAGGCGGCGCACCTCAGACTCCGGGTCGGCGACCATCTGTTCGTAGATCACGCGATGGATCGCGCCGGGCGACACGGCGTCGAAGTGGGCTATCAGCTCCACATAGTCGCTGTAGTAGCGCGCGAGGTCGCTGAGGCCGTAGCTGAACGGCTGGCCCATGGCGAAGTGCTGTTTGAAGGCCGAGAAGCAACAGGCGACGGGATGGCGCCGCGCATCGATGATCCTGGCGTTGGGCAGCATCAGCCGGATCAGGCCCACGTGGGCGAAGTTGTTCGGCATCTTGTCGACGAAGAACGGCGCGGCGGTCTTCCGATGCGCGGCGGCGCGCTGCAGATATTCCTCGCCCAGCGCCCGGAATTCCGTGCCCGACAGAGCGGCCAGGATGTCGGGATAGGCGCTCTCCGAAGCCTTCGCCGCGCCGCCCCCCAGCCGCGTGGCGAGGATCTCCACCTCGGGCAGTTCCTGCGCGCCTTCCACCTGGCTATGGCTGGCCAGGATCTGCTCGATGAGGGTCGACCCCGAGCGCGGCAGGCCGACGATGAAAATCGGGTCGGGCCGCGGGCACCCGCCGCCGGCGCGGGCGGCGAAGAAGCTGGCGCTCAGCAGGCCCTTGCAGCGCGCGACGTGGATGCTGGTCTCGTCGGGGTCGTAGGGCAGGGCGGCGCGGCGCAAGGCATTGGCCTGGGCGTAGTTCTCGAACGCCGCCGCGTCGTCGCCCGCCGCTTCCCGGGCGGCTCCGAGCGCGAACTGCAGATGGTAGCGGTCCTCGTCGCCGAGGCCCGGTCGGCCGAGTTCGGCCGTCATCCGGGCGATGTCGTCGCCGGTCAGGGCGACGGTCTTGAGGTTCGCCAGGCTCCACCAGGCCTCCCCGAGACCGGGCCGCTGGCGGATCGCCTCGCGGTAGGCCGCGATCGCCTCGCCCTGCCGGCCAAGGGTCTTCAGCGCGTGACCATAGGCCATCCAGGTGAGCGGGAGGTCCGGATGGGCGTTGAGCACCGTGCGGTAGCCTGCCGCCGCGGCGTCGAAGTCCCCAACCTGCATGCGGGCCGCCGCGCCCAGCTGGCGATAGATCGGATGGCTTGGATCTTCCGCCAGGAGGCGGTCGGCCTCGGCGATGGTCTGGGCCGCCTTTGCCTGGTGGTGCAGAGCCATAGCGTAGGCGTAGCGAGCGGCGGTGAAGCCGGGAGCCTGCGCCAGCGCGCGCGCCAAAAGCGCTTCGGCGTCATGTGTCCGGCCCGTGCGCGCCGCGAGTTCGGCGAAGGCCCATAGCGCATGGATATCGTCGGGGCGCCGCGTCAACGCGGCGCTCAGCAGGCGGTGACAGTCCGCTGCGCGGCCCTCGCACAGCGCATCGGCCGCCGCGATCAGCTCCGGGTCTGTGACCGAGGCGCGGATCTGGCGCGCGTAGGCCTGGTCGGCCCCTGCGACGTCGCCGGCCAGCCGCAGCCGGTCGCCCAACGCGCCCCAACCCTTGGCGTCGATGGGCGCGGCCGGCGTGGCAGTCACTGCGGGTCGTATCCGAAGCGCTCGACCCATGGCCGGAGCTTGGGGAGGGCCGGGGCCATCTGCTGGCGATAGCGCCGCCACTGGCCGACGCCCTCGGCGCTGAGGCCGCCGGCCAGCTGGGCGCCGGACGGCGTGGCGATGCCGCGATCGCGGGTGCGGGCGGAGAAAGCGCGCAGATCGTCGGTCCAAGGCAGGCCGAGAAAATCGCAAACCGCGCGCACCACGCCATCGAAGTCTTCGATCAGCGTCTCGTGCCGCACGACGTGGGATCGGGCCTCCAGGGCCGGCGCCATCCGTTCGGCAATCTGCATGGCCGCGTCGTAGTAGCCGGCGGCGCCTGACAGCGTCAGGAGCTGATAGGCCGAGCCGCTCATGACGAACCGCCGCCGATAGCAGCTCAACACCACGTCGCGCGGGTCGCGCCGGGCGAAGAGGATCTTGGCGTTCGGGAACAGTCTGGCGATCAGGGGCAGCTTCAGGCTGTTCAGCGGGTGCTTGTCGACGAAGACCTTGCCCCCGACATGGGCGCTCTCGTCGCGCACGCGGTCCCAGTAGGCGGCGCGCAGGGGCTTGAGCTCGGCCTCGCTCGCCGCGGCCAGGCGGTCGAGGTCTTGCGGCGTCGCCAGGAAGGCGCGCATGGCGGCCGAAAGGGTTTCTCGCTCCTCCAGGGCCTCGACGTCAGGATGGCTGGCCAGCACCTGTTCGAGCAGGGTGGTGCCCGAGCGCGGGAAGCCGAGCAGGAAGACGTGGCCGGTCGCGCCAGGCGGCGGTTCGCCGGCCGACGTCCAGGCCTCAGGCGCGATGGCGTCCAGGCGCCCGATCATCCCCTGGGCGAATTCCAGGGCTGTGGGCGGCGCGCCATAGGTTTTCGCATAGGTCCGCCAAAGGCCCATGTTGCAGGCCGCATAGGCGCTGAAAGCCTCCGGCACGCGATCCTGGGCGTCGAGCGCGTCGCCCAGAAGACCCTGCGCGAAGGCCAGCTGCTGTGGCGTGAGCCTCGGGTCGGCGATCATGGCCTCCAGGCGGACCTGGGCGGCCGGCGCCTCGCCCGCGGCCAGTTCCGCCGCGGCCATCACATTGACGGCGTCGGGGTAGCCCGGCTGAGCGGACAACACCTTGGCCGCCATGGCGCGCGCCTCGCCGTGGGCGCCCCGGCGGCTCATCAGGTTGGCGATCCCGGCGAGGCCCCCGAGGTTCTCGGGCTGCAACTCGATCGAGCGGCGGAAAGCGGCCTCGGCCTCCTTCAGGCGCCCCAGGCTCTCCAGGCAGCCGCCGCGGGCGCTGTGGGCGCCGGCGAAGGTGGGCGCGATCTGGATGGCCTGGTCGAACTGGATCAGGGCCTCGGCGTCGCGCTCCAGGCGGCGCAGGCAAAGGCCGAGGGCGTTGTGGGCGCCCGGATCGCCAGGCGCGATGGCGACAGCGCGCTGCAGCAGGCGTACGGCGTCCTCGAACCGCTCTTCGCCCTCGAGCTTGAGGGCGGCGAGATTGAGGACGGCGGGATGTTCGAGGCCGGAGGCCAGCGCGCGTTCCGCCAGCCGCCCGCCGCGTTCGAAATCGCGCGCCTGAACCGCGGCTGCGATTTCGGCCAGCGCCGCCTTGTCGGCCGCGGCGTCTCGGGCCGGCGGCGGCGCCAACGCGCCGATCTTCAGGTTGATCGGGCCGGTCTTCCAACTGGTCAACGCCACGTCCTCGACTGTCGCGGGCCACCCGCGCTCCTGATTACCCGATGCGCCGGGCCCGGGCGAGCGGGGCAAAAAGAAAGGGCGGCGGATTGCGCCGCCGCCCTTCCGATCTGAAGTGGTCGACCGTCTTAGAAGTCGGCGGTCAGGCCCACGAAGAAGAACCGGCCGAGGGCGTCGTAGACCTGCGGATAGGTGCCGCCGTTACACGCGCCCACCGGGCAGTTGGAGGACCCGATGATCGGCGGATCCTTGTCGAGCACGTTGTTCACGCCAACCCGGAAGTTCAGGTTGCCATGGACGGTGAAGTTCGCCGTCAGGTCGAGGTAGCTGCGCGCCGCCAGGCTGCGGTCGGTGGCGTACTGCAGGCCGGGGTTGTTCAGCTGCGGGTCGCTGGAGAAGGCGTCCAGCTTCACGCTGCTGTAGTAGCGCCATTGGGCAGACAGGCTGAGAGACTTGAACCAGTCGCCGTACGAGTAGGGCGTGGTCCAGGTGACGCGCAGCTTGTGACGCCACACCGGGGCCGGGCCTTCGCCGTTCGGACCAGCGCAGGTGGTGCCATAGAGGCCGGCGCAGTCGTAGGTCGGGCCACCCGGCAGCGGCTGGGTCTGCAGGGTGTCGAGCCAGGTGCCGACCAGCGAGGCCGAGATCGAGCCATTGTCGCCGAGACCGAGGTTCGACAGGTCCGTGCGGTAGGCGACGTTCAGGTCGATGCCCGTGGTCTTCAGCGAGCCGGTGTTCAGCGTGGTGTCCTGAATGAAGCCGGTCGGGTCGAGGAACAGCGAATTGTTGCCCGGCTCGCGGTGCACCAGGTTGCAGAAGAAGGGGTTCTGCGTGGTCACGCACTGGTTGATGATCAGGTTGGCGCCGAGGCCGGCGATGAACTGATCGACCTTGATGTCGAAGTAGTCGACCGAGATCGACAGGCCCGGGACGAACTTCGGCTGCCACACCACACCGGCGGTGTAGGTGTCGCTGATTTCCGGCTTCAGGTTCGGGTTGCCGCCGAACTGGCCGTTGTACTGGTTGGCCGGGTTCTTCTCGATGGCCAGGACCTGGGCCGTCGTCAGGTGGAAGGCCGAGGCGCATTGGGCGACCAGCGGGTTGTTGGCCGCTAGGCCCGCGCAGGGGTCCTGGGTGCCGTCCAGGCCGACGTTCTGCGGCGCGAACAGTTCGATCACGTTCGGCGCACGGACGGCGCGGTTGTAGCCGGCGCGGAAGCGCAGGCCGTCGATCACTTCCCACTCGCCGGCCACCTTGTAGGTGTTGGTGTCGCCGATGGAGGAGTAGTCGGAGAAGCGGTAACCGAGCTCCAGGGACACGTCCTTGGCGAAGGGCATGTCACTGATCAGCGGCACGCGGGCTTCGCCGAACAGCTCGTAGACGTCGAAGCCGCCGTTGACCGGCGGCGAGGCCGCGCCGTTGCCGTTCACCAGACCGTTCGCCGACAGGAAGTCAGCGGTCGAGTCGAGGTGCTCGCGGCGGTACTCGGCGCCGAACGCCACGCCCACGCCGTCGTTGGCCCAGGCGCTCTTCAGACCGTAGTCGCCGAGCTTGCCGGTGAAGGCCAGGCTGACCACGCGCTCGGTGGTGTTGCCGACCGCAAAGCTGGTGGCGTCGAGGAACTTCAGAGCCGCGGGCGAGATGAACTGGCTGGTGAAGATGTTCAGCGGCACACAGCCGGCGTCGGCGCCGGGGGCGCATTGCGGGCCCGTCGGGGTCTGGACGACGTTGAGAGCCTGCTGGATCCGGCTCGAGTTGAGGTTGCCGGTCTGCTCTTGCGACAGCTGGACCGAGCCGTATTGCATATAGCCGTCGTAGTTCCAGTTCTTGCCAAGGTCGCCGCGCAGGCCGATCACGATCCGGTAGTCGGTGTGCCGGAAATCGGTCTGACGGCCGCCGGCCTCGGCCGGCTGCAGACGCCGCGCGACCGTGCCGGTGAAGGTGCCGCCAGGCGTGTTCGCGCAAGTCTGACCGGCCGTGGCTCCGACGGGAACCAGCATGCCGGCTTCCTGCGCGCTCAGCAGCGGGTTGGCGCAGTTGACGCTGAAGGTGCCGGCGAAGATGCCGCCCGCCGCGATCTGGGCCGTCGAGCGGTCGTCCATGAACATGGTGTCCATGTAGGCCTCGGCCCAGGGCGCGATTTCGTAGTGAGCGAAAGCGCCCAGGTTGTAGCGCTCGTCAGGACGGACGAAGTAATTCTGCGGGCCGAAGTTGAACACGTCGGCGCCGGTGCGCGGGCGGAAGGTGTTGAAGTTCGCCGGGTTGACGATGAAGCTGCCGACGCGGGCCGGGAAGGCCGTGCCGGAGCCGCCGCAACCGGCCGCTGCGAAGGTGGCGCCCGAGTTCAGGGTGCAGGAGCTGAAGTCGCGCTCGCCTTCCAGGACGGGGTTGTTCTGGCGGTAGGCGGCGTAGGCGGTGACGTTGCCCTTGCCGTCCGGCGCGTTGGCGCCCAGCGTGATGGTGACTTCAGAGCCTTCACCGTCCCAGATGTTGCTCGAGGGCAGAGCGAACTGGTGCGGATCCGACGCGGTGGCCGCCTTGGCGCGCACCACGCTCTGGATTTCGCTGTTGTTGTTGTCGTGCTGATAGCCCGAGTACTGGGCGTCGATCCGCACGCCCTCGAAGTTCTTCACCATGATGAAGTTGACGACGCCGGCTACGGCGTCGGCGCCGTAGGTGGCCGAGGCCCCGCCGGTCAACACGTCGACGCGCTCCACCAGGGCGGCCGGGATGAAGTTCAGGTCGGCGGCCGGGACGACAGGGTCGCCGGGCATCAGGCGGCGGCTGTCGATCAGCACCAGGGTGCGGTTCGAGCCCAGGCCGCGCAGGTCGACGGTGGCCGTGCCGGACGAGGCGTTGGAGATCATCGAGCCCTGGCCCGCGAACACCTGCGGCAGCGAGTTGGTGATGTCCTCGATCCGGGTGACGCCTTGGGCCTTGATGTCGGCGTTGCCGACCGTGGTCACGGGCGCGATCGACGTCAGGTTCGGCGACGGGATCCGGGTGCCGGTTACGACGATTTCAGAGACTTCGCCGGTGTTGGTGTCCGCGGCCGCAGCGGACGCTTGCGTGGCGAGGCCCAGGAAGGCCACGCCACAGATCATCGAGGAGGCCAGCAGGCGCTCTCGTGTGTTGTGAATTTTCAAGATCTAGATCCTCCAGCGACCGGCTTGTGACAGCGGCTCGCTCCCCAAGGGATTGACAGCCCAGAGCCCTATTCGGCCCCGATTAGGCCGTAGTTAGATTTGACTGGAGGCGGGGGTCAACGCGGATTGCGAAGGTGTTCGCATGACTCACGTCAATATGTCGCATAATGGCCACATAAGGTTTGGGCTATGAAACAGTCAGTCGCGTTGGATTTGAGGGCTGAAAGTCGAAATTCGATGAACGACGATCTTCACAGAGTGTCCGGTAAGCTTGACTGTAGGGGTTATGATCGTAACTTCTGATAAGTTATATTTCGATTTGCTCTAATAATTTGAATCGTAAAATCTCTGTAATAAAGTCTACGCGCACTAAGGCGCGCAACCCCGAGGGGCGTTTCAACCCCGGTTTCATGAACAGCGCGCGCGCTTGTCAGATGTTCCAGGGGGGTGAACATTTTTGACAGACCGCGCAGCGGCGCATGCCTAAGATTCTAGGGATGAGCCCACAGCCGAATACATGGGCGTCGATCGCTTTAGGCTGTCGCCGATTCAGATCGGCGCGCAGACGTCCTCAAGCCAGCCACGCACGGGCGCCGGGACCAGGGGCCCGATCTCGGCCAGGACACGGGCGTGATAGGCGTCGAGCTGGCCGCGCTCTTCATCGCTGAGCATCGCCCTGACCACGAGCCTGCGGTCGATCGGGGCCAGTGTCAGGGTCTCGAAGCCCAGCATCGGCCGCTCGCCGCCGGGGATCATCGCCGCCTCGGTGACGAACTGCAGGGTCTCGATGCGGATGCCGTAGGCGCCTTCCTTGTAATAGCCGGGCTCGTTGGAGACGATCATCCCCGGGCGCAGAGCGACCAGGTTCGGCGCCTTGGCGATCCGCTGCGGACCTTCGTGCACACCGAGGTAGGACCCCACCCCGTGGCCGGTGCCGTGGTCGTAGTCGAGGCCGTGGGCCCAGAGCGCCACGCGGGCCAGCGCGTCCAGGGCCGAGCCGGTCGTGCCCGCCGGGAACCGCACCCGGGCCAGCGCCAGGTGGCCCTTAAGCACCAGGGTGAAGCGCTCGCACATCTCCGCCGACGGCTCGCCGATGGCGACGGTGCGGGTGACGTCGGTGGTGCCATCCAGGTACTGGGCGCCTGAGTCGACCAGCAGCAGGCTGCCCTTTTCTGTGCGCCTGTTGAGCCGCTGGGTGGGCCGGTAGTGAACGATCGCGCCGTTGGAGGCCGCGCCGGCGATGGTGTCGAAGGAGAGGTCCTTCAGCGACCCTGTTTCCTCGCGGAAGGCCTCCAGCTTCGAGACCGCCTCGATCTCGTCCGGCGGATTGGCCTGCCCCTCGGTGGCGACCCAGTGCAGGAAGCGCGTCAGCGCCGCGCCGTCGCGCACATGGGCGCGCTTGGTCCCGGCGATCTCCACGGGGTTCTTGCAGGCGCGGGGCAGCACGCAGGGGTCCTCGCCGCGCTGCACGCCGGCGCCGGCGCTCGCCAGGGCCTCGAAGTACCAGGACGAGGACTGCGCCGGATCGACCAGCACCTGATTGCCCTTCAGCTCCGCCAGCGCCCGCGGCAGGTCGGCGGCGGCTTCCAGGCGCACCTCGTTGCCGAGCCAGGCCGGCAGGTCCGGCGTCACCTTGGCGGGGTCGAGGAACAGGCGCGCCGAGCCATCGGCGCCCAGGATCGCCTGGCCGATGGGCAGCGGCGAGCGGATGACGTCGCCGCCGCGGACGTTGAACAGCCAGGCGATGGAGGCCGGCGCGGTGATCACCGCCGCGTCCGCCCCGCGCGCGGCCAGATCCTGGCCCAGGCGGTGGCGCTTCGAGGCCGAGTCCTCGCCGGCGTATTGCAGGGGGTGGGGCACGACGGGCGCTGTGGGCTGCGGCGGGCGCGCCTGGCCCCAGGCGGTGTCCAGCGGATTGGGGCTGACCGGGCGCAGTACGGCGCCGGCCTTGGCCACGGCGGACTTCAGGCGGTCCAGGGCGTCGGGGCTGTGCAGGCGCGGGTCGTAGCCGATCACCTGGCCCTTGCCGGTCGCGGTCTCCAGGTAGGCCGGCACGCCACCCTCGACGAGGTCGCGGATCTCGAAGGTGCCCTGATCCACCTGATCGCGGACCTGCAGGGTGTAGCGGCCATCGACGAAGATCGCGGCCTTGTCCTTCAGGATCACCGCCGCGCCGGCCGAGCCGGTGAAGCCGGTGGCCCAGGCCAGCCGGTCGTTGGCGGCCGGCAAGTACTCGTTCTGATGCTCGTCCTCATGCGGGGTGACGAAGCCGTCGAGGCCCTGGTCGGCCATGGCCTTGCGGATCAGGGGTACATGCTTCGGCCCGAAGGAGCGGTCGGCGGATTCATTGAAGGTCTGGCGCATGGGCGGGATGTAATCCTTCCAGCGCCCTGGGGCCAAGGGGCGGACTTGCCGTCGAACGCCGTTCGGGGTATCGGGCCGGCCATGGTCCTTCGCGCCGCTCAAACCTGCTCGGCCAATTCCGGTCCCACCTGGGGCCGGGATTCGCGCGCGCTCGCCTAGACAGCCGCCGAAGACCGCGACCCCGCCGAAACGGCAGGGTCGCCAAGACGCCGTCTCCTGCCGCCGGCCTTCCAGCCCTGAGGAGACGACGATGACCGACGACCTGAAGCCCTGGTTCCCCATACGCACCGAACGCCTGTTGCTGCGCGAGTTCCGCCAGGACGACTTCGATGACGTCCACGCCTATGCGACCGACGACGCCGTTGTCCGCTTCATGGACTGGGGCCCCAATAGCTTAGCCGACACCCAGGCCGCCCTGGACCGGTGGTTCGCGGCCCGCCCGCACTGGCCTGGCGCCGACATCAATCTGGCCATCGAACATCTGGCCGACGGCCGGGTGATCGGCTCGATCCGCGTCGGGGTCCGCGACGCGGCCAGCCGCACTGGCGACATCGGTTACAGCTTGGCCAGTGGCTACTGGCGCCACGGCCTCGGCACGGAGGCGGCGCGGGCCATGCTGCGAATGGGCTTCGAAACGCTGAACCTGCGCCGCATCTGGGCCGAGTGCGACGTCCGCAACGCGGGCTCCTGGGGCATCATGGAGAAGCTCGGCATGCGGCGTGAGGCGCATTTCCGCCAGGATCGACAAGGCCGCGACGGCTGGCGCGACAGCTACCTCTACGCAATCCTAGCCGACGAGTTCTTTTCACCCGGGTATAATTGACAAGGCTGCACCCAGCCTGTAGCGCCGCGCGATGGACAAGCCGAACCGCCGCCAGGCCGTGCGCGACTACAAGGAGCGCAAGGTCGAACTCGGAATCTTCGCCGTGCGCTGCGCGGCGACTGGACAGGCATGGGTCGGCGGCTCGCGCGACCTGTCGAAGCAGCAGAACCGCATCTGGTTCGGCCTGAAGAGCGGCGGCCATCCGAACAAGGCGTTGCAGGCCGTCTGGTCTGCGCACGGAGAACCGGCGTTCAGCTTCGAGGTGCTGGAGGCGAAGCCGGTCGAGGGCCTCAGCGAGTACGAGCAGGCGAATCTGCTGAAGGATCGCGACGCCCACTGGCGGGCCGAACTGGGCGCGGCGAAGATCGTCGGCTAGACCCTTCCCGGTTCAGGTGAAAACCTGAACCGGACAAGAAGGGTCTATCTTCCAAAGTTTAGAGCGCGTCGGACGGGTGAACCGGCATCCACTTCACCCTGCGCGCTCTTAGGCGCGGCGCAGCACCAGGGTCGCCCAGGCGTCGCGGTGCAGGCGGCGCTCCAGGCGGAAGCCCTTGGAGGCGTAGGCCGCGAACACCCGGCGTTCCTGGGTGCGCAGTAGGCCGGACAGGATCGCGATGCCGCCGGGCTTCAGCGCCAGCTTGATGTCCTGCGACAGGGCCACCAGCGGCGGGGCCAGGATGTTGGCGAATACCAAGTCGTAGGGCGCCGGGCGCCGCACGCGGGCCTCGTTCAAGCCGTTGGCGTAGACGAAGCGGGCGCGGGCGCGGTTCAGCTGGGCGTTCTCGTTGGCGATGCGCACCGAGGGTTCGTCGATGTCCGTGCCGAGCGCGACTTTCGATCCGGTGCGCGCCGCGGCGATGGCCAGGACGCCGGTGCCGCAGCCCACGTCCAGCACCCGGTTGAACCTGCGGTGCTTCAGCAACCGGTCGAAGGCCGAGAGGCAGCCCTCCGTCGTGCCATGATGCCCGGTGCCGAACGCCGCGCCGGCCTCGATGCGCAGGGCCACGGCGCTCGGAGGGACGAGGCCCTTGTCGTGCGCGCCGTAGACAAAGAACCGGCCGGCGCGGACCGGCGGCAGGCCGGAGAGCGCCATGGCCAGCCAGTCGGCGTCGGCCAGCTTGTCGGTGACCACCCGCAGCCTGGGAAAGCCCGCCAGCACGGCGGCCAGGCCGGCCTGTTCCTCGGGCGTGGTGGGGAAGGCGTCGATGCGCCAGACGTCGCGGTCCTCGTCCTCCTCCAGGATGGAATAGGTGAGGGCCTCGGTGGCGGGGTCGGCATCGATGGCGAGGGCGGCGGCCTCGGCCTCGGCGCGCGGGCCCTTGGCGACAGTCTGGACGGCGTCGGCGGTCATCGCCCGCCTCTAGCGGGCGGCGGCGCGAAAGGCGAGGGGGATCAGCGGCCGGCGTCGGGCGCCGGCTCGGTCTCGTCGGCGGGCGCCGGCAACTCGATCACCGAGGGATGCGAGCCGCCCATCGAGGGGTAGTCGTGGGTTGGGGGCGGCTCGTCATAGACCACGTGCGTGAGGATGGGTGGCGGCGGGTCGTCGGGCGCGTCGCGGGGCTCGGCGACCGCGGTCTTCTCGACCGGCGGCGCCATCGCCTTCTTCCAGTCGGTGCCCATCACATAGTCCGGCGGCGCACCGTGGTAGGCGGCCAGGGTCATATAAGGGTCGCCGGGGTCGAAGGGACCGGTCGAGCGCCCATCATAGGCGGCGAACATCTGCGGGCCCGCGGGGCGGCCGTCGTCGCTGGCGAGATGGGGCTGCATAGCCCCGCCCAACAGCACGCCGGCGGTGAGGGCGACGGCGGCGCCGGACAGGAAGACGGTGAGGTCGGTTCGCGTCATGATGGGTCTCTCCGGGCCACTACAGCGCGCGGGGACGGCATTGGTTCAGGGCCAAGCTGACGACGATCGAGGAGGGTCTCGATGAGCAGACGAAAGCCGCCGGCGCCCGCGCCGGTCGAAGAGGCCAAGACGCCGGTCGCGACGCCGGAGGAGCCGGCGATCCTGGCCCGGCTCGACTCAGGCCCCGGCTGGGGCCTGCTCGTGGTCACCGGCGGCCTGGCTGTGGTCGCCGGCGTCGGGGTGCTGGTGTTCCGCGGGTTCGGACGGCGGAAGGCCTAGGTCCCGCCCCGCACTCCGCTCATCCCGGAAGGACAGGGGTAGAAAAAGAAAGGAAGTTGGCCTATAAAGGGGATGTTCGCGGCCCCGAGAGGGTGTCCGTTGCCCCGCGAGGGGAGAGATCACCGGGGCGGCCGAAAGGCCGCCCTCGGCTTATCTGGACGCCGCTAGGGCGTCAAAATCGCTGTAGGTCGATAACGACCCATAGCGGACGTTTGGCGAGTCCGCTTACAGTCACCCCAAAGGTTGATCTGTCGGGGGCGGCATGGACATCCATAAACCCAAGCCGTGGCACGGCGTCCGCGAGTTCTTGAAGGAGTACATCATTATCGTGGTCGGCGTGCTGACCGCGCTGGGTGCGGAGCAGACCGTCGAGGCCCTGCACGAACGCGGTCTAGCTCGCGAAGCCCGTGAGGCCATAGATGCGGAGGTTCAGGATAACGTGAACCGCATCGCCTATCGTCAAGCGCAGCAGCCCTGCATCGACAAACGCCTGCAGGAGATCACCGGCCTACTTGCCGACTGGGCTGATGGAAAGCCGCCACCGCGCGCGCTTTTCCTCGGTGATCCTGGGGACCCGCCTATGGTCCAGCAGCGCTGGCAAGCCAACCTGAATAGCGGCCGCTTCAACCGGCAAACGGAAGCTGAGCAGAGCAAGCAGGCAGCGTTCTACACTCAACTCGCGATCCTGCAGGACATGGAGAGTCGCGAGCACTACGTCTGGTCGGAGCTGCGCACACTGGAGCTTGGACCTCGCGTCTTGCGGCCCGATCTGCGCCCGAACCTGGTCGCTTCCCTCCAGGCGGCACGGAGCGACGCCAGCGATATCAGGCAGCTAGGTCAGGATATATTGGCAAGCGCCGCCCGCGCCGGCCACACCCCCAAGCCGTTTGGCGTCACGGCCATCCTGGGCACCACCTGCCAGCCGCTGAATCCGCCTGCGGTCCCGGACACGTAGCAAGGCGAAGCGTGGCGACTGTCCGCTAACTTCCTTCTTCGACCTAGCCAGCTTCCGCCACCGGGACGGAAGCCCGACTATCCGCTGGGGTGGGGAAGGTTGCTTTCCACCGAGCCCGTGTGGAAACGCGCTGGCGCGCAGGTCGCGGGAGGTTGATCTTCGCGGGCTCTATGAGGCCGGACGTTGGAGGCGGCGTTTTGGCACGTGACGAGGGAGGGCTGCGTCAAGCCCGCATCGCCGCCATGAGC
>NZ_DATAPY010000166.1:0-8990 GCF_036264965.1 Phenylobacterium sp.
TCAACAGCGCCAACTTCTCCAGCATCGCCACCGACGCCCAGGGCGTAATCCAGATCTTCAACGTCGGCGCCGAGCGCATGCTGGGCTTCACCGCCGCCGAGGTGATCAACACCATCACGCCGGCCGACATTTCCGACCCGCAGGAGCTGATCGCGCGGGCTCAAGCCCTGAGCGCGGAGCTGTCCACCCCGATCACGCCGGGGTTCGAAGCCCTGGTGTTCAAGGCCTCGCGCGGCATCGAAGACATCTACGAGCTCACCTACGTCCGCAAGGACGGCAGCCGGCTGCCGGCGGTGGTCTCCGTGACCGCGCTCCGCGACGCGCAGGACAGCATCATCGGCTATCTGCTGATCGGCACCGACAACACAGCGCGCAAACAGGCCGAAGACGCCCTACTCCAGGCCGGCGCCTTGCAGCGTGCGATCTTCAACAGCGCCAACTTCTCCAGCATCGCCACCGACGCCCAGGGCGTAATCCAGATCTTCAACGTCGGCGCCGAGCGCATGCTGGGCTACACGGCCATCGAGGTGATGAACAAGATCACGCCGGCGGAGTTTTCCGATCCGCTGGAGCTGATCGCCCGGGCCGAAGCGCTGAGCGCCGAGCTGGCCACCCCGATCACCCCCGGCTTCGAGGCCCTGGTCTTCAAGGCCTCGCGCGGCATCGAGGACATCTACGAGCTGACCAAGATCCGCAAGGACGGCACGCGCTTCCCGGCGGTCGTGTCGGTCACCGCCCTGCGCGACCCCCTGGGCGCGATCATCGGCTATCTGCTGATCGGCACGGACAACACGGCGCGCAAGCTGGTGGAGGAAGAGCAGAAGAAGTCCGACCAGCGGCTGCGGGACCAGCAGTTCTACACGCGCTCGCTGATCGAATCGAACATCGACGCCCTGATGACCATCGACCCGGCCGGCATCATCACCGACGTCAACAAGCAGACCGAGGCGCTCACCGGGTGCACGCGCGACGAGCTGATCGGCGCGCCGTTCAAGGATTGCTTCACCGATCCGGAACGGGCTGAGGCCGGGATCAAACGCGTGCTCAGCGAAAAATCGGTGACCGATTACGAGCTCACAGCGCGTGCGCGAAGCGGCAAGCAGACGGTGGTCTCCTACAACGCCACGACCTTTTACGACCGCAGCCGCACCCTGCAGGGCGTCTTCGCCGCGGCCCGCGATGTCACCGAACGCAAGCGCGTCGAAGTCGAGCTGCAGCAGGCTAAAGCCGCGGCGGAAAGCGCCAGCCGCACCAAGTCCGACTTCCTGGCCAGCATGAGCCACGAGATCCGCACGCCGATGAACGCGGTGATGGGCATCGCCGACCTCCTGGCCAAGACCGACCTCACGCCGGAGCAGGACAAGTACGTTCAGATCTTCCGCCGCTCCGGCGACAACCTCCTGAACCTGATCAACGACATCCTCGACCTTTCCAAGGTGGAGGCCTCGCAGCTCGACCTGGAGCGGACAGGCTTCTCCTTGAGCGACCACCTGGAAAAGGTGATCGAGATGGTCGCGCCCAAGGCGCAAGAGAAGGGGCTGACCCTGGTCTGCGAGATCGCGCCGGAGGTCAGCAACGACCTCGTGGGCGACCCGACCCGGCTTCGCCAGGTGCTGCTCAATCTGCTCGGCAACGCGATCAAGTTCACCCCGGAAGGCACGGTGGCCCTCAAGGTCGAGCCCGACCAGGACAGCGCCGTGCCCACCGCCCTGCGCTTCACCGTGTCGGACACCGGCATCGGGATCGCGAACGCAAAGCTGGGCCGGGTGTTCGAACGGTTCACCCAGGCTGATTCCTCGACGACCCGCCGATTCGGCGGTTCGGGCCTGGGCCTGACGATCTCGAAGCGCCTGGTTGAACTCATGGGCGGCCGCATCTGGGTGGAGAGCGTCCTGGACCAGGGCAGCGTCTTCGGTTTCGCCGTGCCCTTTGAAATCTGGTCGGAAGCCAACCGCCCGCTGGCGACGCCGGTGGGCGTCGGGCCGAAGGCGGAGCTGCCGCCCTTGCGCATCCTGCTGGCGGAGGACTCCCCCGACAACTGCACCATCGCCCTCGCCTATCTGGAGGACACGCCCTACCGGGTCGACGTCGCCGAGACCGGCGCCATCGCCTGCCAGATGTTCACCGCCGGCCACTACGACCTGGTGCTGATGGACCGGCAGATGCCGGTGATGGACGGCCTGACCGCGACCCGGACCCTGCGGGCCTGGGAGAAAGCCAATGGCCGATCGCCGACGCCAATCATCGCGCTCACCGCTTCGGCGCTAAAGGGCGACCGGGAGGCCTGTCTGGCGGCCGGCTGCACGGCCTATCTGAGCAAACCCATCAAGCAGGAGGTCCTGCTGCAGGCGATCATGGACTCCTCGGCGGTGGCCGCGCCCCCGGCGGCGCCATCCCGGGCGAGCCAGAGGTTGGCGGAGCGCACGCCGGCCTATCTCCTGAACTGCCGCCAGAATGTCATCGACATGGACGGCGCCCTGGATCGGTCCGACTTCGAGGCCGTAACCATCCTGGGCCACAATCTGCGCGGCTCCGGCGGCGGCTACGGCTTTCCGGCGATCACCGACATCGGCGCGGGCCTGGAACACGCCGCTGAGAAGGCCGACGCCAAGGCGTCGCGGCGATGGGTGGCCAAGCTTTCCAGCTATTTGGATGGGCTCGACACCGCCGCCTAGGGCGAGTTCAGCGCACGTCGGCGGACTTCAGATAGTTGATCACGATGTCGGCGATCAGCTTCGGCTGTTCGGGCAGCATGGCGTGGCCGGCGTTGGGGATGGTCACCACGGTGACGCGGTCGGGGTGGGCCTTCTTCAGCGCCTCCGCGTTGGCCGGAGCGGCGACGCGGTCGTTGGCGGCCTGGACGATCAGGATCGGCGCGTGGCCGCCATCCAGCCATTCGCCGCTGGGCGTCGCCGCGCCGGCGGCGCTCTGGCCGGCCGCCACATCGGGATACCAGCCGCCGCGCCAGACCGACGGATCGTTGCCCGGCGCGAAGAAGGCGGTCTTCACCGCCGCCAGATGCTGCTCCGGCGAGAGCGTCGTGACGAAGACGTTGCTAAGCGCCGTCTGCACCTCCGGCTCCATCTTCACCTGCCCGCCGGCCGCCAGCAGGATCAGGCGCGACACCTGCTCCGGGCGCTTCGAGGCCAGCGCGCGGACGATGCGGTTGCCGTGAGCATGGCCGATGAACACCGCCGGCTTGTCGGATAGACCCTTGGCGACCATGCCGAAGTCGTCGGCCAGGTCGAACATGGTCACGCCGTCGCTGGGGCCGCGACTCCGGCCCGCGCCGCGGGGGTCCACGGCGGCGGTCTGGAAGCCGGCGGCGGAGATCCGCGCCGCCAGGTCGTCGAAGTCCGCGGCGCCGCGTCCGAGCGAGGGGACCAGCACCACCAGCGGGCCCTTGCCGCGCACGATCGCCGAGATGGTCACTTGGCGGCCCTTGTCGTCGATGCGGGAAAAGCTGCGCAAGGTCTGGGCGCTCGCCGCGGCCGGAGCGACGGCGGCGGCTGACGCCAGGGCCAGGGCGGATCGGCGCGACAGGTGGGTCATCGGCGAGGCTCCAATTTGGGAGGGGCCACTATCGGCCGGATAGGGGCCAACGAAAAGCACCCGCTACAGAATTTTGTCAGACAATGGTGATTGTCTTGCTCGACAATTGTGCAAGGCTGGACAGGCGCGATCACCGCCCGCAGGCGCCAGCACCGCAGCCCGCATGTCCGACTCCAGAGCGCCGACCCGACTGTCCCGCCGCCAGCTGCTGGCGGGGGCGAGCCTGGCCGCCCTGGCCGCGAGCCGCCCGGCGACCGCCGGCGCCAGGCCGCTGCAGGTCGGCGCCGAATGGCCGGTCTACGGCGGCACGAACGCGGCGATGAAATATTCGCCCCTGTCGCAGATCGACCGCGGCAACGCCGGCCGACTGAAGATCGCCTGGGAATGGGAGTCGCCCGACGCGGCGGTGATCAAGGCCCACCCGGAACTGGGCTTGAAGCCCGGCGAGTTCCAGGCCACCCCGATCATGATCGGCGGCGTGCTCTACACCTCCACCGCCATGTCGCAGGTGGCCGCCATCGATGCGGCCACGGGCAAGACCCTGTGGGTCTACGATCCCCAGAGCTGGCGCCGTCCGAAGCCGACCCAGAAGGGCTTCATGCACCGCGGCGTCGCCTATTGGACCGACGGCCGCGACGCGCGGATCCTGATCGCCACGCTGGACAACCGGCTGATCGCCCTGGACGCCAGGACCGGCGCCAAGATCGCGACCTTCGGCAAGGACGGCGAGGTGGACCTGGCGGTGGTCGGGCTGCAGCGGCCGCTGACCATCGAACCGATGGACCTCTTCGCCACCACCTCGGCCCCGACCGTCTGCCGCGACGTGGTGGTGGTCGGCCAGTACATCTCCGATCCGGTGGTCCGCAAGGACATGCCGCCCGGCGACGTGCGTGGCTTCGACGTCCGCACCGGGGCGCTGATGTGGACCTTCCACACCGTGCCGATGAAAGGCGAGGTCGGCTACGAGACCTGGGACGACAATTCGGCGGACCGCAACGGCAACGCCAACATCTGGGCGCCGATGAGCGCCGACGACGAGCTGGGGCTGGTCTATCTGCCGGGCAGTTGCGCCACGAACAACTTCTACGGCGGTACGCGGCCGGGGAACGACCTCTTCGCCAACTGCCTGATCGCGCTGGACGCCCGGACCGGCCGGCGCCGCTGGCACTTCCAGGTCGTCCACCACGACGTCTGGGACTACGACCTGCCCTGCGCCCCGGCGCTCGTGGACGTGACGGTCGGCGGCAAGAAGATCAAGGCCGTCGCCCAGGCCACCAAGCACGGCTTCCTGTTCGTCTTCGACCGCACCACCGGCAAGCCCGTTTGGCCGATCGAGGAGCGGCCGGTCCCACAGAGCCTCATCGCTGGCGAACACACCTCGCCCACCCAGCCCTTCCCCACCAAGCCCGCGCCGTTCGAGCCGCAGGGCGTCAACGAGGCCGACCTGATCGATTTCTCGCCGGAGCTGCGCGCCCAGGCGAAGGAGCTGCTCAAGGACTACGAGGCCGGGCCGCTGTTCCAGCCCTACGGCCACCGCCCGACGATCAGCCGCCCCGCCTGGACCGGCGGCGCGAATTGGGAGGGCGTGGCGGTCGATCCGGAGACCGGGATCATCTACGTCCCGTCGCACTCGTCGCTGGGGGCCATGGCGCTGGACGCCGAGGGCGGACGTGTGGCGGGCCCCCGCGAAACCGAGGAGATCGCCGGCTCAGCGCGCGTGGTCAGCGGGCCCAGGGGCCTGCCGATGTTCAAGCCGCCCTACAGCCGCATCACCGCCATCGACCTGAAGACCGGCGACCATCTGTGGATGAAGCCCAACGGCCCGGGCGCCACCGGCTCCCCGGCGCTGAGGCCCTTCAACCTGGGCTGGATCGGCTCGGACCAGCGGGCGGGGCCCCTGCTCACCAAGACCCTGCTGTTCGTGGGCGAAGGCCCGCACGATCCGCGCTGGGGCAGGAAGGTGCTGCGCTCCTACGACAAGCAAACTGGCGATATCGTGGCCGAGATCGCCCTGCCCGGCTTCCCGCTCGGGCCGCCGATGACCTACCTGGCCAGGGGCAAGCAGTTCATCGTCTGCGGCATGGGCATCCGCTCCGATCCCCACAAGCTGGTCGCGCTCAGCCTGGCGTAGCGCCTGCGCCGGCGGCGCCCCGCGCGGCGAGGGAATTGATCACTTCCTGCTGGACGAAATAGATGATCCGGCGCGCGGCGCTGGCGGCGCCTTCCGCATCGCGCACCCGCAGCTTCTCGGCCAGGTCCCGCCAATCGTCGAGCGGACGGTAGGAGCGGTCCAGGACCTCGAGATAGGAGAAGTGCCAGCGGGCCTTGCGGTGCGAGGCGTTCATCATCGCGCGCGCGTCGCGGTTGGCGTGGCGGCTGATCATGGCGCCGATCTCCACGCCCTCATTGACCCGCTCCTTGGCGGTGGTGTGGTCGGCGCCGGAGATCAGGTGCTCGATCTTCTCGATGATCTCGTTCAGGTCGGCGTCTGACGCCCGGAAGCAGGCGAAACGGGTGACCAGGCCGAACAAGGCCGCGCGCACCTCGAAGAGATCGAACATCTCATAGAGGGTCGGCGTGGTGACCCGCGCGCCGCGGAACCGCTCCAGCTCGACCAGGCCATCCTGCTCCAGGAACCGCAGCGCCTCGCGCACCGCGGAGCGGCCGGCGTTCAGCTCCTCCGCCAGGCGGATCTCACGCAGCCACTCGCCGGGCTTCAGCTGGCCCGCCTGGATGCGCCGGCGCAGGTCGCTGGCCACCTCGCGCGCCGAGCGGCGATCCTTCGCAGCGCCCTCGACGTCCGTCGCCGGAAGGTCAGCGGCGGCGGAACGGACCCTCGGGGTGGACTTCGGCATGGCGGAGGTTTCCGACAAATGGATCGTGATTCAAATATAAACGGATTGTGCGTTTTCGGCGACGAAACATCATGCACGAACGCCCGGCGGTGGCAACGCAGCGCGCCCTGGCGAACATCGCCAAGCTCGATATCCAAGCTCGCCCGGGGCCTGCCCGGTGGGCGCGTCAGGCGTCGTCAGGGCGAGGCGCACGACCTGGCAATCGTAGTGCTCCCGTCGAAGGCCAGGCGCGCCGAGCCGATCAGCCGCCCGTTCAGCCAGGCCACAACGCCGATCGCGAAGAACGGCGCGCCCACAATGGCGATCGACCGGCCCAGGAGGGTTCGGACGAAGCCGAGGCAGGCGCGCCGTCCGCCAGGATCAGTGCGCGGCCGCCGGGCCGTATTCCAGGGCGTTGAAGACGAACTTGAAGGTCCCGTAGGATTGGCCACGCATGGCGACCTCCGGGCCCAGCAGGAAGACCTTGCCCTTGCCATAGCTGGCGTCGACTACGCCCGCCGTGCCGTCCAGCGCCTTCTGGCCCCAGGCCCAGCCGCTGAGCAGCGGGTCGGCGCCTTCGAACCAGGAGACCTGCTTGGCCTTGTCCGGCGCGGTGATCTTGAACACCGGGCTGGAGTCGAAGAACACGTCGACCTTGTCGGCGAAGCCGAAGCCCAGCGGGGTCTTGTTGTCGACCTTGGCGGAGAGGATCGACCCGGGGATATAGAACTTGGTCGATGGCAGCGGCGCGGGCTTGCCGTCCTTGCCGGGCGCGGCCAGGCCGTTCTCCGTCAGCTTCAGATATTCGCCGAGGTGCGTGGAGCCGCCGATGGCCACCGCCGTGCCGCCCTTGTCGATGAAGGCCTGGATCTGCGGCAGGGTCTTCTCGGCCGTCACATTGCCCAGCATCTTGCGATATTGCTCGGGCACTTCCTCCGGCTTGGGCAGGCCCCGACCACCGCCGCCTCCGCCATAGCGGCCTGTCCCGCCCGGGATCGCCCCGTCGACGAACAGCAGCACGTCGTACTTGGCGTTCAGGTTCCCGGCGTCGAGCTCCGGCCCGTAGACCAGGGTGTAGGGGAACTCGAACTGCTCCACGACCCACTGCATCCAGCCGGAGGTGATCAGGCCGCCATAGGTGTCGACGATGCCGATCCGCGGCGCCTTCAGCGCGATCTTCTCGCCCTTGGGCGCGGAGCCCATGGCGTAGGCGTTGATGCCGAGGTCGGTGACGCTCTTGCCGACGATGGCCTTCGCCGCGCCGGTGGCCGGCACCCAGACCGAGCCCGGACCGAACGACTGGCCGTCCGCCATGACGGAGTCCTTCACCCAATAGACCGGGACCTTGGCCTTCTGCAGGCGGTTGGTCAGCGTGAAGCTGTTGTTGGTCCGGTGATCCAGGATCCAGCCCGCTGCGCCTCCGCCCACCACCTTGCCGGGCGGCGGCGCCATCACTTCGCTGATCGCCTGGAAGGGCCCTGAGAAGCCTTCGAGGATGCGGTCGTACTTCACCCCCATCTGGTAGCTCAGGTTATAGCCGGTAATGTCGTAGGGCTTGATCGGCGGGCCCCCCGGGAACTCGAAGTCCTGCGGGTGGTCCTGCGGCTCGAACATGTCGAGGACGTGCGGCCGGTAGGCCTGGTCGCAGAGCACCACGTAGCTGCCGGCCGGATAGGTCTTGCCGTTCACGGTGAAGGGCGCCGTCGCCTTGTCCACTACGATGCCTGACTTGATCAGCGCATTCAGGAACTTGATCGTGGTCGGCATGTCCGGCTGATCGGGCGGCAGGATGTAGCCGCGCGGATCGCGCTCGGCCGGATCGTGCAGCACCGTCTCGTAGAGTTTCGGATCGACCACCGAGCTCTGATCGCCATTGCCGGCCAGGCCGTCGCCGCCGCGGGTGCGCGGCGGAGGCCCCGCGGCCTTCGAGGCCTCGACCACCGCGGCGACGCGCTTGGGCGTGACGGTCCAGTTGTCCCGGCTGCCGCGCGTGATGGAGTTCTTGCCCATCAGATAGCGGTTGTAGAGCAGGTCCTCGCGGTTCTTGGAGGCGTAGTCCATGACCGCGCGATTGAGGCTCTTCACGTACTCGACCGTCTGGCGGAAGTGCCAGATCTGCGGTGCGACGGGGTAGAGTTCGTCCTGGTTGGAGAGCTGCTTCGACGGCACGAACGGCAGCTGCATCGGCGTCGGGCTGCCGATGATTTCGGTCAGGATGCCGACCACATTGTGGAAGTAGCCGGTGGTGCGCAGGCCGCCGTTGAACCAGGTCGAATAGGGCGCCGCCGAACGCTCACCCGAGCCCGGCTTGTCCTCCTGGATCAGGCGGCTGTGCATGGCCGCCGAAACCCCATCCAGCTCGCTCAGCACCAAGGGATCGAAGTGATAGTTCGACGGATTGCGGAACGGCGGGATGAACACCACCTCGCCCAGCGGCCCGGTCTGGTGCTCGTTGTAGACGATCTGCGGGAACCAGGTCTTGAACATCGCCCGGTTGATCGCCGTCGTCTCGGGCATGTTCGACATGTAGTATTCGCGGTTGTTGTCGTGCCCGACGTAGCGCTGGTAGAGCACCGGCAGGTCGCTGAGCGAGCGCGCCTTCGG
>NZ_DATAPY010000167.1:0-61880 GCF_036264965.1 Phenylobacterium sp.
AAGTAACCTTGGCGGAGCAGCCGCGGGTATGGGTGGCGGCCCCGGTCTTTGACATCGTGAATGGGTCAGGAACGCGCCAGGGGCCACTCGGCCGGAGGACCGTTATCAACGGTGATCTACGGTCAACGGCGCCGCGCTGAAACGCGCTGATCGCGCGCAAGATAGGCGACGCCCGGACCGGGCGGGGACCTCAGTCTGTGGTGATTTGTGGTGACGCGCCGGGGAAATGAGCAGCTACGCGTCGCCGCCCATCCTGCGGATCGTCGCCCATTCGTCGGACGTGATCGGGGTCACCGACAGGCGGAACTGGCGCAGCATCCGCATGCCGGCGAGCGCCGGCGTCGCCTTGATCTCGGCCAGGCTGACCGGCTGCTTGAACGCGCGCACCGGCTCGAATTCCACCGCCACGAAGCGGCCGCTGGGGTCGGTCGGATCGGGGAACCACTCGCGCGAAACCCGGGCGATCCCCACCACCGCCAGGCCCTCCTGCGAGTGGTAGTAGAACACCTCGTCGCCGACCTTCATGGCCTTCAGGTGCAGGGCCGCGGCGTTGTTGCGCACGCCGTCCCAGACGGTCTTGCCGTCCCGCTGCAGGTCGGCGAAGGCGTATTTGTTGGGCTCGGATTTCACCAGCCAGTGCGCCATCAAATGCTCCCGTCGCCGCCTCGTCGAGGCCCGACAGGATCACGCGACGCCGCGCCTTGGCAAGGCGAATGCCCCTTCCGAATGTCGCTATCGCCCCGTTGACGCGAACCCCGACGCCACCGCATCTGCCGCGCCTGGAGGGACCCCATGCCGACCGAGACACCCGAGCGCGCCGCCCTGATGCGGGCCGCCGAGCATGCCCTGGCCTGGATCGAGGGCCTGGACGATCGTTCCGTGGCCACGACCGCGACCTTGACGGAAATGCGCGCACGGCTGGATCGGCCCCTGGCGGACCGGGGCATGGACGCCGTGCGGGTGATCGACGACCTGGTGGCCGACACGGTGGGTGGCATCCTGGGCTCCCAGAGCGGGCGGTTCTTCGGCTGGGTGATCGGCGGCGGCGTTCCGTCCGCCATGGCCGCCGACTGGCTGACCACCGCCTGGGACCAGAACGCCGGCATCCACGCCTGCGGCCCGGCCGCCTCGGTTGTCGAGGAGGTCGCGGCGGGCTGGCTGAAGGACCTGTTCGGCCTGCCGGCGGAGGCAAGCGTCGGCTTCGTCACCGGCACCCAGATGGCGCACTCGACCTGCTTGGCCGCCGCCCGCCATGCGGTGCTTCGCGACCGCGGCTGGGACGTGGAGCGCCAGGGCCTGGCCGGTTCGCCGGCGATCCGCATTCTGGCCAACGCCGAGCGGCACGGGTCGATGGATCGGGCGGTGCGCCTGATGGGCCTTGGCTCAGACAACATCGCCCCGCTGGAGACAGACGACGACGGGCGGGTGGCGTCGGAAACTTTGGCCACGGCGTTGAACGCCACCTCGCAGCCGACCGTCGTGGTGCTGCAGGCCGGTGAGCTGAACCGTGCGGCCTTCGATCCCTTCGAAGCCCTGGCGCCGATGGCCCGCGCCGCCGGCGCCTGGACCCATGTGGACGGCGCCTTCGGCCTCTGGGCCCGGACCAGCCCGACGCACCGCGACCTGGCGCGCGGCATCGAGCTTTGCGATTCCTGGACGACCGATGCGCACAAGTACCTGAACGTACCCTACGACTCCGGCTTGGCCTTCATCCGTGACGCCGAGGCGCACCGGGCGGCCATGACGCTCTCGACCAGCTATCTGCCGGCGGGCGGCGCGGCTCGCGATCAGATCGACTGGAACCCGGAATTCTCGCGCCGGGCGCGGGGCTTTCCGATCTACGCCGCCCTGCGCGAGCTGGGCCGCGAGGGCGTCGCCGACCTGGTGGACCGCACCTGCCGACACGCCCAGGCGCTGGTTGCGGGCATGGGGTCGTTGCCGGGAGCCCAGTCCGTGGCGACCTCGGGCCTGAACCAGGGCCTGGTGCGGTTTCGCTCGCCGGCGGATGGGGCGAACGAGGCTGACCACGATCAGCGCACCGACGAGGTGATCGCGGCGATCAATGCGTCCGGCGAAGCGCTGTTCGGCGGCGTCACCTTCCGCGGTCGCCGCTGCATGCGAATCAGCGTCTGCAATTGGCGCACGACGGACGCCGACGTGGCCCGCACCATCGCGGCCGTCGGAGCGGTGCTGCAGGGTTAAGGAGGCCGACATGGGCTGGCGTCTCGCGGGCGCGGCGATCGCCGCCGTCATGATGGCGGGTCCTGTCCTGGCGCAGACCGGCCCGGTCCTCACCGATCCGCCGCGCGACGCGGCCCACCCGGCGCGGATGGAGGTGGTCCACATCCTTACGCACAGTGTGCGGATCAACGGGGTGTTCTATCTGGCGCCGGGCCCCGGGCCGCATCCGACGATGGTGGTCTTTCATGGGATGCCTGGCAATGAGCAGAACCTCGATCTGGCCCAAGCGATTCGTCGGCAAGGCTGGAACGTTCTGACCCTGCATTACCGGGGATCCTGGGGCAGCCCCGGGACCTATTCCTACCCTCATCTGATCGAGGACGGGGTCGCCGCCCTGGCCTTCGTCCGCGCCCCGGCCAACGCGTCCGCCTATGGCGTCGATGTCCACCGCATCGTGCTTGCGGGCCACAGCAGCGGTGGGTTCGTGGCGGTGAACACGGCGGTGCGCAGCGCGCCGGTGCAAGGGCTGGTGCTGATCTCCGGGACCGATGACGCCGGAGAGGCGCAGGCGGCCAGGGTGAGCCCTGCCGCTTGGCGCAAGTTCGTCAAGGAGGGATTCGACGGCCTCGAGACCCTGGTCGGCTGCACGCCGTCAGGTCTAGCGAACCAGCTTTTGCCACATGGCAAGGACTGGACTTTCGCCGCGGCGGCGCCGAGGCTTCGGGGCGTGCCGCTGCTGGTGATCACCTCCGACGATGGCTTCGCCCCTGAAGGGGCCGCGCTCGCGGCCGCGCTCGGGAGGCTGGACGGCCCCAAGCCGCAGATCGTCCACTTCGCCACCGACCATCCCTACAGCGACCGGCGGATCGCCTTGCAGCAGACCGTCTCCGACTGGCTGGCGGCGACGATCCATTAGTTGACTCCGTCAACTAATGTGGCTTTGCTGGCGTTCAGGAGGACGCCATGCCCGTCGAGCTGTCTGATCCCGTCGCCGCGGTCCGCCGGTTCAACCGCTTCTACACCCCTGCGATCGGCCTGCTGAAAAACGGCTACCTTGAGACGCCCTACACCGCCGCTGAGGGCCGCGCGCTCTACGAGATCGGCAAGGGCGACGGCGTCACAGCCAAGACGATCGGCGAGATCACCGGCCTCGACGCCGGCTACCTGAGCCGCATCGTGGCGCGGTTGGAGCGGGACGGCGTGATCGCCCGGGAGCCCGCCGCCAACGACCGCCGCAGCACGCTGCTGCGCCTGACGCCGCATGGGGCGGAGATCTTCGAAGCGTTCGACCGGCGCTCTTCGGCTCTGGTCGAAGGATTGATTGCTGGACTGTCGGGCGCCGAACGCGCGCGCCTGGTCGAGGCGGTGGAGACGGTCCAGGAGCTGCTGGGGCCGGATAAGACGCCTGCGCCTGTCACGTTGCGGCTGCACCGCCCCGGCGACATGGGTTGGATCACCGAGCGCCACGGCCTGAACTATGCCCGGGAATATGGCTGGAACGGCCATATCGAGGCGGTGACCGCGCGGATTTGCGCCGACTTCCTCGACGGCTACGATCCGGCCCTGGAACGCTGCTGGATCGCCGAGCGCGGGGGCGAGCGGCTGGGCTGCGTCTTTCTGGTGAAGGACGAAGTTCCGGGCGTGGCGCGCCTGCGCCTGCTGATGCTGGAGCCCGCGGCCCGCGGCCTGGGGCTCGGTCGGCGGCTGGTCGAAGAGTGCGTCGCCTTCGCCCGCGCCGCCGGTTACCGCGAGATCGTGCTCTGGACCCACGCGGTGCTGACCGCCGCGCGGGCGATCTACGCGGCCACGGGATTTGAACTCGAAGAGACCTGGACCCACGACGACTTCGGCGCGCCGGAGGTCAGCGAGACCTGGAGGCTGAGACTCTAAAGCTCCGCCAGCACCGCGTCGGCCATCTGGAGGGTGGTCAGCGCACCGCCCAGATCGGGCGTGCGCGCGCCCTTTTCCAGCGCCGCGCCCACAGCGGCGTAGAGCTTGTCCGCCAGATCCGCGCGGTCGAGCGACCAGCGCAGCGCCATCTCGAAGCTGAGGATCGCCGCCAGCGGATTGGCGATGCCCTTGCCGGCGATATCCGGCGCCGAGCCATGGATCGGCTCATAGAGGCCGGGCGTTCCGGGCGCGCCCAGCGCCGCCGACGGCAGCATGCCAAGCGAGCCGGTGAGCTGGGCCGCGGCGTCCGACAGGATGTCGCCGAACAGGTTGTCGGTGACCATGACGTCGAACTGTTTGGGGTTCTTGACGATCTGCATGGCGGCGTTGTCAGCCAGGATATGCTCCAGCTCGACGTCGGCGTATTCGCGTTTGTGCAGGTCGGTGACCACCCGGCGCCATAGAAGGCCGGTCTCCATGACGTTGGATTTCTCGGCGCTATGCACCTTGTTCCGCCGGCCGCGGGCCAGTTCGAAGGCCACGCGCGCGATCCGCTCGATCTCCATGGTCGTATAGACCTGGGTGTCCACGGCGCGTTGGCCGCCGCCCGGCAGATCCTCGATGAACCGCGGCTGGCCGAAATAGACCCCGCCGGTGAGTTCGCGGACGATCATGAAGTCCAGGCCCTCGATCAGCTCGCGCTTCAGCGACGAGGCGCCGGCCAGGGGCTGGAAGCAGATCGCAGGCCGAAGGTTGGCGAAAACGCCCATGCCGGTGCGCAGGCCGAGCAGGCCCGCCTCGGGGCGCTTGTCGCGGGGCGCGTTGGCCCACTGCGGGCCGCCGACCGCACCCATCAACACCGCCCTGGCGGCCTTCGCCTGCGCCAGGGTCTCATCGGCCAGCGGCGTGCCGAGCTGATCGAAGCTGGTCCCGCCGAACGGGCGCTCGTCGATGGTGAGGTCGTTGGCCAGGCGGTTGGCCACACGCCGCACCTGGGCGGTCACTTCGGGCCCGATCCCGTCGCCGGGCAGAAGGAGGAGGTCAGTCATGGCGCGCCTTGAGAGGAGGGTTGGGCGACCTCCTAGGTGAAGCTGCCGCCCGGGGGAAGCCCCGCGAGCGCCGCCTTTTCACCACTTTATGCCGAAAGGCTAGAGGGCGTCGGCGGGGATCACTTGAGCGTCCGGTTTTCCGGACAGAGAGAGGAACGCTGATGCGCACGACCCCAATCGCGCTGGCCACGCTTGTAGCTGGCCTCACGCTCGCCGCCGCCGCCGCCGCCCAGCCCCCGAGCCCCGCAACCCCGGCGCAGCCCCCCAGCCAAGCTGCGCCGAGCTCTTCGCCCAGCGATCCGGCGGCCACGCCGCCCGACGCCCGGAAGGATCGTTCGGACCCGTCTTCGGCGACGGCGCCCAGCACGAGCACCGACACCTCCGCGACGGCGGCGTCCAAGAGCTCAGACGACCCGGCGATGGCGAAGGACGCGAAGGGCAAGAAAAAGAAGACGCCATCGGAGCCGGGGACCAGCCCGTCGTCCCCGACGCCGCACTGAGGAGCGCCGCCGGGCGGGGCCTTAGAGCGCCCGTTCGGCGGTGGTTTCGTAGGCGAAGAGCTTGCGGTCCGACACGCCGTGCTCGGCGCAGGCGGCGCGCCAGGGGGCCATGTGCGGCGCCTTGAAGTGGGCCTCGATCGCCGCCTGGTCGCGCCAGACCTCAAACACCCGGATCAGGCCCGGCTCGGCCACGTCCTCGGCGTAGCTGTAGGTGACGCACCCGTCCTCGGCCCGGCTGGCGGCGAGCATGGTGGACATATGCGGCTTGAGAGACGCCAGGTTTTCCGGCGGCAGTCGCATCACGCCGGCGATGATCACGCTCATGCGTCCTCCAGTCTCTATGCGTCTTCCAGCCATGGCCGGTCCAGCGCCCGCTTCATCTCGTAGGTGTCGATGTCGGCGGCGGCCTGCAAGGTCTCGCCGATGGCGTCGAGGCCCTTGAGCATCTTCTCCTTGCGGACCGGATCGATCTCGAAGTGGAAGGTCTCGCCGGCCGGGGACACCAGGGTCTGGGCCTCCAGGTCGACGGTCACCAGGTGGTTGCCGCCCTTGGCCTCCTCCATCAGCGCCTGTACCTGCGCGGCCGGCAGGACCACGGGCAAAAGGCCGTTCTGGAAGCAGTTGTTGTAGAAGATGTCCGCGAAGCTGGTGGAGACCACGCAGCGGATCCCGAAATCCATCAGCGCCCAGGGCGCGTGCTCGCGGGACGAGCCGCAGCCGAAATTGTCGCCCGCCACCAGGACGCCCGCGCCCTTGTAGGCCGCCTGGTTCAGGACGAAGTCCGGGCGCGCCTTGCCCTCGCCGTCGAAGCGCAGGTCGTAGAAGAGGCCCTTGGCCAGGCCCTCGCGCTCCACCGTCTTGAGGAACTGCTTGGGGATGATCTGGTCGGTGTCGATATTGGCCAGCGGCAGCGGCGCGATCTTGGCGTCCAGGCGGGTGAAGGCGTCCATCAGGCGGGCTCCGGCTTGGTCTGGGTGATCCGCCAATGCTCTTCTACGTGCTGGGTCTTGCCCTGCACGGTAATCGTATCGCTCGCACGGCATTCGACCGCGACGGCGAGGCCGCTGTGAATGTCGATCTCATGCCTGCAGATCGTTTCGCTCTGCATGGAGGCGCTGGCGAAGACGGCCCGCGCCTCTTCCAATTTCTCCGGCGAGATCTTGTCCTTGCCCATATTGAGCAGCATGGCCTCGATGCTGGCTTTGAACGCCGCCGGATCGAGGACTTGGCGCCACTCCACAACTGCTCGCCCGGCTTTCTTGTCCAGGGATTCCAGCCTGGCGGTCTGCACGGCACGCATCGGCACATTGCCCAACGGATTGGGCATCTCAGTGTCGGCCGAAATTATCTTTCCAGCGTCCAGATTGAGACCTTGGGCTCGACTGACCACGATGAGTTCGCTCGCGATCATGGCCTTCGAACTCGCGTCGAGGATCGCCGGCTTCTCGGTCGCGAAAGTGGGGAACCGCCTTACGAATTCCGCGCGGACCTCGTCTTTGTTGAGCACTGGCCCCGGCACGAGCGCATCATCTACGGCGACCGTCGCGGGAATCGGGAAGCTACGCCCCTGCGCTACCTCCGGAGGCGATCCGGGCAAGGCGTCGGCCGATACCGGAGTCCAGGCCGCGCCGTCGCGGAGCATCACAGGCAAATCCGCGGCGATGGCTGGCGCCGCAGCGCTGGCGAGCAAGATTGAGATCAGAATGGGTCTCATAACGCTTCCCCCTGCTCGATCATAAGCGCGGGGAGGCCGACGAGTCCAGAACGTACAGTGAACACGCGTGTGCCGGGTTTGCGGCCTGTGCGGACCTCGGAGACGTCGAAGCCTGCCGCGGCGATGCGGGCCTGGGCGGCGTCCGGGTCGGAGACCCGCCAGGCCAGGCCGCCGAAGCTGTCCGGCGCGTCGGTCACCGGCGCCTTGAGGCTCGCGCCCACTTCGAAGACCGCGCCGCCGCAGCGGAAGAACAGCTGGCGCACGCCCCACTGCTCGTTGGCGCGGTCGAGGCGCAGGTCGAGGCCGAACTTCGCGCCGTAGAGGCCGAGCGCGCGGTCGGGGTTCGGCGTGTGGACCACGATATGGTCGAGGGCGGCGACCGCGGCCTGTTCGTCGCCTACGGCCGGCGATGACGCGGCGCCGTGCGCGGTCGCCAGGACGAAGGAGAGGCCCGCCGCCTGCATCCGTGCGAGCGCGCCGACCGGGCCGACCTCCAGGCCACGCCGGCTCATTAGCCGCGACGCCGCGGCCACGTCGTCGACGGCGAAGGCCGCCAGCCAGATCCCCTCTCCGGCGGCCTCAAGCTGGGCCCTGACGCGATCGCCGGCGGACCCTTCGCCGCACCCATTTTTGCTGTTGGAGGGGGCGATGACCTCCAGCGCCATGTTGGGAAACCGGAACCACGCCCGGTTCGCGCCGTCGCGAGGCGCAAAGTCCGGCTCGCGGCCGAGCAGGCGACGATAGCCGTCCACCGCCGCGTCGAAGTCGCGAACCGCGATGGCGACGTGGTCCAGGCCCTCAATCACCAGCAAGCCCTCACAGGTAGTCCCGCACGTCAGCGATGTGGCCCGCGATGGCGGCGGCGGCGGCCATGACCGGGCTCATCAGATGGGTGCGGCCGGCGCGGCCCTGGCGGCCTTCGAAGTTGCGGTTGGAGGTCGACGCGCAGCGCTGGCCCGGCGGGACCTTGTCCGGGTTCATGGCCAGGCACATGGAGCAGCCCGGCTCGCGCCATTCGAAGCCGGCGGCCAGGAAGATCTCGTCCAGGCCCTCGTCCTCCGCCTGCGCCCGCACCAGGCCGGAGCCCGGCACGACCATGGCGCGTACGTGCGGCGAGACCTTGCGGCCCCCCTCTAAAGCCTTGGCGACCACCTTGGCGGCGGCGCGCAGGTCCTCAATGCGGCTGTTGGTGCAGGAGCCGATGAACACCACGTCGACCTTGGCCTCGGTGATCGGCTGGCCGGCGTCGAGGCCCATGTACTCCAGCGCGCGGACGGCGGAGGCGCGCTTGTCGGGGCTCTCGAAATCCTCCGGCGCCGGCACCCGGTCGGTCACCGCGATCACGTCCTCGGGGCTGGTGCCCCAGGTGACCAGGGGTGCGATCTTCGCTGCGTCGATGGTGATCTCGCGGTCGAACTGGGCGTCGGGATCGGTGGAGAAGCTCTTCCAGTAGCTGAGCGCCATCTCCCAGGCGCCGCCCTTGGGTGCGGCGGGCCGGCCCATGAGGTAGTCGAAGGTGGTCTCGTCAGGCGCCACCAGGCCCGCCCGCGCGCCAGCCTCGATGGTCAGGTTGCAGAGCGTCATGCGCCCTTCCATCGAAAGCGCCCGCACCGCGGAGCCGGCGTATTCGATGACGTAGCCGGTGCCGCCGGCGGTGCCGATCTGGCCGATCACCGCCAGGGCGAAGTCCTTGGCGCCGACCCCGGGGATGGGCTCGCCCTCGATATTGACCCGGAAGTTCCTAGCCTTGGTCTGGCGTAGGGTCTGGGTGGCCAGCACATGCTCGACCTCCGACGTTCCGATGCCGTGGGCCAAGGCCCCGAAGGCGCCATGGGTCGAGGTGTGGCTGTCGCCGCAGACGATGGTCATGCCGGGCTGGGTGCGGCCCTGCTCGGGCCCGACCACATGGACGATGCCGTTGCGCACATCGCCCATCGGGAAGAACTCGATGCCGTAGTCCTTTACGTTGCGCTCCAGGGTCTGGAGCTGCAGGCGCGCCTCCTCGTCGGCGACCGCGCCGACGCCCAGCGCCTGGCCCTCGGTCGGCACATTGTGGTCGGCGACCGCAAGCGTGCGGTCCGGCCGGCGCACCGGGCGCTTGGCCAGCCGAAGGCCGGCGAAGGCCTGGGGCGTGGTCACCTCGTGGATCAGGTGCAGGTCGATGTAGAGGATCGCCTCGCCGTCCTGTTGCCCATTCTTGGTTTGGGTAACGACGTGGGCGTCCCAGATCTTGTCATAAAGGGTCTTGCCGGGCATGGGGCGCATGTAGGTCCGCACCCCCGCGCACGTCTAGTGCTGCGACGCCGCATTCCTTCGGCATGCGGCGCAATTTCCTGCCTTTCAGGCCGCGAGAGCCTTTGGCCGATGCGGCAGGGCGTTCGCCCCCTCGAGCGCCGTGCGCAGCGCATCCACGATCGGCGTGTGCGGCTCAGCGCCCAGGCGCGCGACCAGGCGGGTGTTGTCCAGCATCACCGGCGTCTCCCAGAGGTAACGCATCTCCAGCATCTCGCGCATGGTCTCGTTTAAGGGCGCCATGGCGCGGACGGCGAACCAGGGCAGGCGGCTGACCGGCAGTTTGCGGCCGGCGGCGACCGCCAGGGCGGCGACCAGTTCGTCGCCGGTGAGGGTCTGGCCGCGCATGTGGAAGACCTCGAAGTCGCCCAGGTTCGCCTCGTCCTCGGCCAGGCGGACCATGGTCTCGGCCACGTCGGGCAGATAGGCCCAGCAATGCGCGACGGTCAGCGGCCCGGGATAGGTCACGGCGGCGATCGGCTTGCCCGACTTCACCATGCCCTGCGACAGCCAATTGTTGCCGGGCCTGGGGCCGAAGAAGTCGCCGCAACGCACGATCAGGACCTTGAGGCCATCCTCACGGGAGGCGCGCGTCAGGGCCTGTTCCATCTGCACCCGGATCGCGCCCTTGCGGGTGCGCGGCTGCTGCGGCGAGGCCTCGGTCAGGCTGGGGAAGGCGTCGGGGCCGTAGTTGTAGACCGTGCCGGGGAACACCAGCCGGGCGCCGGCGGCCTTGGCCGCGGCGATGCTGGCGTTCAGCATCGGCAGCTGCAGGCCGGCCCAGTTGTTGTAGCCGGGCGGATTGGCGCCGTGGACCACCAGGCTGGCGCCTTCAGCCGCGGCGACCGCGTCAGCCTCGATCATGGCGTCGCCCTTGACCCACTCCAGTCCGGGGCTGCCGCGGGTGCGTTGCGCCGTCTGCGGGTCGCGGTTGAGGGCGCGGACGCGCCAGCCACCGGCCAGCAGCCGCTCGGCGACCGCGCCGCCGACGCCGCCCGTCGCGCCGATCACCAGGGCCAGTTTCGGTTCGCTCTTCAGGGTCATGTCCATGTCTCCAGGTTCGCTGACCGAGAGATGCGCCGCCTTGGTCTCAAACAGAATTGCCGAATCCTCTGGATCAGCTATTCATTAGCGCATGCCTGGGCCGAACGACTGGGACCTGTTCCAAAGTCTGCATGCGGTGCTGGAGGCCGGCACCCTGTCGGCGGCGGCGCGCTTGCGTGGCCTCACCCAGCCGACGCTGGGCCGCCACATCGAGACCCTGGAGCAGCGTCTGGGCTCGCCGCTGTTCCTGCGCAGCCCGCGCGGCCTGCAGCCCACCGACCTGGCGCTGGAGCTGAAGCCCCACCTGCACGATATGTCGGCCGCGGCCTCCGCCGCCGTGCGCGACGCCTCCGGCGCGGCCAATTCGCTCTCCGGCTCGATCCGCATCACCGCCAGCGAGATCGTCGGCGCCGAGGTGCTGCCGCCGATGCTGACCAGCTTCCGCGAGGAACATCCCGGCGTGGTGATCGAGCTGATGCTCTCCAACATCAACGACGACCTGTCGCGCCGCGAGGCAGACATCGCCGTGCGCATGACGCCGCCCAGCCAGAACGCCCTGGTGGCCAAGAAGGTGGGCGAGGTGTCGCTCGCCTTCTTCGCGACGGCCGAATACCTCGAACGCCACGGGACACCCGAGGCGCTGGCGGATTTCGAAGACCACGCCATCATCGGCTTCGACAGCCCGGCCCGGGGCCTGCGCGACGTGCCCGGCCTGAATATGCCGGTGAGCCGCGAGACCTTCACCTTCCGCTCCGACAGCGACCTGGCGCAGCTCGCCGCCACACGCGCGGGCTTCGGGATCGGCGTGGTGCAGGACGGCCTCGCCCAACGCTACGGCCTGACGCGGGTGCTGCCGAACTTCACCCTCTTCATGCTGCCCGTCTATGTGGTGATGCACGAGAACCTGCGGGGCAGCCGGCGCATGCGGCTGATGTTCGACCATCTCGTCGAGGGCACGACCGCCTATGTGCGGGAGAGCAAGGCGGCGTGACCGCGCCCTATGAGGGCGGCTGCCTGTGCGGCCAGGTGCGCTGGCGGGCGAGGGCCGAGCCGGCCAATGTGCGGGTCTGCCATTGCCGCAACTGCCAACGCGCGACCGGTGGCCCATTCTTCGCCCGCGCGGTGTTCCTGGCCGAAACCTTCGAACGCCAGGGCGAGACCTCGCGCTGGCCCACCTCGCCACGGGTCGATCGCCTGTCCTGCGCCCGCTGTGGGACGCCGGTCTTCTCCGAACCCAAGGACGCGCCGGCGCGGATCGGCGTGGCGCTGGCGACCCTGGACGACCCGAGCGCACTCGCGCCGCAGATGCATATCTGGGTCTCGGCCAAGCTGGCCTGGACGGTGATCGACGACGGTCTGCCGCAGTTCGCCGAGGGGCCGATCTAGCTCTACTGCCGCGCCATCTCGGCCTCGCCGATCGTCTCGCCGTCCAGGGTCTGGTCGTCGTCCATGGTGACGGTCACGCGCCGCAGGGTCCCGGCATAGGCGAACGGCGCCTCGTACGGCGCGACGGGGCTGCCGCGGTCGCGGCCGATGTCGAGGCCGGACCAGGAGATCAGGGTCGCAAAGCCGAGCGTCGTGAACGTCGAACCCGCCGGCCGGCCGTCGAGGGTCAGGGTGAAGGTCCGGCCATCGGCATCCTGGCGGACCGCGACGCCCAGCGCATGCGGCCCCTCAGGCGTCGGCCGGTCGGCGGCGAGCGTCTCGCGCTTGCCGCCGATGTTCAGGGCGTGGTGCAGCCGCCCGTCCTGGACGTAGAGGCTATAGCCGCTGGTGGCGTCGCCATGGGCAATCAGGACGCCGTCGGCCCCGCCCGGCGGGACGATAACTTCGGCTTCGATCCGGTACGAGCGGCTGCGCACGTCCGGCGCGACGTCGGTGGGCAGGTGGCCCATGCCGGCATGGAAGACGTAGCGTTTCCTCTGGCCTCCGAAGCGCGCGGAGTTCTCCGCGAACCGCGGGGCGAAACGGTCGTCCAGCGGCAGGACCTGATGCTGCTCGGCTTCGGACCACCAGAGCGCCATGAGATCCTTCAGGCGGTCCGGCTCAGCCTCGGCGAGATCGTGGGCTTCTGAGAAATCGGCGTCGAGGTGGAAGAGCTCCCAGCGGTCCTCCTCGAAGGGCGTGCCCGGCGGATGGAACGCCACCGCCTTCCAGCCATCCTTCCAGAGGCCGCGGTGGCCGAACATTTCGAAGTACTGCGGCGTGGCGCGGTCCGGCGCGCCGGGAGCCTTGAGGCGCGGCAGGAAGCTCTCGCCCTCAAGGGGCGTCTGCGTCACGCCGGCGACCTCGGCCGGCGCCTCGACGCCCAGGATCTCGAGGACCGTCGGGACCAGGTCGCAGGCGTGGGCGAAGCCCTCGACCACCTCGCCGCGCCGGGAGATTCCCTTGGGCCACGAGATCACCAGCGGGTCGCGGATTCCCCCGCCGTGGGTGTTCTGCTTGTAGCGGCGCAGTGGCGTGTTGGACGCCATGGCCCAGCCGTGCGGGAAGTTCGAATGGCTGTCCGGCCCGCCGATGTCGTCCAGCCGCGCCAGCTTTTCGGCCAGCGGCTCGGCCTTGCCGTTGTAAGGGCCCATCGCATTCACGAAGCCGTTGGGGCCGCCCTCCTGGCTGGCGCCATTGTCGGACATCACCAGGATCAGGGTGTCGTCGCGGACGCCCGCCTCCTCAAGAAACGCCACCAGCCGGGCGAGCTCGCGGTCGGTGTGGTCCAGCATGGCGGCGAACGCGCTCTGCAGGCGCACGGCGACCTTCTGCTCGTTGGCGGAAAGCTCCGCCCAGGGCCGTACGCCGTCGTTGCGGGCCGGCAGGTCGGTGTTGGCCGGCACGATCCCCAGCGCCTTCTGTCGCGCCAGGCGCCGCTCGCGCTCTGCGTCCCAGCCCCCGGCGAAGACCGGGTCGTAGCTTTCGATGATCTCCTTCGGCGCCTGGTGCGGCGCGTGGCAGGCGCCGGGCGCGAGCCACAGCAGCCAGGGCTTGTCCGGCGCGTTGGCCGCGTGGTCGGCGATGTAGCGGATCGACTGGTCCACCAGGTCGGTGGTCAGGTGGTAGCCCTCGGCGTAGCTCTTCGGCTGTTCGACCGGCGTATTGTCGCGCACCAGCTCCGGCGAATACTGGTCGGTCTCGGCGTCCATGAAGCCGTAGTAGCGGTCAAACCCGCGGCCGAGCGGCCAGCCGTCGAAGGGCCCGGTCGGCCCGGTCTCGGTCAGCGAGGTCACGTGCCACTTGCCGACCATGTAGTTGCGGTAGCCGTGCGGCCGCAGCATCTCTGGGAGCGTCCCGGCTTCCTTGGCGATCTTCCCGCGATAGCCGGGAAAACCGCTATCGAAGTTGGCCAGGCAGCCCACGCCCACCGAATGGTGGTTGCGCCCGGTCAGCAGGGCCGCCCGGGTGGTCGAACACATGGCGGTGGTGTGGAAGCCGTTCAGCCGCAAGCCGGCGGCGGCGAGCGCGTCGATGGTGGGCGTCGCGATCGGCGAGCCGTAGCAGCCGAAGTCCGAGAAGCCGACGTCGTCGAACAGCACCACCAAGATGTTGGGCGCGGTCCTGGGGACCTGCGGTCCCGGCGGCCAATAGGGTGTGGAGTCCGCCAGGGTTCGCCCGATCTTCGCCGCCATTCCGTAGTCCCTATTCCGTAATCCCTATTCCGGTTCAACGAACAGAGACGCGATCCTCCACCATCGCGCAAACGAAAACGGCGGCCGCATCGCTGCGGCCGCCGTCTGGAATTCGTTGGAAATGTCGGAGCCCTTAGGCTTCCGAGCTATCGGGGGCCTCTTCGGTCGTGCGCGCCATGGAGCGCTCGGCGATCCGGGCCGACTTCCCGCGACGGTCGCGCAGGTAATAGAGCTTGGCGCGACGCACGACGCCGCGGCGCTTCACCTCGATGGAGTCGATCATCGGGCTCATCACCGGGAACAGACGCTCGACGCCTTCGCCGAAGCTGATCTTGCGCACGGTGAAGCTCTCATTGATGCCCTGGCCGCCGCGGGCGATGCAGACGCCTTCATAGGCCTGGACGCGCTCGCGCTCGCCTTCCTTGATCTTGACGTTCACGCGCACGGTGTCGCCGGGCTGGAATTCGGGAATCTTGCGAGTGGCCAGAAGCCGGTCGGCTTCTTCCTTCTCGAGGGTCTCTATCACGTTCATGGCCTTGGTCCTTCTGGGCTTAATCGCCCTTTGCCTGTTGATTGGCGGATCGCTGCGCCCACAAGTCCGGCCGCCGCTCCCGCGTGGTCTTCTCCCGCTCGGCCTGGCGCCACTTCCGAACCTCGGCGTGGTTCCCACCCAGCAGGACCTCGGGGATATCGAGCTCTTCGAACGTCCGCGGTCGCGTGTACTGCGGATGCTCGAGGAGCCCATCCTCGAAGCTTTCTTCACTCAAACTCGCGGCCTGCCCCAACACACCTGGGACCAGCCGCACGCACGCTTCGATCGCCACCAGCGCCGCCGCTTCGCCACCGGCCAGGACCGCATCGCCAACCGCGATCTCCTCGAACCCGCGGGCGTCTAAGACCCGCTGATCCACCCCTTCGAACCGTCCGCAGAGGACGATCAGTCCAGGCCCTGAAGCCCAAGTCTTTACAAGCGCTTGGGTAAGGGGCCGGCCCCGGGCGCTCATATATAAAAGCGGACGCCCGCGACGCTCCACGCTGTCCAGCGCGGAGGCGATCACGTCCGCCCGCATCACCTGTCCAGGGCCGCCACCCGCAGGGGTGTCGTCGAGGAAGCCGCGCTTATCTGTGGAAAACCCCCGAATGTCCAGCGTTTCCAAGGACAATAGGCCCTGTTCGCGCCAGGTCGTCCCGATCAGGGAGACGCCGAGCGGGCCTGGAAAGGCCTCCGGGAACATCGTCAGGACGGTGGCGTCGAAGGACATGGTGAGCGGTTAAGGCCCCGCGGGGCGTGCGCCCGTCAAGGCCGGCGTGTAGCGTCGCGTCCATGCAGCGACGCCGCTTCCTCGCACTTTCGGCGGGTATCAGCCTGGCGTCCGGCTTGGCGCGGGCGGCCGGAGCGCCCGTCCAGACCCTGGACTTCGCCTTCGTCCACGACCGCCAGATCCTGTTTCCGATCACCGTCAACGGTCAGCCGGCGGAGGCCTGGCTGGACTCCGGCGCCGGCGCCAGCGTGCTGGACGCGGCCTTCGCCCGCCAGCTTGGCGTGACCCTGGGTGGCGGAATCCAGGCGCATGGCGTGGCCGGCGGCGTGGCCGGCGTCCATCGGGCCTGCGTCGACCTGCAGGCGGGCGATCTGACGATGAGCGGCCGGCGCGTCGCGGTGATTGACCTGAGCGCCGTGGCTCGGATCGTCCCACGGCCAGTGCAGGTGCTGCTGGGCCGCGACGTCTTCGACCAGGCGGTGGTGGATATCGATTTCCAGGCCTGCAAGCTCAGCCTGATCCCGCGCGCCGGCTTTGTCCCGCCGCCCGGCAGGCCGGTGTCGCTACGTCCCTCGGGCGACCTGCGCAGCCTGCCGATCGCGATCGATGGGGTTGCGACGGAGGCGATCCTCGACCTGGGCAACGCCGGCGGCCTGTTGCTCGATCGCGACTTCGCCGAGGCGCATCACCTGCTGGTCGGCCATAGGCTCTCGACCGAGCTGGCGGTGGGCGCCGACGGGCCGCGGGAAAGCGCCCAGGCCTGCTTGGACCGGGTGCAGGTCGGCGGCCTCAGCTTCGATGGCGTGCCGACGGTGGTCACGGTGGGCCTCACCACCCGCGCGCCGGCCAACATCGGCGTGCAACTGCTTAGCCGCTTTCGCCTGACCATCGACTTCGCCGGCGATCGGATGTGGATGGCGCCCTATCCCAACGCGACCGCGCAGCCGTTCCGCAAGAATCGCACGGGACTGTCGCTGTCACCGCAGGCGCCGGGCGTACTGATCGTCGACCATGTGGCGCTCGGCAGCCCGGCCGCGCGGGGCGGCTGGAAGGCGGGCGAATTGGTCACCGAGCTCGACGGGCGCCCCATCGCGCCGGGCTATATGGCCAGCGACGCCTCACAATGGATATTCGGCGTCGCTGGGCGATCGGTGGCCCTGACACTGGCGGACGGGACAGAGCGGCGGCTGACGCTGGCCGACTACTTCTAGTCGCGCGCTTGCCCACGCCGGGCGCGCGGCGTAAGCGGCGCCTCATGAAAACTGAGAACCTGGCCGAGACGCTCCAGCTTGAGCGCATCGAAGTGAACCTCTTCCGCGGCGTGACGTCGGACAATTCGCCGGGCCGCATCTTCGGCGGCCAGGTGATCGGCCAGTCGCTGCTGGCAGCCTATGAGACGGTGGAAGACCGCATCTGCCACTCGCTGCATTGCTATTTCATCCGCCCGGGCGATCCGACCGTGCCGATCGTCTTCGAGGTCGACCGCAGCCGCGACGGCGGCAGCTTCACCACGCGACGCGTCATCGCCATCCAGCACGGCCAACAGATCTTCAACCTCGCCGCCTCGTTCATGGCTCACGAGGAGGGCTATGAGCACCAGGCGGCCATGCCCGCCGCCACGCCCTGGGACGACCTGCCCGACGAGGCGGAGATGCAGAAGGAGGCGATGAAGAACGCGCCGGAGGAGGCCAAGCGCTGGCTGTCACGGCCCCGGCCGATCGAGATGCGCTCGGTCGACGCGCGCAGCTATTTCCAGGGTGGCGAGGCCAAGGACCCGGAAAGCCAGAGCTGGATCCGTTGCCGCGAGCCGATCGGCGCCGACCAGCACATGCACCAGGTGATCCTGGCCTACGCGTCGGACATGAACCTGCTGTCGACGGCGATGCGGCCGCACAGGGTCCACTGGCAGACGCCGGGCTTCCAGTCGGCCAGCCTCGACCACGCCATGTGGTTCCACAAGCCGATCAACTTCAACGACTGGCACCTTTACGCTCAGGACAGCCCCAGCGCTTCGGGCGGCCGCGGCTTTATCCGCGGCTCGATCTTCGCCGCGGATGGCACCCTGGTGGCGTCAGTCGCCCAAGAGGGCCTGATCCGGATGCGCAAGCCGAAAGCAACATAGACCCCGCTCATCCCCGCGAAGGCGGGGACCCAAGCTGAGTTGAGGCATTCGCGGAAGACTTGGCTCGAAACGCCGTATGGATCCCCGCCTTCGCGGGGATGAGCGGACTGATTATTCGATTTCGTCGGCGCGGACGGCGACGAGGAACCCATCGGCCATACGCACCTCGGGCACGGCCTCGCGGGTGAAGGGCAGCCACCAGCTTTCGCCGGCGGCGGGAGCCACTTCCAACAGGTCGCCGGCCCCGAAGTCGCGCACCGAGCGCACATGGCCGAGGACATCGCCCTCAAGGCTGCGCACTTCCATTCCGACCAGATCGGCGATGTAGAACTCGTCCTCGTCGGGCTCGGGCAGAACGGCGCGGGGGATGTAGAGTTTCAGACCGCGGAGCGCCTCGGCCTCCTCGCGCGTCGCCACTTCCTGGACGCGCGCCACCACGCCGCCCTTGGCGACGCGGCCGCCCGACAGCGTGAGGCCGGGCGAGCCGTCCTCACGCAGCAGGGTCTTGTAGTCCACCAGCGCCAGCGGCTCAGCCGTGAAGCTGGTGATGCGGACCTCGCCGCGGACGCCAAAGGCGCCCGCCACGCGGCCCACCATGATCAGGTCGTCGCTCAAGAGCGAAACCTGGATCAGCCTTCGGTCGGTTCGTCGGCCGCGGCTTCGGCGGCGGGCGCTTCAGCAGCTTCTTCGGCCGGAGCAGCCTCGGCGGCCGGCTCTTCGGCAGGCGCAGCAGCTTCAGCAGCAGGGGCCTCTTCAGCGGCGGCTTCGGCGGCCGGGGCTTCCTCGGCGACAGCTTCAGCGGCCGGAGCTTCTTCAGCGGCCGGCGCTTCTTCCGCCGGAGCGGCTTCAGCGGCGGGGGCTTCTTCCACGACCGGCTCCGGCTCAGGGGCCGGCGGCGGGTTGTTCTTGGCTTCCTCGATCGCCGCGGCGCGGTCGGCTTCGCGCTTGGTCTTCTCCTCGGCGCGTTCGACGGCCTTGGTCCCGGGCTTGCCCTTGTTGGGGTTGTTGCCGTGTTCCCACTTCACCAGGTCCAGCTTGCCGAGTTCGCGCGCCACGCGGTCGGTCGGCTGGGCGCCCTTACCCATCCATTCGGTGATGCGCTCGACATTCAGGACGACGCGGTTCGGGTCGTCCTTCTTCAGTAGCGGGTTGTAGGAGCCCACTTTTTCGATGAAGCGGCCGTCGCGCGGCGAGTGGCTGTCGGCGACGACGATCGAATAGTAGGGGCGCTTCTTGGCGCCGCCACGGGCGAGACGGATCTTCAGCATTTTTCTAAGTCCTTAGGTTTTCAGCTATTTTTTGAAAGGGTTGAAGCCGGGGGGCAGGCCACCGCCGCCGCCCAGGCCAGGTAATTTCAGGCCGCCTTCGCCTTGCAGCTTGGCCGCCATTTCTTCGATCTCTTTTTCGCTAGGCATCGGCATCTTGCCGCCGCCGAGGCTCTTCAGGCGGTCCATGCCGCCCATGCCGCCGCCGCCCATGCCGCCCAGCATCTGGGCCATCTGGGCGAAGCCCTTGCCGCCGCCCTTGCTCATCATCTTGAAGGCGTCGGCCATCTGGCGGTGCTGCTTCAGGAGCCGGTTCACTTCGGCCACGTCGACCCCGGCGCCGGCCGCGATCCGACGCTTGCGCGAAGCGGCCAGGATGTCGGGTTTCTTGCGCTCCAGCTTGGTCATGGAGCCGATGATCGCCGCCTGCCGGTCGACCATCTTGTCGTTGATGTTGGCCTCGGCGATCTGCTTCTTGATCTTCTGGACGCCGGGCAACATGCCCATCAGGCCTTCCATGCCGCCCATGCGCTTCATCTGCTGAAGCTGCTCGGCCATCATGTCGAGGTCGAACTGGCCCTTGGCGAGCCGCTTGGCCATGGCCTCGGCCTTGGCGACGTCGAGCTCCTGGCTGGCCTTCTCGACCAGCGCCACCACGTCGCCCTGGCCCAGGATACGGCCGGCGACGCGGGCGGCGTCGAAGACTTCCAGGCCGTCGATCTTCTCGGACACGCCGAGGAACTTGATCGGCAGGCCGGTGACCGCGCGCATGGAGAGCGCCGCGCCGCCACGGCCGTCGCCGTCGGCGCGGGTCAGCACCAGGCCGGTCAGCGGCAAGCGTTCGTGGAAGGCTTTCGCCGTCCGCACCGCGTCCTGGCCGGTCAGCGCGTCGGCGACCAGCAGGGTCTCGGACGGATTGGCGATCTTCGCGATCTCGGCCGCCTCGCTCATCATCGCCTCGTCGAGCGTGGTGCGCCCGGCGGTGTCGAGGATGACGACGTCGAAGCCCTGCAGCTTGGCGGATTGAAGCGCCCTGCGGGCGATGTCGGAGGCTGCTTGGCCGGCGACGATCGGCAGGCTGTCGACGCCGGCCAGCGTGGCCAGGGTCGCGAGCTGCTCCATGGCGGCCGGACGGCGGGTGTCCAGCGAGGCCAGCAGGACCTTCTTGCGGTCCTTCACGAGTTTCAGCGCCAGCTTGCCGGCGGTGGTGGTCTTACCCGAGCCCTGCAGGCCGGCCATCATGATGACCGTCGGCGGGTTCAGCGACAGGTTGAGGCCTTGCGCCTCGCCTTCGCCGCCCAGCATCTCGACGAGGCCGTCGTAGGTGATCTTGACCACCTGGTCGGCGGGACGGACCGAGCGGATCACCGCCTCGCCGGTCGCGGCTTCCTTGGCCTTGGCGATGAAATCGCGGACCACCGGCAGAGCGACGTCGGCCTCGAGCAGGGCCACGCGCACTTCGCGCAGGGCCTCGTCGACGTCCTTCTCCGACAGCACGCCCTTGCCGCTGAGGCGGTCAAAGACGCTGGAGAGCCGATCTGTCAGTGCGTCAAACATTCAATCCTCTGTGGCCCAAACGCAGTCGACCCCCGTGCACGATTGCGTGGACGGGGGGCCTCGCCGCCCTCGTCCCAGATAAGACCTGGGTGTCGTGGCGGTAGAGGGCGCTGACCGAGGTTGGCGCCGGAAGGGCGGGCTTATGCGCCTAAGAGGGTGGGAAGGTCAAGAAAGGGAGCCCGTCACGAGAATTGTGACGAATGCAACCGCGGCCAGCAGCGAGATGCGCACCCACCACCGCCCCAACACTTGGCCCCGCGTCGTAAGATCCTCCCTACGAAATATCTTCATCAGGGCAAATTGGGCGCCTGAGGCGGTCGGTTTGTGTTCTAGCAAGATCGCGACGTACAGGATCGTTTGACCGATTGCAGTGATCGCAAAGACGACGATCGCGAATGCTCTGATCACTGCCATCCGATGCCCTCTCGCACGCGCTCCGCGCTGGGGGAGGATCTTTGCGATTGATGTCCGAAAGCCGCCAGCGGAGCGCGACGAACAGGCCTATATCCTCCGCATGATCAGCTACACCCTCTTCGAAACGCCCATCGGCCACGCGGGTCTGGCCTGGGGCGACAAAGGCCTCGTCGGGGTCTACCTGCCGGAGGCCGACCGGGAGAACGCGCGCCGCAGTTTCCTGCGCCGCTATCCGGACGCTGTCGAAGCGTCGCCGACGCCGATGGCCGAGGCCGCCATCGCCGGCATCCGCGAGTTGCTGGCCGGCAAGCCCAACGCCCTGCTGGAGGCGCCGATCGACATCGAGCGCGTCCCGGAATTCGACGCAAAGGTCTACGAGATCGCCCGCGCCATCCCGCCGGGCGAGACCCTGACCTACGGCCAGATCGCCGAGAAGCTGGGCGACAAGCTCTTGGCCCGCGACGTCGGCGCGGCGCTCGGCAAGAACCCCTGGCCGATCGTGGTGCCCTGCCATCGGGTGACCGCGGCCGGCGGCAAGCTCGGCGGCTTCTCGGCACGCGGCGGGATCAACACCAAGGTCAAGCTGCTGGCCATCGAGGGCGCCAGGGTGCTGGAGCCCGCGCCGCCCAAGTCCGCGCGGGCGAAAGCGTCCGAGGCGCCGCAGCCGTCGCTGTTCGACTAGGCGGAGATCAGCCCTTCATCCGCCCGTAGAGCTCGGCGAGGGTCGTCACGGCCTTCGCGGCCTCGGCCTGGTCGATCACCTCGTGGTCGTTGCCGTAGCCGAACATGTCGCCGCCCCACAGCGCCTGGACCACGATGCCGTCGCGCCGCGAGAGCATGCTGACGTTCTTGTAGAAGACGCCGTAGTTCACCTCCGGCTGCGGGATCAGCCAGGCGATCTGGCCGCGCACGGGCGTGATGCTCTCGTCGCGGCAGAGTGCGCGGGCGCCATAGCCCGGGCAGTTGATGACGACCTTCTCCTTCAGCGTCGCCAGGTCGGCCAGGCTTTGGAATTCGCGGTGCTCGATATGGCCGCCCATGGCCAGGAAGTCGGCCATCAGGGTGTGGCCGTAGTCGGCGACGTTGAACTGCATGGACGAGGTGCGCCGCACGTTGGCGCCGGGGAACGGTGTCGCGCCGGCGGGCAGTATCTCGGGGCGGGGCGTGATGTCGCGGATGCGGTCGGAATAGTAGGCGAACTCGAGGGCCGGGCCGGTCGGCGGCAGGGACGGATCGGATGGAGGATCGGAGAGGAAGTAGCGGTCGGACCACTCCACCGGACTATCCGCCAGGCCGAGGTAGCGGCGGAAGCGCTTGAAGGAGATGCGCGCCATCTCCTCCCACTGGATCGCGAACTGCGGCCCGGCCTTGTCGGCGAGCGCGATGCGGCTGTCCGGCGTCCAGCTGCCGGTGGCCCGCGCCGAGCGGGCGTCGGGCAGCATGTCCCTGGCGTAGATGGTGACCTTGGCGCCGGCCTCCTGGGCGAGGATCGCCGACGACAGGCCGATGGCGCCGCAGCCGACGACGGCGATCTCCTTCGGGCTGTTCGCCATGGCCTTGCGGACCGCCATCGTCCCGGAGCCCCAGGACAGCGACCAGCCCGAGCCGCCGTGGCCGTAATTGTGCACCACCAGCGCATCGCCCACCAGCTCGGCGTCGAGCCGCGGGCCCTGGGCGCGGAACGGGCGCAGACAGACCGTGATGTCGAACAGGCGGTCCATCCGGGCATGCACCGGCGCGATCGGCGGGCGGCGATCGGCGTAGGGGACGAGGCTCGCCTCGGGCGCCGGGGCGCCGACCGTCGTGGTCGCACAACCTCCAAGCCCAAGGAGCCCGAGGCCCGCCGAGCCTAACATCAGGCGGCGGCGATCCAGGATGTCCAGCATGGTCACGATCCGCCCCCAAGCCGTTACGTGGCTAGTGGCTTAGCTGGCGAGCGAGGCGAGTGGAAGGGCGTCCCGCGCCTGGCCGCGCTTGGCGGCGGCGCATTGCTCGCAGCTGATCGCCAAAGCGGCTTCGAAGGGCAAGCCGTAGGCCGTCAGCAACATCGCGACCAGCTCCTCCGGCTGGGCGGCCGGTTCCCCGGCGGCCACATCGCGCAGGGCCATGCGGAGGGTTCCGAAGCACAGGGTCACGGCAGCGACCAAGTCGACATCGCGGAACTGGCCACGCGCCACGCCCTCGCGATAGAGCGTGGCAAAGACCTCTTCGTAGGCGCTGACCCGCGGGGCCGATGTACTGGCGAGTTGCAGGGCCACCCAGCCGCGGAGGGGGTCTGCGTGGTAGGCGGCAAGCATGGTGTGCAGGCTGGCCGCCAGGCGGGCGGCCGGGTCGGCGGGACGCTTGACGATCTCCGCCAGCAGCCCGGCCATATCTCGCGCCACACGTCGGTTCAGGGCGCTGATCAGGTCGGTGGTGGTGGGGAAGTAGTTGTAGAAGGTGCCGCGGGAGACACCGGCGGCGCGGGCGAACTCCTCGATGGAACCGCCGTGCAGCCCCTTCTCGGCGATCACCGCCTCGGCGGCGATCAGCAGGCGGTCGCGGGTGCGGGCGCGCCTCTGCCCGGCGAGCGCCGCGCGGGCCTCCAGGTTGACCCGCATGGGCCGGCGAGGGGGCGCCTGCGAACTCACTTCAGCTGGTCGAGGTGGCCTTTGATCAGGGAGGCGACCAGCTCGGCGACCGGTCCGCCTTGCGCCTCCTGCACCGCGGCTTCGACGCCCAGGGCGTCCATCATGGCGCGGTGAGCCTTGGGCGAGATGGCGATGACGGCGCGGGTGGTGGCGCGTGACAAGGCAAGCGCGGTCTGGACATCGACCTCCAACGCGACGGTCGGCGTCGACTCAAGGTCGAAGGCGGGAAGGGCGGGCATGGCGGTCTGGGTCCGGCGAAAAGAAACGACAAGGGGTGAACGCCGCCGGCGCAATGCGCCGACGCCGGAGGTCCGGCCGTTAAGTTTGTTTGTTCGGATGGCGCATATGGGTCGCGCTGACACCAGTGTCAACTTGAAACAAAAAACGTGATCGCGCCAATGAACACCCGTCTCGGCGTGGACGAGGGCCGGGTCGGCGGCTAACACCGGGCCATGGCCATCGGCGTTTTCGATTCCGGCATAGGGGGCTTGAGCGTCCACCGCACGCTGGTCGAGCGGTTCCCGCAGGCCGACTTCATCTACCTGGCCGACCAGGCCAAGACCCCCTACGGCGGCCGTCCCGGCGAGGAGATCGTCGACCTGACGCGGGCCGGCTGCGAGCGGCTGTTTGCGCAGGGTTGCAGCCTGGTGGTCCTGGCTTGCAACACCGCCTCGGGCATCGCGCTGCGCCGCCTGCAGCAGACCTGGCTGCCGGGCTACCGGCGCGAGCTGGGCCGCCCGGTGAATGTGCTGGGGATCATTGTGCCGACCATCGAGGCGGCCACCGGCCTGCCCTGGGAGCATGAGCTCGAACCCCGCGGCGACAAGGTCGAGAAACTCGACGTCCTGGCGGTGTTCTCCACCCCGGCGACGGCCAATTCCCGGGTCTATGAGATCGAGATCGACAAGCGCCGCGATGACGTCGCGGTCTTCTCCCAGCCGTGCCGGAACCTGGCGGCCTTGATCGAGCGGGGGGCCGCGCGCGAGGACCTCGCCGCCGATATCGCGGGTCATGTGCAGGCGATCGCCACCCGGATCGGACGGCCGCCGGACCGGGCGATCCTGGGCTGCACGCACTATGAGATCACAGCCGATCTGTTCCGCGACGCCTTGCCGCCCGGCACGCCGCTCATCCACCAGCCGCAGGCCACCGCCGATGCGCTGGCGCGCTATCTGGAGCGGCATCCGGAGTTCGACGCCGGTCAGACGGGCGCGCGGCGGTTCCTGACCACCGGGCGGCCGGGCGCGCAGTCCGGGCTGGTTGAAGCTTTCTGGGGATCGGCTCTAAGCTTCGAGCCGGCTTAGAAGGGAACTTCCGATGCGCAGGCTGATCATCATGGCCGCAGGGTGCGCCCTGTTGGCGGGCTCGGCCCGCGCCGAAGTCACCGACAGGTCCGCCGCCGGGTTCGAGGTGACTGAACGGGCCACGGTCGCCGCGGCGCCGGGCAAGGTCTGGGACGCCCTGATGCGGCCGGAGCATTGGTGGAGCTCCGACCACACCTGGTCGCACGACGCCAAGAACCTCTACTTCGATCCGTCCGGCTGCTTCTGCGAGCGGCTCAAGCGCGGCGCCGTGCGGCACATGATGATCGTCTATGCCGACGGGGCGACGCAGCTGCGGATGGCCGGGGCGCTGGGTCCGTTGCAGCTGACAGGCGCCACTGGGAGCATGGTGGTGACGCTCAAGCCCGCCGGCGCCGGCACCGACGTCGTGATGACCTACGACGTCGGCGGCTACGCCAAAGGCGGGCTCAGCGAAACCTTCGCGGCGCCGGTCGACCGGGTGCTGGGCGAGCAGCTCGCGCGGCTCAAGAAATCAGTCGAGACCGGAAAGCCGGATTAGGCCGCCAGCGCGGCCTCTCCGGCGACGACCTGGCTGACCGCGTTGACCACCGCGGCGATGCGGAGCGCCGTCTGGATCTGCTGGGCGGTGACGCCGTGCTTCTTCAGCTCAGCCTCGTGGGCGTCGAGGCACATGCCGCAGCCGTTGACCGCCGAGACCGCCGTCGACCAGAGTTCGAAGTCGGCCTTCTCGACGCCGGGATTGGCGAGGACATTCATCCTCAAGCGAGCCGGAAGGGTCGCGTACTCCTTGTTCGTGAGCAGGTGGGTGGCGCGGTAGTAGACATTGTTCATGCTCATGATCGCCGCAGCCGCCTTGGCGGCGGTGAGGGCTTCGGGGCTGAGGCCCGCGTCGGTGGCGGCGGCTTCCACGGCCTTGATGACCGGCAGCGCGCCGGCGGCGTGGGCCGAGGCGACGAAGGCGCCCCACTTTTGCTGGTCGTTGAGCAGGGTCTCACCGGCCAGGCTTGAGAGGTTCAGGCTGAGGTCCTTGGCGTAGGCCGGCAGGGTCTCGCGCAGGGCATTGAGGGACATGGTGAGTCTCCAAGTCGGAAAAAAAGGGGTGTCCGGGCGGGAGCGGGGACGGGGGAAGCTCCCGCCCGGACGGCCTGAAGGCGCGGGTTACGCAGCCTTCAGGGTGTCGCCGCCCACCGCGCGGTTGCAGGGGCAGAGTTCGTCGGTCTGCAGGGCGTCGAGCACGCGCAGCGTGTCCTGCGGGTTGCGGCCGACGTTCAGGTTGGTGACGTAGACGTGCTGGATCACGTTGTCCGGATCGACCACGAAGGTGGCGCGATAGGCGACGCCCTCGTCCTCGTTCAGCACGCCCAGAGCGCGGGCGAACTTGCCGGAGCTATCCGCGAAGTTCCAGATCGGCAGGTTGTGCAGGTCCGGATGCTCACGGCGCCAGCCGAGCTTGGAGTGCTCGTTGTCGGTGGATCCTCCCAGGACGACCGCGTCGCGCTCGGCGAACTGCGGGTTCAGGCGGGCGAATTCTGCGATCTCCGTCGGGCAGACGAAGGTGAAATCCTTGGGGTAGAAGAAGATGACCTTCCACTGGCCCGGGAAGCTTTCCGGGGTCAGGGCCTCGAAGGCGCTCTCGCCGTCCTGCTCGTGGCGCATGAAGCCCGGCTTCACGCCCGTGATCTTGAAGTCCGGCAGGGTCTGGCCGACAGTCAACATATTGATCTCCATCTGAATTCTGGCGCGGCTCCAGTTGTCCCGCGGCGATGGAGCTGAGATAGGGCGGCGGCCGATCAATAGCCAATCGATTGCCTATGGAATTTCGATAGAGCACGCCTATATATGCGCCATGCTCCCCACCCTCCGCCAACTCCAGTACCTGAAGCTCCTCGCTGAACAGGGCAGCTTCGTGCGCGCCGCCGAGGCTGCGCACGTCACCCAACCGACGCTCTCCTCCGGCATCCAGGAGCTGGAGCGGACCCTGGGCGCCCCGGTAGTCGATCGCGCCCGTTCGGGTGTGATCCTCACCGCGGTCGGCGAAGAGGCGCTGCGGCGCGCGACCGTGATCCTCAACGAGGCCGAAGAGCTGGTGGAGTCGGCCAAGAACGCGGGCCAGCCCCTGACCGGCCGCTTCCGCCTGGGCGTGATCCCGACGGTGGCGCCCTTCCTGCTGCCCCGCGCCTTGCCGTTGCTGCGGGCGCGGTTCCCCAAGCTGCGGCTGTTCCTGCGCGAGGACCTGACACAACGGCTGATCGCCTCGTTGAAGGCGGGCCAGTTGGACGCGGCCCTGATCGCGTTGCCCTTCGACATGCACGGCCTCAACTGGGCGCATGTCTCCGACGACGAACTGCTCGCCGCCATGCCGGCCGACCATCCGCTGGCCAAGCTGAAGTCGGCGGACCCCGACGACCTGGAGCGGGAAGACATCATCCTGCTGGAAGACGGCCACTGCCTGCGCGACCACGCCATGGCCGCCTGCGGGCTGAAGCCGCCGAAGGTGGCGTCCGGCGAGGAGGCCTTCGCCGCCACCTCGCTGCCGACCCTGGTGCAGATGGTCTCCTCTGGCCTCGGCGTCACCTTCCTGCCGGCCATGGCGATCAACGCCGGCCTGACCGATCCGGCCAGCGTCGCGGTGCGGCCCATCGCGCCGGGCCACGCCAGCCGCGAGATCGTCGTCGCCTGGCGAGCCGGCTCCAACCGCGCCGCCGAGGGCCGCCTGCTGGCCGAGGTGCTCCGCGAATAGACGAATTCAGACATATCGAAATACACTTGCAAGTCCGATGCGGTTTAGATATATCGATATCGCCCCACCAAAGGAGGGGGTTTTCGATATGCACAGACACCATCACTTTCACGGCGGCCGCGACGAACACCGCAGCCGTCATCCCTGGGGCGGCCACATGGGCGGCCGGGGACATCGCGAACATCACCGCGGGGGCCGGGTCGGCCGGTTCCTGGAACACGGCGACCTGCGCTTCATCGTCCTGGCGCTGATCGCCGAGCAGCCGCGCCACGGCTACGAGCTGATCAAGGAACTGGAAGACCGCACGGGCGGCGCCTATCGTCCCAGCCCCGGCGTGATCTACCCGACCCTGTCGCTGCTGGAAGACGAAGGCTTCATCCGTCCGGTCGACAGCGAAGCCGGCCGCAAGCTCTATGAAGCGACCGACGAGGGCCGCGCCGCGCTCGCGGAAAACCAGGCCGGCGTTGACGCCGTCTTCGGCCGCATGGCGCAAGCCGCCGAAGGGTCCGACTCCACCCGGCCCCGGATTGCCCGCGCCATGGCCAATCTGCACACCGCCCTGATGCAGCGCCTCGCTCGGCGTCCCATCGCCCAGGCCGAGATCGACCGGGTCATCGCCCTGATCGACGAAGCCGCCTCGGCGATCGAGAAGGTCTAGATCTTGTTAGATCCTCCCCCAGCGCAGAGCGCGATTGAGGGGGAGGTGGATCGCGGCGAAGCCGCGAGACGGAGGGGGTTTCCGCCGCAGAGTCCGCGGCGGACGACATCCTCAGCGCCGGGGAGGAAACCCCCTCAGTCAGTCTTCGCTGACAGCTCCCCCTGAGGGGAGCATCTGGGAAGCTCAGTCCATCAGCTTCTGGGACAGGTATACATAGTGCCTGGCCCAGCGGGTGGCGTTGAGCTGCGGATCGGCGTCGTTGGCGTGTCCGCCGAAGGTCTGCTCGTAATAGAGATAGGGCAGGCCCATCGACTCCATCTTCGCGGCGAACTTGCGCGGATGTCCCGGGTGCACCCGGTCGTCCCGCGTGTTGGTGGTGATGTAGGGCTCGGGATATTTCACCCCGGCCTTCAGGTTCTGATAGCCGGAATATTTGGCGATGAAGGCGCGGTCAGCGGGAACGTCCGGGTCGCCGTACTCCGCCATCCAGGACGCGCCGGCCGACAGGTGATTGTAGCGCAGCATGTCGATCAGTGGGCTTTCGATAACGATGGCGTTGAACAGCTCCGGATGCTGGGTCATCGACACGGTCGTCAGGATCCCACCGTTGGAGCGGGCATAGATGCCCAGGCGCCGCGGCGAGGTGATCTTTCGCGCCTCCAGGTCGCGGGCCACCGAGGCGAAGTCGTCGAAGGCCAGCTGGCGCTTTTCGCGCAGCACGGCCTCGTGCCAGGCCGGCCCGAACTCGCCGCCGCCGCGAATGTTGGCGATCACATAGGCGCCGCCGCGCTCCAGCCACAGCTTGCCCATCTGGGCGATATAGACTGGCGGCTCCGACAGCTCGAAGCCGCCATAGCCGAACATTTGGGTAGGCGTGGAGCCGTCTAGCTTCATGTCCTTCCGGTGGACCACGAAGTACGGGATTTTGGTCCCGTCGGTGGAGACCGCCCAGTGCTGGTCGACCACGTCCTTCGAGGCGTCGAACTGAGGCGGTAGTTGCTTCACCTTGGCGGCGACACCGCTGTCGGCGTCGGCCAGCCACAGCGAGGTCGGGTCGAGGAAGCCCTCGGCGGTGAAGAAGATCTGGTTGTCGTCCTCGGACGCGCTGACCAGGTTGATGTTGGCGTTGGCCGGCAGCTTCACTCGCTTGGGCAGCCAGACGCCGGCCTTGTGGTCATAGACATCGACCGCGCCCTTGACGTCTTCCAGGAGCACGATGGCCAGGCGATCCTTCGATGAGGACACCCGGTCGACCGCGTTGTGCGGGCCCGGATGGAACACCAGCTGGGCCTTGGCGGTCGCCGGGTCGCGCTTCAGGTCGGCGAGGTCGAAGGAGATCACGTCGCCCGCGGCGAAGGTCTTCCAGGCCTCCTTGATCGTGAACACCACCTGGCCGTCGACGTAGGTGGAGAGCTCGGCCTTCTTCGGCAGCGGGATCAGGGTGACGCCCTTGTCGCCGAGCAGGCTGAACTCGCGCTGGTAGAAGGTCATGCCGTGCGTGACGAGGACGGCGTCGGCGCCGTGCTCGCCCTCCAGCACGATGCCGCCGTCCTGCACGTCGGTCTTGGCGCCGCGGAACACCTCGCGCGGTCCTGCGCCGCGCTTCACGATCTTCACGACGTAGGGGTAGCCGGACTTGGTGACCTCGTCCGGCGTCCAGGGCCGGGCGACGATCAGGGTGTCGTGGTCGATCCAGCGGATGTTCTGCTTGGCGTTGGCGAACTTGAAGCCGCCCTCGACGAACTTGCCGGTCGTGGTGTCGAACTCGCGGTCCTCGACGGCGTCGCTGCCGCCGTTGGAGAGGTGGACGAGACAGAGCGTCTGGGCCGGCTTCAGGCAGTCGGCCCCTTTCCAGATCCAGTTCTTGCCCTCGGCCTTTGACAGGGCGTCGAGGTCGAGCAGGGTCTGCCACTGCGGGGCGGCGGTCTTGTAGGAGGCCAGCGTCGTGTGGCGCCAGACACCGTGGATGTGGGTCCCGTCCTGCCAGAAATTGTCCACGCCGCCGGCGCGGAAGCGCGGCAGGGGGATGCGGTCCTGGGCGGTGAAGATCTTCAGCGCCTGCTGGCGGAAGGTCTCGTAGCGCGGATCTTCCTCCAGCCGCACGTGGGTCTTGGCGTTCTGGCCCTCGACCCAGGCCATGGAGCGCGGGGCGTCGATGTCCTCGAGCCAGATGAACGGATCGTCCGAGGTCGCCGTGGCGGCGGGCGCCGCGGGGGTCTGGGCGAGGGACGGAGTGAAGGCGGCGGCCGAAGCCAGGGCCGCGAGGGCCGGCAGTAGAGCTTTCATGCGCGCAGTTCTAACCGGCGCGAAACGGACCTGTCTCGCCCATAGGTGTTTCGGGGGAGAAACGCCCGGCGTGCGTAGCTGGGCCTCTTCGCCTATATGTCCGCACCCATGAGCCGTCCGTTCCTGAAGATGAACGGGCTTGGCAACGACTTCGTCGTGGTCGAGGCCCGCAGCGCGCCGTTCCAGCCGACGGCCGAGCAAGTGCGCGCCATCGCTGACCGGACGAGCGGCATCGGCTGCGACCAGCTGATCGTGCTGGAGCCGCCGACGCCCGGCGAGGGCGTCGACGCGCGCGTGCGGTTCTGGAACTCCGACGGAGAGGAGGTCGCCGCCTGCGGCAATGGCACGCGCTGCGTGGGCTGGCTCCTCATGCAGGCGTCGGGCCAGGACCAGGCGGTGATCGAGACCAAGGCCGGCAAGCTCTACGCCAGCCGCGCCGGCGAGCGGCTGGTCAGCGTCGACATGGGCAAGCCCGGCCTGGACTGGCGCGACATCCCCCTGGCGCGCGAGCAGGACACCCGCGCCCTGGACATGACGCTCTATGAAGACGCCACCCTGGCCACGGCGCCGGGGTGCGTCTCCATGGGCAATCCACACGTGGTGTTCTTCGTGGCCGACGTGGACGCCGCACCGATCAAGGTGGCCGGTCCGATGGTCGAGCGCCACCCGCTGTTCCCGGACGCCGTGAACGTCGGCTTCGCGCAAATCATCGACCGCGGGCGCATCCGGCTGAGGGTCTGGGAGCGCGGCGCAGGCCTGACCCAGGCCTGCGGCACCGGCGCCTGCGCGGCCCTGGTCGCCGCGGCGCGTCGCGACCTGACGGACCGCACGGCCGTACTCGTCCTGGACGGCGGCGAACTCTTGATCGAATGGCGCGACGACGACCACGTGATCATGACCGGCCCGGCCGCCGTCGACTTCGCGGGCGAGCTGCCATGAGCGATGTCATCGCCTCCGACGTGGACGTCGTGACGTTCGGCTGCCGGCTGAACGCCTATGAGAGCGAGATCATCCGCAAGCGGGCGGCGGCTGACGGCCTCTCCGACGCCATCGTCTTCAACACCTGCGCGGTGACCGGCGAGGCCGTGCGCCAGGCGCGCCAGGCGATCCGCAAGGCGCGGCGCGAGCGGCCGGGCGTGAGGCTGATCGTCACTGGCTGCGCGGCCCAGATCGACCCGGCCGCCTTCGCCGCCATGCCCGAGGTGGACCTCGTGCTGGGCAACGCCGAGAAGTCCGCGCCCGGCGCCTACCTGCCGCAGCCGGAGCTCGGCCGGGTGCGGGTCAACGACATCATGAGCGTGCGCGAGACCGCCGGTCACCTGATCGACGGTCTCAAGGATCGGGCCCGCGCCTACGTCGAGGTGCAGAACGGCTGCGATCACCGCTGCACCTTCTGCATCATTCCCTACGGCCGCGGGAACTCGCGCTCGGCGGCGGCCGGCGAGGTGGTGGCGCAGGTCAAGCGCCTGGCCGCCCAGGGCTACCGCGAAGTGGTGCTGACCGGCGTCGACGTGACCAGCTGGGGCGCCGATCTGCCCGGCGCGCCCACGCTGGGCCAGCTGGTGGCGCGGATCCTGAAGCTGGTCCCGGAGCTGCCTCGCTTAAGGCTGTCGTCCATCGACGCCGCCGAGATCGACCCGGACCTGATGGCCTGCCTGGCTGCCGAGCCGCGCCTGATGCCCTATCTGCACCTGTCGCTGCAGGCCGGCGACGACATGATCCTCAAGCGGATGAAGCGCCGGCACAGCCGCGCCGACGCGCTGAAGCTGGTGGCCTCCGTACGCGCCGTGCGCCCGGATACCGCCTTCGGCGCCGACCTGATCGCCGGCTTCCCGACTGAGACCGAGGCGATGTTCGAGAACACGCTGTCGCTGGTGGAAGAGGCAGGTCTCTCCTTCCTGCACGTCTTCCCCTACAGCCCTCGTCCGGGCACGCCGGCTGCGCGCATGCCGGCCGTGGCGCGGACGGATGTGAAGGCCCGCGCGGCGCGCCTGCGGGCCGCGGGCGAGGCGGCCTTGGCGCGACACCTGCAGCGCCAGCTGGGGCGCACGCTGATGGGTCTCGTCGAGCGTAGCGGCGTGGCGCGCGCAGAGGATTTCACCGAGATCGCGTTTGAGGGGGAGGCCGAGGTCGGGCGCATCGTGGCGCTGCGGGTGACCGGCCACGACGGCAAGCGCGTCATGGCGAAGACGGCGGTTCTCGAAGCGGCCGAATAGCGCCGGCCTAGCCGTCGTCGTCGAGCGGCCCGCCAAAGCCCGGTAGCGACCATTTCCACAGGATCGCCCCGCTCCGCAAACTGAGCGCCGCCACGAACCCCGCGATCCCCGCCGGCGTGGTCGGCGTTCCGACCAGTCCCAGGATCACGAACGTCGCCGCCCCGACCAGCGCCGGTGTCACGTACAGCTCGCGTTGCAGCAGCACCGACGGTTCGTGGGCCAGTACGTCGCGGATCACGCCGCCGAAGGTGGCCGTCAGCACGCCCATGACCACGGCGGAGAACGGCGGCACGCCCAGGGACGTGGCCTTCAGCGCGCCGACCACAGCGTAGGCGGCCATGCCGATGGCGTCGAGCCAGGTCAGGGTGTGGCCGCGGAACCGGCGTGGGCCGACGATCCACACCGCCGCCGCCGCGCCCAGGCAGACGATCACATAGCCGGGCTTGCCCACCCAGAACACCGGCGCCCCGATCAGCAGGTCGCGCAGGGTGCCGCCGCCGACCCCAGTGATCGCTGCAAAGAAGCCGAAGGTGACGATGTCGTGCTTGCGCCGCGCGGCCGCCAGCGCCCCGGTCGCGCCGAACACCGCGACCGCCGCATAGTCGAGCACCGCAAGCGTGGCCGTGAGTCGGTCCATGGCGACGCACCCTGGAAGGGCGCGTGACGCCGCGCAAGTGGCCCGCTAGAAGCCGGGGCATGACCGAACCCAAACGCGGCTGGTTCGCGCGACTGACCGAAGGCCTGACGCGTTCGTCGAAACAGATCGGCGAGCAGATCACCCAGGTCTTCGTCGCCAAGGAGCCCCTCGACCAGGCCAAGCTCGACGAGCTGGAGGAGATGCTGATCGAGGCTGACCTCGGCCCGCATTCCGCCGCCCGCATCACCCAGCGTTTCTCCGACGAGAAGTTCGGCAAGGACGTCGACGAGACCGAGATCAAGGAAGCGTTGGCCGCGGCCATCGGCGAGGAGCTTTCGGGCCGCGAAGGGACCTTCGACGCGCTCTCCGGGCCCCGGCCCTACATCGTGCTGTTCATCGGGGTGAACGGCTCGGGCAAGACCACGACCCTGGGCAAGATCGCCGCCGACCTGACGGGCAAGGGCGCCAAGGTGCTGGTGGTGGCCGGCGACACCTTCCGCGCCGCGGCGGTAGAGCAACTGAAGGTCTGGGCCGAACGCGCGGGCGCCGACTTCATGTCGCGGCCGATGAACTCCGACGCCGCGGGCCTGGCCTTCGACGCCGTCGAACGCGCCCGGGCCCAGAACTATGACGTCGTGCTGATCGACACCGCAGGGCGTTTGCAGAACAAGCAGGGGCTGATGGACGAGCTCTTGAAGATCATCCGCGTGGTGAAGAAGGTCGATCCGGAGGCCCCGCACGAGACCCTGCTGGTGCTGGACGCCACAGTCGGGCGCAATGCGCTGGCCCAGGAGAACATCTTCGGCAACCAGATCGGGGTTTCCGGCATCGTGATGACCAAGCTGGACGGCACCGCCCGCGGCGGTGTGCTGGTGCCGGTCGCTCAGGCCTCGGACAGCCCCATCAAGCTGGTGGGCGTGGGCGAAGGGATCGAGGATTTGCAGCCGTTCAACGCGCGGGCCTTCGCCCGGTCCCTGGTGGGTCTCGAGGAAACCGGCCGATGAGCGACGATCCGTACCTCCCGCACCGCAAGGCGCCGACGTGGGTGCATTGGTTCGTGAACTACGCGGGCCTGGCGGTCTTCCTGATCACCCTGGTCGCGATGAAGCTCAGCCACCACAGCGACGACGAGAGCGCGATCGCCGCCAGCTGGACGATCGTCGGCGCTTCGGTTCTGGCGTTGGGTGTGGGTCTGATCTGGGAACGACGTGTGGCGCCGATGCCGTTGGTGACAGCGGTTCTTGGACTGATCTTCGGCGGCCTCACCGTCTTTTTCCACGACGCTCGCTTCATCAAGATCAAGCCGACCATTCTCTACTGCGCTTTCGGCCTGTTCCTGATCACCGGCCATTTGCGCGGCAAGAATCCTCTGAAGGCGATGATGGGCGACGCCTTCCATCTGCCCGAACCGGTGGTCCGCACGCTCACCCTGCGCTACGCCCTGTTCTTCTTCGCCATCGCGGCGGCGAACGAGGCGGTCTGGCGCACCCAGAGCACGGTCGTCTGGGCCTTCTTCAAGTTCCCCGGCGTTGTCGTGCTGATCTTCCTGTTCGCCATGAGCCAGGCGCCGCTGATGATGAAACATATGCCAGACGATGACGCCGAGGAGGCAAAGCCGCCGGCGGACGCGCCTTAGGGCGCGCGCTCAACCGCCCACGGAGCGTCTGCAATCAATCTGACGCATTCTTACTCTAGTGACGCTGACGAGCCTCGCGGGGGAACGACCGATGGCCAAGGGCAAGTCAGGCGCTAAGGGCGGCATAGCCGCCCTCGAACAGTCGCCAAGCCACCTTCTGCATCGCGCGCTGCAGCGCGCCCTGGACATCTATGTCGAGGAGTTCGGCGAAGGCGGGATCACCCAGCGCCAGTTCGCGGTCCTGGCCGCCGCCGACGAACGCGAGGGCGCGACCCAGGCGGACCTTGTGCGGATCACCGGCATCGACCGCTCAACGCTCGCCGACATGGCCCGGCGGATGATCGGCAAGGGTCTTCTGGAGCGTGAACGGTCCAACGTCGACGCCCGCGCCAATGCGGTGCGCCTGACCGAGGTCGGACGGGCGGCGCTGACCGAGGCGCGGCCGAAGATGGCGGCGGCGGATGCGCGCCTGATGAAGCTGATTTCCGGCGGCGGCCGGCGTGCGGCCTTCGTCGGCCTGCTGCATGACCTGGCCGGGTCATCCGAGGCTCCCGTGGCGAAGGCCAAACCGAAGGCTCCGAAAGAGAAAGCCGCCAAGCCGCCGAAGGCCGGCAAGGGCCACAAGGGCAAGAAGGCGAAGAAGAAGGGTCTATCTTCAAACATTTAGAGCGCGTCGGACGGGTCAACCGGCTTCCACTTGACCCTGACGCGCTCTAGCCCAGGTGCGCGTCGTCCTTGGGCTGAGCGGGTCCGACGATGGTTGAAGGGCGCAGGTGCGGCGAGTGCAGCCGCTCATAGGGCGGTGGTCCAGCGCATCGCATAATGATTTCGAGCATCGTGGTCCCGTCGGTCCGCAACGGAGGCGGCTCGTGGAACACCTCGCGCCAGAGCGCGACGGCCTCCTCGTAGATTCGCTGTTCCCTCGGCTCCATGCTGGCTTAACACCGATATCCAGCCGGCGTTCCCGATTCGGAAAGTTAATTAGTATTAAGGCCTTAAGGCCGAGGTCGCTTCGCGTCAGACGCGAATGTCGAGCAGGGAGCCAGGCCGCAGAAGCTTGGCCGGCGGCTCAGAGGGGATCGCGGCGGGGCGCAATTCGGCCCGCTGGACCGGCGCCGCCTGGGGCGTGAACAGCTGAGTCCGGGGCGCCGACGGGGCCGCCGGAGCGGCTGGGGCGCCGGCGCGGCCCATGGCCGCGTCGAAGAAGGCGCGCTGCGCCGCGACCCGCGCAGCATCCGCCGCCGCGCCTGCGATCGAGGTCGTGGCGGGTTGGGTCGGGAAGGCGTTGGGACGGATCGGCGTCACGGACGGGTGGCTCGGGTCTGTTATGGTTAACGCTGGCCCAATCTGCGGCCCAGTCGATCAACGCCCGGTTAACATCCGCGCCGTCAGCGCCTGGGCGTCGCGCGCGTTGAGGTTGGTGTACTTGGCCGCCACCTTGCCGTCGGGCTGCACGAGATAAGTCTCGGGCACCCCGGAAACGCCGAATTCGATGCCGGCGCGGCCGTCGCGATCCACCAGGCGCTCCATGAACGGGTCGCCCAGCCGAGTCAGGAAGGCGTTGGTGTTCTCTGGCGCGTCCTTGTAGGCGACGCCGATGATCCGCACGTGGCTGGCCCGCAGCTGCATCAGCACCGGATGCTCGATCTCACAGGGGCCGCACCAGGAGGCGAAGAAGTTGACCAGCACCGGGCCTTCGCGGGCCGTCTCGCGGATGCTCTTGAGCGTCCCGTCGTCCAGGCTGGGCAGGCTGACGTCGGGGACCTGCTTGCCCACCAGAGCTTCAGGCACGACTTGCGGGTTGTGGTGCAGGCCGTAGCCGGCGAACAGCGCCGCCAGCAGGGCCAGGACGACGAGGGGGAGCGCGGCGATCCACCTACTCATTGGGGGCTCACTTGCGCGCCAGCTCTTCGAAGCGGGCCTTCCAGCGCCGCGCATGGTTCATGGCGCCGACGATCATCACCACGAACACCGCCGCCGTCAGGCCGTAAGCGGTCCAGATGTAGAAGCCGTACTTGCCGGTCTCCAGATGGATCATGGTCTCAGCCCCTCGCTGCGCGCAGGGCGGCGGCCTCGGCGCGGCGACGCCAGACCTCGCCTCTGATCCGCACCAGCCACAGCGACCCGAAGGCCGAGGTGTAGGCCAGCACGATCAGGATCACCGGCCAGAAGAACACCGGCGCCAGGGCCGAGCCGCCGGAACGGAACACCGACGCGCCCTGGTGCAGGGTGTTCCACCAGTAGACGCTGTAGTGGATGACCGGCAGGATGAGCGCGCCCACCAGGCCCAGGATCGCCGCGGCGCGGGCGGCCTTGGTCTCGTCGTCCATCGAGGCGCGCAAGGCCATGTAGCCCAGGTAAATCAGGAACAGGATCAGCTCTGAGGTCAGGCGCGCGTCCCAGACCCACCAGGCGCCCCACTCCGGCCGGCCCCAGAGCGAGCCGGTGGCCAGCGTCAACAGGGTGAAGCCTGCGCCCAGGGGCGCAGCGGCCTGGGCGGCGGCGTCGGCCAGCACCTGCCGCCAGACCAGCGAGAGCAGGCTGGCTGCCGCCAGGCAGGCGTAGACGAACTCGCTCATCCAGGCGGTCGGAATGTGGATGAACAGGATCCGGACGGTGAAGCTCTGCTGATAGTCCGGCGGGGCGCTCCAGCCCAGCCACAGGCCCGCGACGCCCAGCACCACGGCGATCGCCCCGAACATCGGCGCGGCCCAACGCGAGAAGGCCATGAACCGCTCGGGATTGGTCAGGAAGGCGGGCGCCGGGATCATGCCTCGGGCTTAGACTGGCAAGGGAAGCCCGGCAAGCGGACCCCCTTCATGGCCGTCGATCAGGAGCGTGGCGGGCCCGGGGGACGCGGCGCAACGGGCGGCATCGGAGGTATGGGCGGCATGCCGTCCATATTGACCATCACCTTCATCGAGCCGCCGTGCATCATTGGGCCCATGGGGCCCATCATCAGCATGGGCATCTCGTCGAACACCTTCTTCTGCGAGGGTTCGAGCTGGTCGTAGAATTTCCGCGTCGCATCGATGCGGGCGTGCGCCTGGGCGGTCTGCTCGTTGAGGTGAGCGTCCATCTCGGCCAGGCGCTGGGTGGTGGTCTTGGCGTCGTGGCGGTCGGACATCTCGACGATGCTTTCGTGATGACGCTCGGGGCTCACCGCCGCCAGATAGGCGCTGAGCGCGGCCTCCTGGGCGGGCTTCAGCTGCAGCATGGTGCGCAGGTGCTCGGCCTGGTCCTTGCCCTCGTGGCGGATCATTACGCGGCGCTCTTCGCGCATCGGGTGATGGTCGCCGACGTCAGGCGTCGGCGGGACAGGCGGCTGGGCGAAGGCCGCGGCGCCAGCGGCGGCAACGAGGGCGAACGCCGCCCCCGCGAGGTAGGTGGTCAACGGACGCGTCATCGCGGTCTCCTGGTCAAAGGTCGAGCTTGAACCTTGTCATAGAAATTGGCGAAACGGCGGCATGCGAAATGAAGCTTTGGTAATGTCGGCGGGGGGTTAGCCTTCAGGACAGCGCGTTGCGGCAGGCGGCGGCCATGAACAGCGGACCCAGGGCCACGAAGGCCGTGGCATAGGCGCCAAGCAGGACCAGGCCGGAGGTCCAGGGCAGGCCGCTGAGATAGCTCGCTAACGCCCCGCCGCCGAAGATCACCGGCGGCACGAAGAGCGGCAGGACGATCACCGCGGTCAGCAGGCCGCCGCGCCGGGCGCCAAGGCTGAGCGCCGCGCCGATCCCACCGGTGAAGGCGAAGGCCAGGCCCCCGATCAGGGCGCAGACGAACACCAGCGGCGCGAGGCTCAGCGGGGCGCCCAAGGCTATGGCGGCGACCGGCGCGGCCAGCGCCAGCGGTGCGCCGGTGGCCAGCCATTGGGCGAGGCACTTCACCGCGCAGGTCAGCTCCAGCGGCGTGGGCGACAACGCCAGGTGATCCAGGGCGCCGTCCTCGTAGTCGCGCTCGAACAGGCGGTCCAAGGAGAGCAGGCTGGCCAGCGCCAGGCCAACCCAGGCCGCGCCGGGCGCGATGGCGGCCAGCCGCGCCGGCTCGGGTCCGATGGCCAGCGGCAGCAGGGTGGCGACGCCGGCGTAGAAGCCCAGGGTCACCAGCGGTCCCCCGCCGCGTCCCCAGGCCAGCGCCGTCTCGCGAGCGAGGAGCGCCCCCAACCGGCTCATGCGCCGATCTCCAGGCTGCGCGCGGCGATCGGCAGGGGGTCGTGCACCGCCGCCAGGATCAGGCCGCCGCCGGCCAGATGCGCCTGCATCATCGCCCCGAACCGCGCGCGCCAGCCGGCGTCCAGGGGACTCAAGGGCTCATCGAGCAGCCACAGGCTGCGCGGCGCGGCCAGCAGGCGGGCCAACGCCAGGCGGCGGCGCTGGCCCGCCGACAGCCGGCGGACTTCCAGGCCGAGCAGTCCCGTGAGGTCCAGCGCTTCGGCGGCGGCCTGGGCCGACGCGGTGTCGCCGCCGCTCCAGATGCTCCAGAAATTGAGCTCTTCGGCCGTGGTCCGCGCGGGCTTCAATCCATCCTGGTGGCCGATCAGGTGCAGGCCGCCGCCCCTTGCCTCGTCCGCTTCCACGTCGCCGAAGCCGATTTCGCCGTCCTCGAGCGGGACCAGGCCGGCGACGGCGCGCAACAGGCTGGTCTTGCCCGCCCCGTTGGCCCCGGTGAGCGCACAGGCTTCGCCGGCCGCGAGACAGAGCGACAGGCCGGAAAACAGGCTGCGGCCGCCCCGGCGAACCGCGATGTCGCGCAGCTCCAAGGCGGCGATCATGACGCGAATAAGCTCAACCGTGCGCGTGCATGGACGCGTAACACACGTGGGTCTATGAAGCCCGCGGCCGCCGTCGCCTCGGGGGGCCCTCGCCGCGCGGGTTCGGACGCTGTGTGTCCGTTCATCGAAGCGCGCGATCTCCGAGGTGGGCGTGATGCGGCCGGGAACAGAGAGAGGATCTCCCCAAATGGCGTCAGTCGACAGCCTGAAAACCCGCCGCGAACTCGTGGTGGGCGATAAGACCTACGCTTACTACAGCCTTCGCGCCGCCGAGGAAGCCGGACTTTCCGGCATCTCCAATCTGCCGATCTCCATGAAGGTGCTGCTCGAGAACCTGCTGCGCAACGAGGACGGCAAGAGCGTCGGCGAGGACGACATCCGCGCCATCGCCGCCTGGCTCGACAACAAGGGCCAGGTCGAGCACGAGATCAGCTTCCGCCCCACCCGCGTGCTGATGCAGGACTTCACGGGTGTTCCGGCGGTCGTCGACCTGGCCGCCATGCGCGATGCGATGACCCACCTGGGCGCCAACCCCGAGAAGATCAATCCACTGAACCCGGTGGACCTGGTCATCGACCACTCGGTGATGGTCGACTATTTCGGCACCGCCAAGGCCTTCGGCGAGAACGTCGAGCGGGAGTATGAGCGCAACATGGAGCGCTACCGCTTCCTGCGCTGGGGCTCCTCGGCCTTCAACAATTTCCGCGTGGTGCCGCCCGGCACCGGGATTTGCCACCAGGTCAATCTTGAGTACCTGGCCCAGACCGTCTGGGTGAACGAAGACGCCGGCCATGCGGTGGCCTACCCGGACACAGTGGTCGGCACCGACAGCCACACGACCATGGTCAACGGCCTGTCGGTCCTGGGCTGGGGCGTAGGCGGCATCGAGGCGGAAGCGGCCATGCTGGGCCAGCCGATCCCGATGCTGATCCCCGAGGTCATCGGCTTCAAGCTGGAGGGCGCCATGCCGGAAGGCGCGACCGCCACCGACCTGGTGCTGACCGTCACCCAGATGCTGCGCAAGAAGGGCGTGGTGGGCAAGTTCGTCGAGTTCTACGGCCCCGGCCTCGCCAGGATGACCATCGAGGACCAGGCGACCATCGCCAACATGGCCCCCGAGTACGGCGCGACCTGTGGCTTCTTCCCGGTCACCCGCTCCACCATCGACTATCTGACCGCTACCGGCCGCGACCCGCATCGCGTGCAGCTTGTCGAAGCCTACGCCAAGGAACAGGGCATCTGGCGCGAGCCGACCGACCCCGATCCGGTGTTCACCGACACGCTGGAGCTGGACCTGGGCTCGGTGCTGCCGTCCCTGGCCGGCCCGAAGCGCCCGCAGGACCGTGTGGTGCTGACCAACGCCGCCGTCGAGTTCAAGGCGGCCCTGGCCGGCGACTTCGGCAAAGCCGAGGACATGGCGACCCGGGTGAAAGTGGAAGGCGCCAACTTCGACGTCGGCCACGGCGACGTGGTGATCGCCGCCATCACCTCCTGCACCAACACCTCGAACCCCAGCGTGCTGATCGCCGCCGGCCTGGTGGCCAAGAAGGCCGTCGAGCTCGGCCTGAAGGTGAAGCCCTGGGTGAAGACCTCGCTGGCCCCCGGCAGCCAGGTGGTCACCGACTATCTGAAGTCCGCCGGCCTGACCAAGGGCCTCGATGCGCTCGGCTTCAATCTGGTGGGTTACGGCTGCACCACTTGCATCGGCAACTCCGGCCCGCTCGCCGAGCCGATCTCCGAGGCCGTGCAGAAGGGCGACTTGGTCGCCGTGTCGGTGCTCTCCGGCAACCGCAACTTCGAAGGCCGCGTGAACCCAGACGTGCGGGCCAACTATCTGGCCTCGCCGCCGCTGGTGGTGGCCTATGCCCTGGCCGGCTCCATGTCGATCGACATCACCACCGAGCCGCTGGGCGAGGGCAAGGGCGGCAAGCCGGTCTATCTGAAGGACATCTGGCCGACATCCGAGGAAGTGGCGGCGCTGCAGCGCAAGTTCGTCACTCAGAAGATGTTCGCCACCCGCTACGCCGACGTCTTCAAGGGCGACAAGGCCTGGCAGGGCATCAAGATCGAGGGCGGCCAGACCTATGGCTGGGACATGGGCTCGACCTACGTCCAGAACCCGCCCTACTTCCAGAACATGTCGATGGAGCCGACGCCGGTGACCGACATCGTCGAGGCCCGCGTCCTGGCGGTGTTCGGCGACTCGATCACCACCGACCACATCTCCCCGGCCGGTTCGATCAAGACGACCTCGCCGGCCGGCGTCTATCTGCGGGATCGCCAGGTGCCGACCACGGAGTTCAACTCCTACGGCGCGCGTCGCGGCAACCACGAAGTGATGATGCGCGGCACCTTCGCCAACATCCGCATCCGCAACCGCATCACCCCGGAAATCGAAGGGGGCATGACCAAGCACTTCCCCTCGCAGGACGTGATGTCGATCTACGACGCGGCCATGCGCTACCAGTCCGAAGGCCGCGGTCTGGTGGTGTTCGCGGGCAAGGAATACGGCACCGGCTCGTCGCGCGACTGGGCGGCCAAGGGCACCAAGCTACTGGGCGTTCGCGCCGTGGTGGCCGAAAGCTTCGAGCGCATCCACCGCTCGAACCTGGTCGGTATGGGCGTGCTGCCGCTGCAGTTCCTGCAGGAAGGCTGGCACAAGCTCGGCCTCACCGGCGAGGAGATCGTCACCATCCGCGGCCTGACGGAACTCTCGCCGCGCCGTCAGCTGACCATCGAGATGTATCGACCGTCCGACGGCCGCATCGCGCGCTTCCCGGTGCGCTGCCGGATCGATACGCCCACCGAGCTTGAGTATTTCAAGAACGGCGGCGTGCTGAACTATGTGCTGCGGAACCTGGCCAAGCCCGAGGCCTGAACCTGACCGGAGGCGGGCCCCGCGCGCGCGGTCCGCCTCCGGTCACGCCTTGTTGTAATTTACAGGGCGCCTGAGCCCCTTTAAGCCCGGTGGCGATGCGGACAGCGGCGCTTTTCAGCCTGGCCCTGCTCGCCCTGCCGGCTCCCTTCTTTGCGGGGGCGGCGGTGGCCAGGCCTCCCGTGGTGATCGAGCTCTACACGGCTCAGGGCTGCGCGTCGTGCGGCGAGGCCAACGCCCACGTGGCCAAGCTGGCTGAAAAGCCCAGCGTCCTCGCCCTGACGTTTTCCGTCGGCTACTGGGACTACCTCGGCTGGGCCGACACCTTCGCCAAGCCGGAGTTCGCCGACCGCCAGAAGGCCTATGTGGCCAAGCTGGCGCTGCGCGAGCCCTACACGCCCCAGGTGGTGGTCGATGGCGCGGCGCAAGCCTCCGGCGCCAAGGCCGACAAGGTGGACAAGCTGGTGGCCGACGCCGCCAAGGCCCGCCGCGACCCGCCTCAGGTCCGCTTCTCCGGCGCCCGCGTCTATGTGGGCTCGGCCCATGCGCCGAAGGGCGGCGGCGAGGTCTGGCTGGTGCGCTACGACCCGCGCGAGCAGGACGTGACCGTCAAGAGCGGCGACAACAAGGGCCAGACCCTGGTCCAGAAGAACGTCGTGCGCGAGCTGACCCGTCTGGGCGCCTGGCGCGGCAAGCCCGTGGCCTACCACCTTCCCACGGCCTCCGAGGAGGGCCTGAAGAGCGTCGTCCTGATCCAGGCCGGCCGCGGCGGGCGGATCGTGGCGACAGGCGTCCCCGAGGCCTGACGCCGGCGCCAGGGCTGTTCCAGACACGAAAACCCCCGCGGCTGGAGAGCACCCGCGGGGGTTCTGACGTAGGGAAGAGATCTAGGCGTCGGCCGGCCAGTCCGTCGATCCCAGTGGGCTGGGGGGGCTGTTCAGGATCCGGGAGCGCCGTTTCTGACCAGCCGACAACTGCAATATCGGGAGCGCATCGGGCGCTCGCGGGTCGCAAATAAGGTCATTTCACGGCGGAGCTTTGCCGCAACCCACGCGGGGTCTGGCTTGCGGCGGCGATTCAGGTCTAGGCTCATGGTCGATGGCTTTCGACACGTCCTACGCGTCGCCGCGTCAGGCGACCGTCTTCTTCGAACGGCGCGAGCTGGTCCGCCTTCTTTCCCTCTATGGACGCATGGTCTCGGCCGGCGAGTGGCGCGACTACGCCATCGATGGCCTGAGCGAATCAGCGGTGTTCTCGGTCTACAAGCGCAGCTCCGAGGCGCCGCTCTACCGCGTCGAGAAGCGCCCGGCGCTGGCCCGCAAGCAGGGCGCCTGGGCGGTGATCGGCCAGGGCGGCATGATCCTGCGCCGCGGCCACGAGCTGGAGCAGGTGCTCCGCTTCTTCGACAAGGGCCGGTTCAAGGTGGTGGATTAGAATCAGATGCTCCCTTCTAGGGGGAGCTGTCAGCGAAGCTGACTGAGGGGGTTGCCTCTCCGGCGCGCGGGATGTCGGCTGTCGCAGACTCGGCGGCGGGAACCCCCTCCGGCGCTACGCGCCACCTCCCCTGATCGCGCTGCGCGCTGGGGGAGGATCCAAAGAAAAGCCCCGGAGGTTTCCCGCCGGGGCTTCGTCGTCTTGGCCTCTGCCTCGCGCCTTAGCGGCGGCTGCCCGTCAGGCTGAGCAGGAATTGGAAGAGGTTGATGAAGTTCAGATAGAGGTTCAGCGCGCCGTAGTTGGTGGCCACGGCCATCGAGGTCGCCTCGCCGCCCAGCTGGTAGTAGGTCATCTTCAGGCGCTGGGTGTCCCAGGCGATCAGACCGGCGAAGATCAGCACGCCCAGCACGCTGATGATCATCGAGAAGCCCGCGGGGTGCCAGAACATGCCGACCAGCGACGCCAGCACCAGGCCGATCAGGCCCACCATCAGGAAGCTGCCGAAGCCGGTCAGGTCGCGCTTGGTCGTGTAGCCGAACAGCGACAGGCCGCCGAAGGCCGCGGCGGTGATCATGAAGGTCAAGGCGACCGAGGCCCCGGTATAGGCCAGGAGCCAGACGCCGAGGCCCGCGCCGATGCCGGAGACCACCGACCAGTAGACGAAGCCCGCGGCCCGCGGGCTGGGGTTGCGGATGAACATCGCCCCGATCAGAACGACGAGCGGCAGGAAGCGGATGATCATGCCGAGCGCGGTGAACCCGGCCAGGCGGCCATCGGGGGTCACGACATAAAGCAGTTGTTGGACGGGCGCGAAGTCGGCCGTGAGCCAGGCCAGGGCGGCCGAGAGCACAAGGCCCAGCGCCACCTTGTTGTAGACCCCGAGCATGAAGCTGCGCAGGCCCGCGTCCACCGACATGTCGGCGCGATCCGCGGGGATCGTACGCGCGTAGCCGCGGTTGAAGTCGCTCATTTGAGCAAAACCCTTGTTTGAGCGTCCACGATTGGACGCCCCCAAATATCGGGTCCGCGTGAGGCGGAAGCAAGGCCTTGTTGGTCAAGCTCTTGTTAAGGATCGCCGGCCGTTTCGTCGGCGAATTCCCTGAGGTACTGCTTGGCGATGATCCGGCTCTTCGCCGCGCTTTCGATTCCCGAGGATATCGGGACGGCCCTGACCCGCCGGCAGACCGGCGTGGAGGGCGCGCGCTGGAGCCCGACTGAGTCCCTGCACGTGACGCTGCGGTTCTTCGGCGACATCCGCGAGGACCTCGCCCGCGACCTGGACGCGGAGCTGGTGGCCCTGCGCGCCCGGCCCCTGGAGATCACGCTTTCAGGCGTCGGCGCCTTTGGCGAGGGACCGGACCTCCATGTGCTGTGGGCCGGCGTCGAAATCAGCGAGCCGCTCAGCCGCCTGGCCAAGGCCTGCGAGAGCGCGGCGCGCCGCGTCGGCCTGAAGCCGGACAAGCGCATCTATAGGCCGCACGTGACGCTGGCCTATCTGCGCCACGCCGACCCGGGAGAGGTCGCCGCCTGGATCCAGGCCCACAACCTGCTGAAATCCCCCCCGATCCGGGTGGCGAGCTTCGGCCTCTATTCCAGCTTCCTGGGCTCAGAGCAGGCGCACTACCGCCTGGAGGCCGAATACCCGCTTCTCTAGTTCCCCCGATGGGGAGCAACTTCAGACCGCGTGATCTTTCAGGACGCCCAGCGGGACGATCGCCAGGGTCTCCTCATGGGTGGATTCCAGGACGATCTGCGGGGCGGCGCCGGCGTCCAGCGCCTCCTTCCAGCGCGGGGCGCACAGGCACCAGCGGTCGCCGGGCTGCAGGCCGGGGAACTGGGCCTCCAGCATCGGGGTCGACAGGTCGTTGCCGGCGGCCTTGCTGAAGGCCAGGAACTCGGCGGTCATCACCGCGCAGACGGTGTGCATGCCGAGATCTTCATGGCTGGTCTCGCAGCAGCCGTTGCGGAAGAAGCCGGTGACGGGGTCTGTCGAGCAGGGCTTCAGCTCCCCGCCCAGCACATTGCGCGCGTCCGGATCGTAGCGTGTGGTCATGGGCCCACCCTAACCGCTATGACGGGAGCATATCCATGCGCGAAGGAGCGCAAATGGCGACGTCCGCCCAAGCCCGACCCCGCCGCAGCGCGCTCTACCTGCCGGGCTCCAACGCGCGCGCCATCGAAAAGGCCCGCACCCTGCCCTGCGACGTGGTGATCCTCGACCTGGAGGACTCCGTGGCGCCCGAGGCCAAGATCGCCGCCCGGGCGCTGGCCTGCGAGGCGGTGCGGATGGGCGGCTTCGGATCGCGCGAGCTGGTGATCCGCGCCAATGGCCTCGATACACCCTGGGGCGCCGACGACCTGGCCGCGGCGGGCGATGCCGGGCCGGACGCGGTGCTGGTCCCCAAGGTGGCCTCGCCGGCCGATCTGGCGGCCTATCGCGCGGCGCTGGGGCCGGCGGTCCCGCTGTGGGCGATGATCGAGACCTGCCAGGCGGTGTTCGCGCTCGGCGAGCTGGGCGCGGCCAGCGCCGAAAGGGGCGTCGAAGCCTGGGTGATCGGGACCAACGACCTGGTGAAGGAGATGCGCTGCCGACTCGGCGCCGAGCGTGCGCCGCTGCTGTCGGCCCTGTCGCTCAGCGTGATGGCCGCGCGAGCCCATGGTCTCGCCATACTGGATGGAGTTTACAACGACATCCCCGACCTGGCCGGCCTGGAACGGGAATGCGCCCAGGGCGCGGACCTCGGCTTCGACGGCAAGAGCCTGATCCATCCGACCCATCTGGAGATCGCCAACCGGGTGTTTTCGCCGGAACCCGACGCCGTCGCCTGGGCGCACACGGTGGCCGAGGCCTTCGATTCGCCGGAAAACGCAGGCAAGGGTGTTCTTAAGGTCGAGGGGCGTATGGTGGAGCGTCTGCACCTGGCGCAGGCGCGCCGGCTGATCGCGGTGGCCGAAGCCATCGCCGCGCACGAGGACTGAAGGATCGATGCGGATCGGTTTGCTGTCCCTGATCATGTTGGCGCTCGCCGCGCCTACCGCGTGGGCCCAGCCGGCCGATGCGCCGCAGGCTGTCACGCCGCCGGTGCATGTGCGCGACCCGATCGGCGCCCTCCTGAACCCCAATGCTCCGCCGTCGCGAGACGAGGACGAGCCCGACACCGCCGGCCAGCCGCGCACCGCGCCGGAACCGGAGCCCGGCCTGCTGCCCACCGGCCCCCAGCCCAAGGTCTATGTCCCCGCGCCGCGGCCGCAGCTGGACGCGCCGGTGTCGATCGACGACCTGAGCAAGACGCCCGACAGGCCGCCGGAGGTCCGCGACCTGGCCTACGACGCCCGCATCCGCAGCTCCTTCGCCTCGGCTCAGAGCTTCCAAGGACCGCTGGACGGCGGCTGGATGCTCAGCGCCGACGGCCAGGACCTCTTCGCCCTGCAACTGGTCGATCGCCGCGATCGGCTGGAGGGGGTTTGGCGCGACGTGCGCCGCAAGGGCGCGCTCAACGCCTCCGGGCTGGTGGACGACCTGCAACGGCAGGGCGGCGAACTCACCGTGCGGTTCGCTCAGCCCGGCGCGCCGGCCACGGTCGCCACCTTGCATGACGCCGGCGACGGCCAGTGGCGTGGCGAGCTGACCGAGGCGGGCGCGCGCCACGCCGTGGTCCTGCGCAGAACCGGGCTCTAAAGCCCCAGCGCCATCCGCGCCGACGCTTGCGCCGCGGCCCAGGCCTTCGGCGGATAGGCTTCCGCCGCCCCGAAGCCCCAGACGGGCGCGGGCCAGGCGGCGTCGTCGCTGCGACGGCCGATCACATGCACATGCAGCTGCGCGGTGACGTTGCCGAGCTGGCCGACGTTCAGCTTGGCCGCCGGACGGCCCATCGCCTCGCCGATGGCCCGCACCGCGGCCCCGGCGCGCAGGATCTCGTCCATCAGCACGTCGCGTTCGCCCGGAGCCAGGTCCTCCAGCTCCCGCGCGCCGACAATCCGCGGGATCAGCACGATCCAGGGGAAGCGGGCGTCGCCCTGCAGGCGGACATGGCTCAGCGCCAGGTCGCCGAGACCCTCGGACGTGGCGGTGAAGGCGGGGTCGATCTCGAACATCCTCAAGCTTCAGCAGTCCAACGCGCGCCTGCCAAGCGGGTTTCCCATTGCCTCTCCCGCCAGAGCGCGTCAGGGCGAAGTGGATTCCGGTTCGCCCGTCCGACGCGCTCTAAACTTTTGAAGATCGACCCTTCTTGTCCGGTTCAGGTGCTTCACCTGAACCGGGAAGGGTCGAGGCGCCATTGCGGGCCGTCCGCCGGTGAGCTACGGACCCGCCGCAGCAGACCCTTAAGGAGCGAAAGCATGGCGAAGACAGCAATCCGCGTGGCGGTTACCGGCGCGGCGGGCAACATCGGCTACGCGCTCCTGTTCCGCATCGCCTCGGGCCAGATGTTCGGCGCCGATCAGCCGCTGATCCTGCAACTGCTCGAAATCCCTGTCGAAGGACCGCAGAAGGCCCTGAAGGGCGTGGCCATGGAGCTCGACGACTGCGCCTTCCCGCTGCTGCAAGACATGGTGCTGACCGGCGATGCGGATGTGGCCTTCAAGGACGTGAACTGGGCCTTGCTGGTCGGCTCCAAGCCGCGCGGGCCGGGCATGGAGCGCGCCGACCTCCTGAAGGACAACGGCAAGATCTTCATCGCCCAGGGCCAGTCGATCGACAAGGTGGCCGCCGACAACTGCCGCGTCGCGGTGGTGGGCAACCCCTGCAACACCAATGTGATGATCGCCGCCTCCCAGGCCAAGCGCCTGCCGAAGGACCGCTTCACCGCCATGGTGCGCCTGGACGAGAACCGCGCCCGCGCCCAGCTGGCCAAGAAGGCCGGCGTCGCCATCGACGCGGTCAGCGACACCTTCATCTACGGCAACCACTCGCCGACGATGTTCGCCGACTTCACCCACGCCAAGATCAACGGCAAGGCGGCGGCCGAGGTGATCGGCGACGACGCCTGGCTGAAGACCGACTTCCTGCCGGCGGTGGGCAAGCGCGGGGCGGCGATCATCGAGGCTCGCGGCGTCTCGTCGGCGGCCTCGGCGGCCAACGCCCTGGTCGATCACGTCCGCGACTTGACCACGGTGGGCAAGGTCCACTCCGTCGCCGTCGAGAGCCAGGGCCGCTACGGCTTCGCCGACGGCGTCTGGGCCGGCATGCCGGTGAAGACCACGGCCACCGGCCACGAGGTGATCGCCAGCTATGAAATGGACGATTTAGCCAAGTCGAAGATCGCGCTGACCAACGACGAGCTGGTCGGCGAGCGCGACACTGTCAAAGAGATGCTCGCCTAGAGCGTTTCCCGGCTGACTTGATCCAAGTCAGCCGATCAGGAAGAGCGACCAAGCTTTAGTACCCGTCCGGACGCGCGTCATGGGCCTGGCTGTTGAGCTCGGCGATGCGGGCCAGGTAGACATCATGCACCGCCCACGGCGCCTCGCGCGCCGCGGCTGAACGCGCCTGCAGCCAGCGCTGTTGCTGGCGTTGCAGCTGCGCGTCGGGAACCCCGGCGGCGCGCGCGCCCTGATAGGCGCGCGACAGCTGCCGGTCGGCGGCGCCCAGGCTGGGATCGGCGCAGACCACGGCTTCGCCCGGATCGCGTGCGGCGCAGCGGCTCGTCGAGACCTTCATCAGGCCCGAGGCATGCGGCGGCGGGGCGACCGGCTCCGAACGGCGCCATGGCGGCGGTGCGGCGGCGTGCGGCGCCTTGTGGGCCTTCACCGAGGCGCGCTCCACCACGGGCTCGTGTCGTCCCTTGTGCTTACGGTCGTTGTGGGCGGTCTGCACCGGCGCGGCGGGCTTGGCCGGATGCGGCAGGACCTGACGCACCACCCGGGCCAGGCTGGCCAGGCGGATCTGTTTGCGCGCCTCCTCGCGAGCCTCGGCGACCGCTTCGGCGCGGGCTTCCGCCTTGGCCTCGGCGCGGCCGCGGGCTTCGGCCTGAGCCAGCTTCACCTGTTCGGTCTGCGCGACCCTGAAAAGGCGCGCCTTTTCAAGCTTGTCGGCCTTGGCCTTCTCGAACTTCGCCTTCAGGATCTCGGCCTTCTGGGCCTGGGCCGCCTTTTCCGCCTGCGCCGCCTGGGCGAGTTCGATGCGGTGGGCGGCTGCGGCCTTGGCCGCGGCCAGCTTCACGGCGTGGACCCGGTCCGGGGCGGCCTTGGCCGCGGCGGCGCGATCCGCCGTCGCCCGGGCCAGTTGGGTCGCATGCGCCGGCTTGGGCGCGGTCCCGAGCTTGGCCTTCGGCGCGGACGCCGGCGCCGGCGGCGGTTCGGCCTTGGCGAGTTGCGCGGGCGGCGGCGTCGCCGGCAGGCGGACCAAGGGCGCGATCGGTCTGGAGAGCCGGGTCTGGACGCTGCGGACCTCAGCCAGGGCCGCGACCATTAGCGGTGTGAGCTTCGGAAGCGCCGGGGGCCTGGCCACTGGCGGCGGCGCGGCGGCGGGCGTCGGCGGCAGCGGGGTCTGCACGCGCACTACCCGCGGCGGCGCGGGCGCGATGACCGGCGGCTGCGCCATCTGCGGCGCCGGCGTGGCGAAGGTTGCGGCGACCGGAGTCACGACTGGCCCGGGCGGGCTGGCGGCCGGGGCCGAACCGTCGTCGAGCACGATGCGAAGCTTGCGCGCGGCAGGGTCCGCAGCCGGCGCGGCAGGCGCGGGCGTCACGGCCGCGGCGCGCCGCTCCGCCACGCCCGGCCGCGCCCACAGCCCCAGGCTCACCCCAAGGACGCAGGCCCCGGCTACGCCGGCGAACAGCAGGTATCGCCCCCCGAAGGCCCGTGGCCGCGCCCGCGGCGGCATGAACGGGCCGAACGTTTCGCCGGCGTGTGCGTCTTGCGATGGGTCGTAAGGTGTCATCAGAGATCCAGCCCCTAGCGGATCCCTCGAACGAACGAAGCGCTGGTCGGACCGCCGCGCCCACGGCTAAGGTCCCAACTCCCGCACCGACTTCTCTCCCGAAGACACATTGAGCCTGAAATATGAAGTTTTCGCCAGCGCCAATGATTGAGACCGATCGCCTCATCCTACGCGCGCCCGTCGCGGAAGACTTCGAGCCGTGGGTGGAGTTCGCCTCCGACGAGGAGACCATGCGCCACCTGGGCGGCGTTCAGCCGCGTTCGGTGGCCTGGCGCGGCCTCTGTTCGGTGGTCGGGGCCTGGTCGGTTCGTGGCTTCTCCATGTTCTCGGTGATCGAGAAATCCAGCGGCCGCTGGGTCGGGCGTCTGGGTCCCTGGCAGCCCGAGGGCTGGCCGGGGACCGAGGTCGGCTGGGGCCTGATGCGCTCCACCTGGGGCAAGGGCTACGCCACCGAGGGCGCGGCGGCCTGCATGGACTATGTCTTCGACGTGCTGGGCTGGAGCGAGGCGATCCACACGATCGAGCCAGAGAACCTCGCCTCGCAGGCGGTCGCCAAGCGCCTCGGCTCGACGCTCTGGGGCCCGGTCGCGATGCCCGCGCCCTATGAGGACAGCAAGGTCGAGGCCTGGGGGCAGACTCGCGAGCAGTGGCTGGCGCGGCGGACCACGCTCGGCCGCTAGATCCAGCCGCGCTCGCGCAGCAGCCGGGCGTAGGTGCGGCTGACCGGAACCTCGGCGCCATCGGTCAGGGTGAGGGTGGCGCGGCCGTCGCCGCGGACCGCCCCGGCGATCGCCGCCCGCGCCACCCACCAGGAGCGATGGACCTGGGCGCCTTCGATGCCCTCCAATTCGGCGATGGCGTCGCTGAGGCGCATCAGGATCAGGTCCTGGCCGAACGAGGTGTGCAGGCGCAGGTAGTGGTCCTCGGCCTCCACCGCCCAGACCTCCGCGCCGCGAAGCTTCGGCGGCAGGCGATCGAGGAATTTCGGCGGTTCCGACGAGGCCTGGGTCAGGCCCTCGGTCTGGCGCGCGACCAGTACATTGATGGTGACCATTACGATCGTCACCGCGATGACGGAGGTCACGAGGTAGACGATGTCCTGCGGCTGGTTGAAGGCGCCATGCAGCACCAGCCGCGTGGTGACGCCGACGACGACCGAATAGGGCACGGCGAGCGCCAGCGAGGAGGCGATCACCCTCTGCCAGAGGCGCCGCGGGCCGCCGACACGGTTGAAGAAGGCGCGGGAGACGAAGCCACCCCATAGCCAGCCGACGACCATCAGGCCCAGCCAGTAGCCAAATCGGATCGGCAAGGACACGCGCGCCGAGGTGAAGGCGCCGGCGAAGGCCAGGAAACTGGCGGCGACCAGCGTGATGACCAGGCCACGCAGCCAGCTCCGGAAGTCGCCGTAGGGGCCCCAGCCCAGGATCTTCGGCCTTGAGGCCATTCGCCGGTCGCTCCGTGCGCCTAGGTCCGGCAGATAGAGGATGTCGCGGGTTTCGCAAACGCCCGTACGGGACCCTGCCGCGGCCGCCTAGCTTCAGCCACCGTGGCGAGGCATAACAACTGTTGATTCACTAGGCGCCGCGCGCACTTCATGGCCGATCTCGTCTTCCACGATCCGACAGGGCGCAGGGCCCGGCGCGTGCGATTCATTGGCGGTCTGGCGGCCTCGTTCCTGGCCCTGCTGGTCGCCGCCTTCTTCGCCACCCTGGCCTTCGCGCCGCGCCTGCCGACGGTCAGTCTGAAGGACCCCGGTGCGCTGACCGCCCTGCACGCGGAAACCGCCCACAAGTTGAAGGGCCGGCAGCAATGGAACCGCATCCCGCACCCGAGGGCGGGCGCGGCGACCGGCGGCCCGGCCCGACCGCTGTCGATCGCCTTCTACGTTTCCTATGACGAGAGCAGCCGGGAATCGCTCGCCGACCACATCGACCAGGTGGACGTGGTCTCCCCACAGTGGGTCTTTCTTACCAAGCCGGACGGATCGCTGTCGATCGTTTCCGACCCGCAGGCCCGCGCGATCATCGCCGCGGCCAAGAAGCCGCCGTCGATCCTGCCTGGCATCGTCAATTTCGACAGCGCGACGCGAACCTGGAACGGACCCCTGGCCGGCGCGCTGCTGGTCAATCCCAAGGCCCGCGCGGCGATGATCGCCAACCTGGTGGCGCAGGCGCAGAAGCGCGGCTACGCCGGCTATGTTTTCGACTTCGAGGATGTGCCCGCGGCCGCGCTCAAGCTCTACCCCAGCTTCATCGCCCAGGCGCGCGCCGCCCTGAAGCCGCTCGGCCGCGAGGTCTGGGTGACCGCCCCCTTCGGCGACGACGACCATCCGGTCCGCGCGCTGCAGGACGCCGCCGATGCGGTGGTGCTGATGGCCTACGACCAGCACTGGGGCGGCGGCGAGCCCGGACCCGTCGCGGCGCAGGACTGGTTCGAGTCCACCATCGCCAAGCGCATGGAGACGCTGGATCCGGCCAAGACGATCGTGGCCCTGGGCAACCATGGCTATGACTGGACGCTGCCGGGGCCGAAGACCAAGGCCACCTCCCACGAGATCCTGTTCAACGAAGCGACCCAGGCGGCCCACGACGCCGAGGCCCAGGTCGAGATGGACGAGAACTCGCTCAATCCGACGTTCGGCTATCAGGACGATCAGGGAAACAAACACGCGGTCTGGTTCCTCGACGCGCCGACCCTGTTCAACCAGATCAAGGTCGCCGACGGTTTCCGGCCACTGGGCTACGCCCTGTGGCGGATGGGCGGGGAGGACCAACTCGACTGGCAGGTGATGCGCCACGACTATGGCCAGGGCAAACCCGACGGCCTGGAGAACCTGAAGCCCGGGGTCGACGTCGACTTCGACGGCAAGGGCGAGGTCCTGCATGTGGAATCGATCCCGACGGCGGGCCGCCGGTCGCTGGAGATCGATTCCGACACGGGCCTGATCTCCGGCGAGAACTATGAGGTGATGCCGACCTCCTATGTGATCCAGCGCTACGGCTTCCATCCGGGCTGGGTGGCGATCACCTTCGACGACGGGCCGGACGGTCGCTGGACGCCGAAGATCCTCGACATCCTGAAAGAGAAGCACGCGCCGGCCACCTTCTTCGTGATCGGCAAGAACATGTCCGCCAAGCCGGGCCTGGTGGCCCGCGAGGTGCGCGAGGGGCATGACGTCGGCAACCACACCTGGACCCATCCGGACATCTCAAAGGTGTCGGCGGCCCAGGCAGCGGTGGAGCTGTCGGCCACCCAGCGGCTGTTCGAGACCATCACCGGCCGCTCCATGCGGCTGTTCCGGCCGCCGTTCTTCGGCGACGCCGAGCCGTCGACCCCGCGCGAAGTGGCGCCGCTGTTGACCGGCCAGCAACAGGGCTACCTCGCGGTCGGCCTGCGCATCGACCCCGACGACTGGAACCACCCCGACGCCTCGACCCCGGGGCGGATCATCGACACCGCGCTCACCCGCCTGGCGGACCATACCGACCGGCCCGGCCAGGTGATCCTGCTGCACGACTCTGGGGGCGACCGCAGCTGGACGGTGAAGGCCCTGCCGCAGCTGATCGATGCGCTGCGGGCCCACGGCTACAAGCTGGTGACCATCGCCGACCTCGCCGGCATGACGCCGGCCGAGGCCATGCCGGCCACCAGCCGCAACTCCTTCGAGCTGCTGCTCGACCGGATCGGCTTCGGCTTCTTCCACGGCATGCAGATCGCCCTGCAGACCCTGTTCATCACCGCCATCGTGCTGGGCGTCGGCCGGCTGCTGGTGCTGGGCGTCCTGGCCCTGGTCCACCGCTTCACCATCACCCGGCGCACGCCGCCGATGCCGGACCCGCTGACCGGGCCGCTGATCAGCGTGCTGATCCCCTGTTTCAACGAGGAGAAGGTGATCGAGAGTTCGGTGCGCCGGATCCTGGCGTCCAACTGGTCGAAGATCGAGATCCTGGTGCTGGATGACGGCTCGTCCGACCACACCGCCGAGGTGGTGCGCCGCGCCTTCGCCGACGAGCCGCGCGTGACGCTGATGAGCTTCGAGAACGGCGGCAAGGCGCGCGCGCTGAACAAGGGCCTGGCCAAGGCGCACGGCGATGTGGTGGTGGCGCTGGACGCCGACACCCTGTTCCCGTCCGACACCCTGGCCAAGCTGGCGCGCTGGTTCGGCGACCCGCGGGTGGGCGCGGTGGCGGGCAATGCGCTGGTCGGCAACCGCCGCAACCTGATCACTCGCTGGCAGGCGCTGGAATATGTCACCGCCCAGAACCTGGAGCGCAGGGCGCTCGCGGCCCTGGGCGCGGTGACGGTGGTGCCGGGCGCAGTCGGCGCCTGGCGGCGCGCGGCGCTGGAGCAGCTGGGCGGCTATCCGGACGACACGCTCGCTGAAGACCAGGACCTGACCATCGCCATCCAGCGGGCCGGCTGGCGCGTCGAGTTCGACCCCGAGGCGCGGGCCTACACCGAGGCCCCGGAGACGGTGAGCGGCCTCCTGAAGCAACGCTTCCGCTGGTCGTTCGGCACCCTGCAATGCATCTACAAGCACCGCGCGGCGCTGTTCAGCCCGAAGCATCCGGTGCTGGGCTTCGTCGCCCTGCCGCAGATCTGGCTGTTCCAGATCCTGCTGACGGCCGTGGCGCCATTGATCGACCTGGCGGTGATCTGGAGCCTGATCTCGGCGGTCTACGGCTTCACCAACCACTCGACGGAGTGGTCGCCGGACGACTTGGTGCGGCCGCTGTTCTACTGGGCGGCCTTCATCTTCCTCGACCTCTCCGCCGGGGCCTTGGGCATGGCGCTGGAGCGCCGCGCGCCCTGGGGCGACCTGATCTGGATGCCGGTCCAGCGCTTCGGCTACCGGCAGCTGATGTACTACGTCGTGGTCAAGTCGATCGACGCGGCCCTGCATGGCGCCCGCGTCGGCTGGGGCAAGCTCGAACGCCGCGCCAGCGCCGCCTTCGAAGGGGCCGGGTAGAGAACCGGGATTTACGACCGTCCTGCGGTTGTCTTCGCTCGGAGCGGCGCCTATAACGCCGCCCACTCGCCGAGACGGCGATGCCCCAGCAAAGCGCGTTCGCGAGCCTCATGAACATCCACGAACACCAAGCCAAGGCCGTCCTCGCCGAATACGGCGTGGCGGTCCCCAAGGGCTATCCGGCCTTCACCGTCGACGAGGCCGTCGAGGCCGCCAAGAAGCTGGGGGGTCCGGTCTTCGTGGTGAAGTCGCAGATCCACGCCGGCGGGCGCGGCAAGGGCCGGTTCGAAGGCCTCGGCCCCGACGCCAAGGGCGGCGTCCGCGTGCTGAAGTCCATCGAGGACGTGAAGGCCTCCGCCCAGGAAATGCTGGGGCGGGTGCTGGTCACCGAGCAGACCGGGCCCAAGGGCAAGCAGGTCAACCGCCTCTACATCGAAGAGGGCGCGGCGATCGCCCGCGAGCTCTATCTCTCCCTGCTGGTCGACCGCGAGACGAGCCGCGTCTCGGTCGTCGCCTCCACCGAAGGCGGGATGAGCATCGAGGAGGTGGCGCACAACACCCCCGACAAGATCCTCACCTTCTCCATCGACCCGGTCACCGGCGTCCGCGGCTTCCACGGCCTGAAGCTGTCGGAGTCGCTGAACCTGAAGGGCGACCTGGCCAAACAGGCGACCAAGCTGCTGGGCCAGCTCTACGAAGCCTTCGTCGCCAAGGACATGGCGATGCTGGAGATCAACCCGCTGATCGTCACGGCGGATGACCAACTTCGCGTCCTCGACGCCAAGGTCTCCTTCGACGACAACGCCCTGTTCCGCCACCCGGACATCAAGGCGCTGCGCGACGAGAGCGAGGAGGACCCCAAGGAGATCGAGGCCTCCAAGTACGACCTTTCCTACATCGCCCTCGACGGCGAGATGGGCTGCATGGTCAATGGCGCGGGCTTGGCCATGGCGACCATGGACATCATCAAGCTCTATGGCGCGGAGCCCGCGAACTTCCTGGACGTGGGCGGCGGCGCCGACGAGGCCAAGGTCACCGCGGCCTTCAAGATCATCATCGCCGACCCCAACGTGAAGGGCATCCTGGTCAATATCTTCGGCGGCATCGCCCGCTGCGATATCCTGGCCATGGGCGTGGTCGCCGCGGTCAGGCAGGTGGGCCTGCAGGTTCCGCTGGTGGTCCGGCTGGAAGGCACCAACGCCGAGCTCGGCAAGAAGATCATCAACGAGAGCGGCCTCAACGTCATCGCCGCCAATGACCTCTCGGATGGCGCCGAGAAGATCGTCAAGGCCGTGCGGGGCGCAGCGTAAGACATGTCGATCCTGATCAACAAAGACACCCGGGTGATCTGCCAAGGCTTCACCGGGGCGCAAGGCACCTTCCATTCCGAGCAGGCCATCGCCTACGGGACCAAGATGTTGGGCGGGGTGACGCCGGGCAAAGGCGGCACGACCCACATCGGCCTGCCGGTGTTCAACACCGTGGACGAGATGGTGCGCCGCGAGCGGATCGACGCCTCGGCGATCTACGTCCCGCCGGCGTTCGCGGCGGACTCGATCCTGGAAGCCATCGACGCGGAGATCCCGCTGATCATCTGCATCACCGAGGGCATCCCGGTGTCGGACATGGTCAAGGTGAAGCGCGCGCTGGACGGCTCGAAATCCAGGCTGATCGGGCCCAACTGCCCGGGCGTGCTGACCCCGAATGAATGCAAAATAGGCATCATGCCGGGCAACATCTTCAAGAAGGGCTCGGTGGGCGTTGTCTCCCGCTCCGGGACGCTTACCTATGAGGCCGTGTTCCAGACCACTCAGGTAGGCCTCGGCCAGTCGACGGCCGTGGGTATCGGCGGCGACCCTGTGAAGGGCACCGAATTCATCGCCATGCTCGACCTGTTCCTGAAGGACCCCGAGACCGAGTCGATCATCATGATCGGCGAGATCGGCGGCGCGGGCGAGGAAGACGCGGCGGAGTTCATCAAGAATTCACCAACCAAGAAGCCTATGGTCGGCTTCATCGCGGGACGCACCGCGCCGCCTGGTCGGCGCATGGGTCACGCGGGCGCGATCATCTCCGGCGGCAAGGGCGGAGCTGAGGACAAGATCGCCGCGATGGAAGCCGCGGGTATCCGCGTCTCCCCCTCTCCGGCGAGACTCGGTGAAACCCTTTTGGAAGTGCTCAAAGGCGGCTGAGCGCCGGCAATTTAGACGTTAGAGCGGTCCGCGCTCGGCTCCTTCATTCGAGAAGCTCCGCGGTCCCGGCTCTGGGAAAGCGGACGACATGGCGGACGATGCGGGTCTGATCAACGAGGTCTTGGCGGAGACCTCCTTCCTCTACGGCGGCAATGCGGCCTTCGTTGAGGACCTCTACGCCCAGTGGTCGGCCGACCCCAATTCCGTCGAGCCCTCCTGGCGCGCCTTCTTCGCGACTCTGCACGACAGCGCCGCGGATGCGCAGCGCGGTGCGGCCGAGCCGGCCTGGATCAAGGCCGCGGCGCCCGCCGCCCGGCCCGACTGGCTCTCCGCGCTCGACGGCATGTGGCCGGCGGTGGAGGCCAAGCTGGGCGCCAAGATCGCCGAACGCGCGGCGCCCGTCGCGGCCGGTCCCGCGCCCTCGACCGACGCGGTGCGCGCCGCGACCCTCGACTCCTTACGCGCCATCATGATGATCCGCGCCTACCGGATGCGCGGCCATCTGAAGGCCAACCTCGACCCGCTGGGCCTGGCGACTACGCCGGGGGACGCCTCGGAACTGGATCCTGCGACCTACGGCTTCTCGGAAGCCGACTACGACCGCCAGATCTTCCTCGACTTCGTGCTCGGGCTGGAGACGGCCACCATCCGCGAGATCTTGGAGATCGTGCGGCGCACCTACTGCGGCAACGTCGGCGTGCAGTACATGCACATCTCCGATCCGAAGGAGAAGGGCTGGCTGCAGGCCCGCATCGAGGGCCGCGACAAGGAGATCGTCTTCACCAAGGAAGGCAAGATCGCCATCCTCAAGAAGCTGATCGAGACCGAAGGCTTCGAGAAGTTCCTGCACCGTCGCTTCCCCGGCACCAAGCGCTTCGGCCTGGATGGCGGCGAGAGCCTGGTCCCGGCGCTGGAGCAGATCATCAAGCGCGGCGGCGCGCTGGGCGTGAAGGACATCATCGTCGGCATGCCGCACCGTGGGCGCCTGAACGTGCTCGCCGCGGTGATGGGCAAGCCCTACCAGGTCATCTTCCACGAGTTCCAGGGCGGCTCGTCGCTCCCCTCCGACGTCGAGGGTTCGGGCGACGTGAAGTACCACCTGGGCGCCTCGTCGGACCGTGAGTTCGACGGCAACTCCGTCCACCTGTCGCTGACCGCCAATCCGTCCCACTTGGAAATCGTCAACCCGGTGGTGATCGGCAAGGCGCGCGCCAAGCAGGCCTTCACCCTGCGCGCCAACGCCAGCGCCGGCCGCAGCCACGTCATGCCGCTCTTGATGCACGGCGACGCGGCCTTCGCGGGCCAGGGCGTGGTGGCCGAGTGCTTCGCGCTGTCGGGCCTGCGCGGCTACGGCGTGGGCGGCACCGTCCACTTCATCGTCAACAACCAGATCGGCTTCACCACCAGCCCGAAGAACAGCCGCTCCTCGCCCTATCCGTCGGACGTGGCGCTGATGGTCGAGGCGCCGATCTTCCACGCCAACGGCGACGATCCGGAAGCCGTGGTCTTCGCCGCCCGCGTCGCCACCGAGTACCGCCAGCAGTTCGGCAAGGACGTGGTGGTCGACATGTTCTGCTACCGCCGGTTCGGTCACAACGAGGGCGACGACCCGACGATGACCCAGCCCTTAATGTACGCGAAGATCAAGGACCACCCCTCGGTCCGCGACCTCTACGCCGCGCGTCTGGTGGGCGAGGGCACGGCGACGCAGGCCGAGGTCGACGGCTGGATCGGGGAGTTCGATAAGTTCCTCGACGCCGAGTTTGACTCCGGCAAGACCTTCCATGCCGACAAGGCCGACTGGCTGGACGGCAAGTGGTCGGGCCTGAAGCTGCCGGGCTCGGAAGAGAGCGGCGTCACCGGGGTGCCGAAGCAGAAGCTGCTCGACCTCGGCCACAAGATGACCTCGATCCCCGAGCGGATCACCGTCCACAAGACCGTCGAGCGGGTGATCGCCGGCCGACGCGACGCCATCGACAAGGGCGAGGGCCTGGACTGGTCCACGGGCGAGGCCCTGGCCTTCGCCACCCTGCTCGATCAGGGCTATCCGGTGCGCCTGTCGGGGCAGGATTCGATCCGTGGCACCTTCACCCAGCGCCATTCCGGCATCGTCGACCAGAAGACCGAAGAGGTCTATTTCCCGCTTCGCAACCTCGGCCCCGACCAGGCGCATTTCGAGGCGCTGAACTCGGCGCTGTCGGAAGAGGCGGTGCTGGGCTTCGAATACGGCTTCTCGCTGACCGATCCCAACACGCTGGACATGTGGGAAGCCCAGTTCGGCGACTTCACCAACGGCGCCCAGGTGGTCATCGACCAGTTCATCTCGTCGGGCGAACGCAAGTGGCTGCGGATGAGCGGCCTCGTCATGCTGCTGCCGCACGGCTACGAGGGCCAGGGGCCGGAGCACTCGTCGGCCCGCCTCGAGCGCTTCCTGCAGATGTGCGCCGAGGACAACCTGCAGATCGTCAATCCGACCACCCCGGCCAACTACTTCCACGTCCTGCGCCGCCAGATGATCCGCGAGTTCCGCAAACCCCTGGTGGTCATGACGCCTAAGTCGCTGCTGCGGCACAAGCGGGCGGTGTCGAACCTGTCGGACATGGCCGAGGGCACCAGCTTCCACCGCGTGATGGTCGACGGCGCCGAGGCCGGCGCAGACGTGGGCGGGATCACGCTGAAGGCCGACGACAAGATCAAGCGGGTCATCCTCTGCTCCGGCAAGGTCTACTTCGACCTGATCGAGCAGCGGGCCAAGACCGGCCGCGACGACGTCTATGTGCTTCGCCTGGAGCAGTTCTATCCCTGGCCGCTGAAGTCGCTGTCGAACGTCCTGAAGCGCTTCGCCAACGCAGAACTGGTCTGGTGCCAGGAAGAGCCGAAGAACATGGGCGGCTGGACCTTCGTCGACCCCTGGCTGGAGCTGACGCTGGACCGCATGAACATCAAGGCCAAGCGCGCCCGTTACGTCGGCCGCCCGGCCTCGGCGTCGACGGCGGCCGGCCTGATGACGCGGCACATGAAAGAACTCGAAGCCTTCCTCACCGAAGCCTTTGCCTGAGTAGGCTTGGGCCTGAACCTGAACGACTGTCCTAAGATCTAAGGAGCGCATTCCCTATGGCCGACATCATGACGCCAGCGTTGGGCGAGTCCGTCACCGAAGCCACGGTGGCGCGCTGGGCCAAGAAGGCCGGCGATGCGGTCCGCAAGGATGAGATCCTGGTCGAGCTGGAAACCGACAAAGTGAGCCTGGAGGTCGCCGCGCCGTCCGACGGCACGCTCTCGGAGATCGCCTTCGAGGAAGGCGCCACCGTCGAACCCGGCGCGGTGCTGGGCAAGATCACCGAAGGCGCGGCCGCGCCCAAGGCCGCCCCGCCGCCGAAGGCCCCGGAACCGGCCAAGGCGCCCGAGCCGGTGAAGGCCGCTGCCCCGGCTCCCGCGCCCGCCAAGGCCGCCGCCGAGCCGGTGCTGGCGCCCTCGGCCCAGCGGGTGGTGGCGGAGAACAGGCTCGACGCCTCGGCCATCGCCGGCAGCGGCAAGGACGGCCGGATCACCAAGGGCGACGCGCTCGCCGCCCTGGACGCCCGGGCCAAGGCGCCCGCGCCCGCGCCGACCGCTCCGGCCGCGCCCCGCGAGATCCACGAGCGCGAGGAGCGCGTGCGGATGACCCGCCTGCGCCAGACGATCGCGCGGCGCCTGAAGGAAGCCCAGAACAACGCCGCCATGCTGACCACCTTCA
>NZ_DATAPY010000168.1:0-47879 GCF_036264965.1 Phenylobacterium sp.
ATCCTCGGGTCGGCCTTCGGCCGAGCCCGGGGGCGGCCACCTCCTCCCACAAGGGGAGGAGGCTGCCTCAAGCACCCGGCCTCAATGTCGATCCGTCCTAGAGCTGTGGCCCCGGAAGCCCGGCCAATGCGACGCGGCGCCGAAGCGCGAGGCCGACAGTTGGAGCCAACGCAACCAGATGTGCTACGCAGGCGGCTCGCCGATCACCTAAGGCTAGACCCGGCCGTCACGGCCCACGGCAGGAGTTTGAAATCTTGAGCGATCTGACGATCCAGGCCCCGTCGGTAGAGACCCTGGTGAACATGGCCGATGGCCTGATGTGCGCCGGAGACACCCCCACCGCCGCCAACCTCTACGCGGTCGCCCTGCGGCGCGCCTCCCCAGAGCAGCGAGAGGCCATTCAGATCCGCCATGGTCTGGCGTCGACGACCAGCCGCCGCCGCGTGGCGATGTACGGGGTGCTGCAAGAGCTCGAGCAATTTGGTGAGCATGTCTTCGTCGGGGACGGTTTGGCCACCTGGTACAAGACCATGCCGTTCATGGCCGACGAGCGCTTCCTGGAGCTTGCCGGAAAACATGCCCACCTGCTGCCCATCGCCAACTGGCACTGGAACCTGCAGACGGTGCTATGGGCCGCGCAGCAAGCGCGCACGGTTGAGGGTCAGTTCGTCGAACTCGGCGTCTTCAAGGGCCATACGTCCATCTTCCTGGCCGAATACCTGGAGTTCGCGGGCTGGGACAAGCGTTGGTACCTCTACGACACCTTCGACGGCATCCCCGACGACCAGCTGGATCCCGGCTGGGCGAAGAACAACAAGGTCGTCTACAACCCACAGACCTTCAGCTACGAGGAAGTCCGCGCCCGCTTCGCGCCCTTCCCCAACATTGAGGTCATCAAGGGCCGCGTCCCCGAGATCCTCCTCGACAATTCGCCGGACCGCATCGCCTTCCTGCACATGGACCTGAACAACTCCACCGCCGAGATCGCGGCCCTTGAGGCGCTGTTCGACCGGATATCGCTCGGCGGCGTTATCGTCTTCGACGACTATGGCTGGGCCGCGTCGAAGGCGCAGTATGACGCCGAAAATAGATGGTTCGCCGACCGGGGCCTGCAGATCCTGACGCTGCCCACCGGCCAAGGCCTGTTCATCAAGACCGCCTGAGCGCCCTTAGACCCTGTCCCGGCTGACTTGAATCAAGTCAGCCGGGAAAGAACAGGGTCGTCGTCTATATCTGGAGCCGTTTGCTTGTCCACTTAGGTTGATACAACCTGAGTGGGAAGGGCTCTAGAGGACCATCTGCCACTGCCGGCTCAGCGCGACCGCCGCGCCGCGGCGGACCTGCACCTGCGCCGCGTAGGTTCCGTGCGGCCAGCCTCCGGCCGGCGCGGCCTTGCGTCCGACCTGGGCGAGCCACTGGGCCTTGTCGTGGTCGAGCGGCGGCAGGGCGTCGCGGGCCAGGACCTTCCCGTCGGGCCCGCTGAGCCCGATCTCGATCACATCGCCCGCTTCCAGGCCAATCAGCCGGGCGTAGGCGACGAGGGATGACGTCGCCTTTGGCGTCGCGATCGCGCCCTGTTCGACAGCGTCCATTGACGCGCGCTCGCCGGAAAAGCCTACGTTCAGGGCCTCGCCACGCCGATAGGCCAGAGCCTGGGCGGCGGCCGGCGCCCACAAGCCAGGCTGGGCGGCGCAGGTCGGGGCCGACACGGGCCCCGGCGCGAAGGGGTCGACCACCGCGTCCGCATGGCGGACGCTGAAGTGGAGGTGCGGGAACTCCGTTTGCCCCGAGAGCCCCACATGCGCCAGCCTCTGGCCCGTTGAAACCGTGTCCCCCACCTTCACCGCGACGCTGCCGTTGGCCAGGTGGCAGTAGTCGATGATCCAGCCGCCGCCGAGGGCGATGCCGACGCGATTGCCGCATTCGTGGCCGGCGACCGAGGGCGCGCCCGGCGCGTTGATCGAAACGTCAGCCACCCCGTCCCGCACCGCCACGACCTTGCCCGGCGCGGCGGCCAGGACGTCGACGCCGGCCCGCTGTGCGGCCATGTCGGGGACGCGGATATCGGTGCCGTCGTGCTTGTCATAGGTGCGGTGACCGCAGTGGTAGTCGAACGCCCCGGGGCCGCCGTCCCGGTCCACGTAGTTCTGGACCCCGCAAGTCCGGCCCACGTCGCAGGCGATCGGCAGGGCAAGCTGCGGTCCGTCGGCGCTCGCCGCGCACGCGCCGGCCCAGGGCGCAGCGAGGGTCAGGACGGTGAGGGCGGCGAAGGGCGTCAGGCGCATGGAGGGCCTCCTGTGCGGCGTCACCCTCGCGGCGCGCGGCGACCAAACTGTGGCCTCAACCGAATCGCACGCCCGTCAGGTCCGCCAACCGCGCGGCGTCGCGGGCGTAGACCGCCCGCAGGTGCGCCACGTCGTCGTCCGTCAGCTGGGCGCCATAGTCCATCTCGCGTCCGACGTGGACCTCGCGCGGCGCCGGCGCGGCGGACGGCGCCAGGCCGAGGAAGGCGCGCAGCCGCTCCAGAACCGGCCCCGGATCGGCGCGCAGATCCTCGGCGCGCAGCACCAGAACCTGGTCGCGCGGGAACAGGCCATAAAGCCGCGCCATCTGCTCGCCGTAGAAGCCGCGCTCCACATAGGAAAACTCGCGGTGGACGCCCCAGGGCTCAGCCGCGAACAGGCGCTGGCGGCCCTGGCGGATGCACCAGGCGAAGGGCTGGGTCTCGGCGCCGCGGGCGAACTCCATCTTCCAATGCGACCAGGCCCGCGCCACCGGATCGCGCAGCATGACCACCAGCTTCATCGCCGGATTGTAGGCGGCGATGCGTTCGAGGCTTTGCGGCCAATAGAGATAGATCGGCGTCGCCTCGCCGCGCAGCCGCCCGTCGAAGGGCGGGAAATGGGCGTGATAGGCGGCGACATCGGGGGCGGCCCAATCCATGACGTCATTGTCGAAGAAATGCAGTTCCTTCTCATCCGACATCGCCAGCCCCGGCGCCTCGGCCAGGTAGTCGAACAGGGCCGTCGTGCCGCCCTTTTGGACGCCGGCCACGATGAAGGCGACGCGATCCCCTGCCATGGTCCTCACATCCCCCGGCGCGACCGGCGCCGCAAGGCCTTCCAATCGGCTTATTGCGACTTCATAGCCCACGGCCTAGGCGATAAGACAGGCGCGGGGCGAGAGGCTTTTTGACGATGAAGACGGTGATCCTGGCGGGCGGCCTCGGCACGCGCATCTCGGAAGAGAGCCATCTGAAGCCCAAGCCGATGATCGAGATCGGCGGGCGGCCGATCCTGTGGCACATCATGAAGCTGTACTCGCACTACGGCTTCAACGACTTCATCGTCTGCCTTGGCTACAAGGGCTACGTGGTGAAGGAGTATTTTTCCAACTACGTGCTGCACAACGCCGACCTCACTGTGGACCTCGCCAGCGGGACCACCGAGTACCACGCCACCAAGCACGAGCCCTGGCGGGTCACCCTCGTCGACACCGGAGAGGGCACAATGACCGGCGGGCGCGTGAAGCGGGTGGCCCAGTACCTCGACAAGGACGAGCCGTTCTTCCTCACCTACGGCGACGGCGTTGCCGACGTCGACCTGCGCGCCCTGGCCGACTTCCACAAGGCGCATGGCCGCGAGGCGACTGTCACCGCCGTCTCGCCGCCCGGCCGCTACGGGGCGCTGGAGATCGTCGACGAGAAGGTCCAGCGGTTCATCGAAAAGCCACCCGGCGACAACGGCCTGATCAATGGCGGCTTCTTCGTGCTGCAGCCCAAGGTCCTGGACCGCATCGCCGGCGACGAGACCAGCTTCGAGGTCGAGCCGTTGGAGACCCTGGCCCACGACCAGCAGCTGATGGCCTATCGCCACGACGGGTTCTGGGCGGCCATGGACACCCTGCGCGACAAGAATCATCTGGAGACGCTATGGGCTTCCGGCGAGGCGCCGTGGCGGCGCTAGACCCCGAATTCTGGCGCGGCAAACGGGTCCTCCTGACCGGCCACACCGGCTTCAAGGGCTCGTGGGCGGCGATCTGGCTGGCGGAACTGGGCGCAGCCGTCACCGGCCTGGCGCTGGCGCCGGATCAGGAGCCCAGCCTGTTCGAGCTGGCCGGCGTTGAGGCCTGCACGACCTCGCTGATCGTCGACCTGCGTGACGCGGCGGCGGTCGAGGCGGTGCTGGCCGGCCGCAGCTTCGATCTGGCGCTGCATATGGCGGCCCAGCCGATCGTGCGCGCGGCCATTGCCGATCCGGTGGCCACCTTCGCCAGCAACGTCATGGGCACGGTCCATTTGTTGCAGATGCTCCGTACACAGACGAGTCTGCGTGCCGTGCTCGCGATCACCTCGGACAAGGTCTACGCCAACGCCGAGACCGGCCGCGCCTTCGCCGAGGGCGACGCCCTGGGCGGCAAGGATCCCTATTCGGCCTCCAAGGCGGCGACGGAGATCGCCGTGCAGAGCTTCGCCAGAAGCTATTTCGAACCGGCCGGCGTGCCCCTCGCCACAGCGCGCGGCGGCAATGTGATCGGCGGCGGCGACTTCTCGCGCGACCGAATCGTGGCCGACATCGTGCGCGCCGCGCGCGCCCAGCAGCCGGTCGTCCTGCGCCATCCTGACGCGACGCGGCCCTGGCAACATGTGCTGGACTGCGTGGCGGGCTACCTCGTTTATCTGCAGGCCTTGGCTACCGAACCCTCGACGCCGCGGGCGATGAACTTCGGCCCCCGGCCCGGCGGCCGCGAGGTGACGGTGGGCGAGCTCGCGACCCTGGGCGTCGAGGCGCTGGGGGCTCAGCCCTGGCGGCACGAACGCGACCCCACGTCCCTGGAAGCCCGGTCGCTGGCGATCGACGCCAGCCTGGCGCGGCGGGTGCTGGGCTTCGAAAGCCGGCTCGACGCGCCCGCCGCCGTGGCGCTGACTATGGACTGGTATCGCCGCCAGGCCAACGGCGAGGATGCGGCTCTCTTGTGCCGGGACCAGATCCGCATCTACGAAGGCGCCGCATGACCGTTCCCCTCTGTCGCTTCTGCCAGACGCCGCTCACCCACACCTTCCTGGACCTGGGCGACCAGCCCCTGGCCAACAGCTACCTCACCGCCGAACAGCTGGCGGCGGGGACGGAGCGCGCCTACCCGCTGCACGTGCGGGTCTGCCACAAGTGCTTCCTGGTGCAGGCCGACGACGCGGTGCCGGCCGACGCCATCTTCGACGACGGCTACGCCTACTTCTCCTCCTATTCGACGAGCTGGGTGGCGCACGCCAAGCGCTACGCCGAGACCATGACCGAGCGGTTTGGCCTGGGCCCGGAGTCATTGGTCGTCGAGGTGGCCAGCAACGACGGCTATCTGCTGCAGCACTTCGTCGAAATGGACATCCCCGTGCTGGGCGTCGAGCCCACGGCCAACACCGCCGAGGCCGCCATCGCCCGCGGTGTGCGCACCGAGGTGATGTTCTTCGGCGAGCTGACCGGGGCGCTCCTGGCGGCCAAACTCTTGTCGGAAAGGGGCGACCGGGCGGACCTGATGGCCGCCAACAACGTCCTGGCCCATGTGCCCGACATCGGCGACTTCGTGGCCGGCTTCCGGGAAGTCCTTAAGGACGAGGGCGTGCTGACCTTCGAGTTCCCGCACCTTTTGAATCTGATCGAGAAGGTGCAGTTCGACACCATCTATCACGAGCACTTCTCCTACCTGTCGCTGCTGGTCGTGGAGCAAGTGCTGCGGGCCAATGGCCTCAGACCGTTCGATGTCGAACGATTGGCGACCCACGGCGGGTCGCTGCGGCTGTTCTGCTGCCACATGGGCTCCGGCCACGAGGAGACCGACGCCCTCGTCGCCCTGCGCGAGGAGGAACACGCCGTCGGTCTCGACCACATCGACAGCTACGCCGGCTTCGCGCCGCGGGTGGAGGCGGTGCGCGACAGCTTCCGCGCCTTCGTCGCCGCCGAGAAGACGGCGGGGCGGCGGATCGCCGCCTATGGCGCGGCGGCCAAGGGCAACACCTTCCTCAACTACTGCGGTACGACATCGAACGATATCGAGGTGGTGTTCGACGCCAGTCCCGCCAAGCAGGGCCGCTACCTGCCCGGCAGCCACCTGCCGATCCTGGCCCCGGCTGAAGTCAGCGCGGTTCGGCCCGATGATCTGGTGATCCTGCCTTGGAACCTGAAGGACGAGATCATGGGTCAGATGGCGCGGATCCGGGACTGGGGCGGCCGGTTCGTGACCGCGTCGCCGGAGACGCGGGTCCTGCCCTGATGCGCTTTTCGTCGACCCCGATCGCCGGCGTGATGGTGGTGGACGTCGAGCCGCACGAGGACGAGCGCGGCGCGTTCGCGCGTCTTCAGTGTCCTGACGAATTCGCAGAGGCCGGCCACCCCTTCGCGCCGGTCCAGACCAGCCTGTCGCGGAACCCTCGCGCCGGCGCCCTGCGCGGCCTGCACTATCAACCCGCGCCCCACGGCGAGACCAAGCTGGTGCGGGCTGTCCGCGGACGGATATTCGACGTGGCGTTGGACCTTCGCGCCGACAGTCCGACCTACCTCCGCTGGACCGCCGAGGAGCTGTCGGCCGACAACGCCCGGGCCCTGTTCATCCCCGAGGGCGTCGCGCACGGCTTCCTGACGCTCGAACCCGACACCGACGTGCTCTATCAGATCAGCCCCGCCTTCCAGCCCGGCCACGAGGCCGGCGTGCGCTGGAACGACCCGGCCTTCGCCATCGCCTGGCCCGCCGCGCCCACGCTTATCGCGTCGCGCGACGCAGGCTATCCCGACCACCCGAGGTCCTCCGATCACTGAGGCTGAGATTGCCTGAGCGATCTGCTAGATGTGCCGCGCTTTCAAGGAATAGGTTCTCAATTCATGTCTCAGGAAAAGGCGCTGATCGCGCTGGAACGCATCGCCGGCGACGAGGCCTGGCGCGCGGCCTTCATCCGCGAGCTCATCGCCTTTGAGGGCGCCATCGACGCGCCCGGCGTCGACGTCCGCGAGGAGATCACCGGCCCGCTGGTGGACGCTCTGTTCGATGACGACCAGGTGATCCGCAAGACGCTCTCGACCGGCGTCACCTTCGAGTTCCTCTATCGTTCGAAGATCGCGCGCGACTTCGTGATGTCCACGCCCGAGGCGCCCGACCACGCCTGGGAGCCGCAGACCAGCCGCATCCTGGTGAACCTCGCCAAGCGCGCCAAGCAGGTGGTGGTCGGCGGCGCCTATTTCGGCGACCACGCCGTGCTGATCGCCCGCGAGATCGCGCCGCGCGGCGGCGTGGTGCACGCCTTCGAGCCCAACAATCAGCAGCGCGCCATGCTGGCCCGTAACGCCGAGCTGAACGGCCTGACGAACATCCGCCCGCGGCCCGAAGGCCTGTGGTCCGATAGCAGCACCAACCTGAAGCTAGTCGGCTACGACAGCTTCGCCAGTGTCGAGGTGGCCGAAGCCGACGCCGAGGACGGCTTCAAGACGGTGACCATCGCCGACTATCTGAAGGCCGCCGGCGTCGACCAGCTCGACCTGATCGTGGTCGACATCGAGGGCGCGGAATTGGGCGCCCTGAAAGGCGCCGAGCCCTTCCTGGCGATGCCGGCCGGGCAGGCGCCGGACATCCTCTTCGAGGTGCACCGTCACTACGTCGACTGGTCGGACGGCCTCGAAGCGACGGAGATCGCCCGCCTGCTCACCGGCCACGGCTATCACCTCTTTGCGCTGCGCGATTTCAACTCGAACTATGATCTCTCGGGCAAACCGATCGAGCTGATCCCGGCCGACGCCATCTACCTCGAAGGCCCGCCGCACGGCTTCAACATGGTCGCTGTTAAGGACCCGAAGGTCTTCGAGACCGCCGAGTACAGGATCGTCCGCGACGTCTCGCCGAAGTACCTGCGCCACAAGGATCCGAAGCTGCATCACCCGGCCGGAGGCCTCTAGACGACGTGACCGGCCTCGCCACCATCCTGGGCGCGACCGGCTTCGTCGGCCGCCGCCTGCAGGCCAGGCTCACGGCCGAGGGCTGGGACGTCTATGCCCCCGCCAAGGGCGACAAGTCGCTATTCGGCCGCGACATGGGGGTGGTGTTCTACTGCGCGGGCCTGACCGCCGACTACGACCGCCGGCCCTTCGATACGGTGGAGGCTCACGCCACTCTGGTCAGCGAGCTGATCCAGGCCGGCCGCTTCGAGCAGTTGATCTACCTGTCCTCCACCCGGCTCTATGACGGCCAGGCGGCGGCCGAGCTCGACGAGACCTCGCCGTTGCTGTTCGACGTCGCCGACCCGCGCCGGGTCTATGACCTCTCCAAGGCGCTGGGCGAAAACCTGACGCTCACCCGCACCGAGGGCCGCGGCGCGGTGGCCCGCCTGGCCAATGTCTACGACTGGGAGCCGGAGGCGCCGGGCTTTCTGTCGGAATGGCTGATCGAGGCCGCGCGGACCCGCGACCTGCGCCTGGACTCCAGCCCGCACGTCGCGCGCGATTACATCCACCTGGACGATGTGATCGCCGCCCTGATCGCCATGTCGGAAAAGCCGGCCCAGGGCATCGTCAACGTCGCCAGCGGCGACCTCACCGCCAATGGCGAGATCGCCAACATCTTCCTGCAGGCCGGATGGCATGTGGATTTCTCGCGCGACATCTCGCCGGCGCCGCCGCCTCGGTCCGACAATGCCCGGCTGCTGGCGCTTGGCGTGACGCCCGCGCCGGTCAAGGATGTGGTGCGCCGCTACCTGGAAGGGCTGAAGGCTTGAAGCTTCGGGGCCATACCCGCGAGACCCTGCTCGCCTACGTCACCGCCCAGTGCGCCCATGTGGTCCCGGACGGGCGCGAGGCGGTGTTCCGCACGGTCGCCGACGCCCACTTCGACCAAGCGCTGGAGCGGATGCACCGCTGTATCAACGCCTGCGCGCCCTGGCGGAAAGACGAGTTCAACGTCCTGCAGTCATCGCAGCACGCGATCTTCCTCTATTTCCTCAGCAACACGATCTGGAAGCGGTCCGGCGACACCGAGGCGCCGACGCGGCTGTTCCTGATGAACAAGGCCTTCAACGGCATCGACCTGTTCTACGAGATCGCCATGCCGGAGGTCTTCTACATCGGCCACAGCGTGGGCATCGTGCTGGCCAAGGCGACCTATGGGAATTACCTGGTGCTCTATCAGAACTCGACCGTCGGGCGGCACAAGGACCAGATCCCGGTGATCGGGGACCGCGTGGTGATGTATCCCGGCAGCTCCATCGCCGCCGGCGCCGTGGTCGAGGACGACGTGGTCATCTCCCAGGGCGTGCGGGTGATCGGCAAGCACGTGCCGCGCGGCCAGATGGTGTTCGCCGGCGCCGGCGCCGACCTGGTCCTGCGGCCTCGGCCCGACGACCTGATGGGCGAATACTTCCGGCTTTAGGCGGGCGCGAGCACGGTCTTGGCGATCAGGTCGTAGAAGTCCTGGGCGAACTGGCCGGTCTGGCCGAGTGGGCCCGAGCGCACCATCTCGCGCAGGTTGTGGCGCAGCTCCAGGCGCCGCGCCCGGTCGCCGGCCAAGACCACGGCCTTTCGGACGAACCCGTCGATGCTATCGCTCGCCAGGTCCGCAAGCCCGCTGTTGGCCAGGATCGAATAGCTCAGCCGCTCATAGAATGCCTCGCCGATCAGGCTGATCACGGGCACGCCCATCCACAAGGACTCGGTCGTCGTCGTACCGCCGGTCAGGGGGAAGGTGTCGAGGCTGATGTCGATCTCGTTGTAGAACGGCATGTGAGCGCCGCGCACGGTGCTGAAGACGATACGGTCGCCGGCGACGCCGCCCCGCTCAAATTCGGCGAGCACATTGCGGCGGAAGCTGGCGGTCCCACCTTCTGGACGCACGAACATGAACCGCGAGCCGGGTGTCTCGCGCAACACGCGGGCCCAGACCTCGAACATCTCGCGATTGTACTTATGCGGATTGTTGGCGGTGCCGTAGGTGATCAACCCGCTGCGGTCCTGGGGCACGCCGGGCTTGATCTCATGGGCGTCGGTGAACACCGCGCGCCCGAGCGCGATCCAGGTGTGCGGCATGATCAGCGGCGTTTCGAGCAACAGGTCGCGCTTGGGCGGGGTATTGTAGGGATCGGTGACCAGGTAGTCGATCGTCGAGAGGCCCGCCGAGTGCGGATAGCCCAGCCAGCTCGCCTGCCTGGGCGCGGCGCGATAGGCCATCAGATCCAGGCGGTTCATGTGCGTGGTGCCGCCCAGCTCGATCAGGATGTCGAGCTGATCGTCAGCGATCATCTGCGCCGCGTTGGGGCTGCTGATCTCAGGGTTCCAACGGTAGGCCGTCGACTTGGATGCGAAGTACTGCTGCATCCTGTCAGCCTGCGCGCCCTGATAGAACGAATAGACATAGAGCTCAAACCGCGGATCGACGTTGTCGAACAGCGGCTGGGCGAAATAGCCCACCGGATGCGCGCGAAGGTCAGAGGACATGAGGCCCAGGCGGATCTTGCCGTCCGGCGTGCGCGGCGCGGGATGACGCACCGGGTTGCGGGCGGCGTCGGCCTCCGCCTTCCGGCCCCAGATGGCGTGCTGCTCCAGAAGCTCGTAGCGGTCGTCCAGCGTCTTGACGTGCGCCAGATGCTTCAGAAGCGCGGTGTGGCGGTTGGTCGTCGCCCAACCGCGGCCCAGCGATTTGAAGTCGCCGAGCCGCGGGATGTCGTCGAAGGCGCAGACCCGGATCATGATCTCGTTCAGCACCTTGAACTGGCCCGGGCTCGTCGGCTTGAGCGCCAGAGCGCGTTCCACCAGCTGATAGGCCGCCTCGATGTGGCCGCCCTCGTCCCCGCTCCGGGTGCGCTCCAGGCTTTCGATGAAGCTGACCAGGTAGTCGAGGTTGTCGGGGGCCAGTTCCGTAGCCCGTCTGAGGTGCACGTTCGCCCGGTCGCGGTCGTAATCGCCGATCGTCGCGCCGAGCTGGAAATGCACCCAGGCGGTGTCGGGCATCCGCTCCACGAGCTCGCTCAGGTAGGCGTCGACGCGGCGGTTCTCCTGGGCGCGGCGCATCAGGATGATCCGCACCTCGTGCAGTTTCTGGCTGTCCGGATTGGCCGCCAGGGCCTTCTCCAGCAGACTCTGGGCCTCTGCCGGATCCTGCTCCTCGTTGGCGATGGCGATGATGTCCATCCAAGCTTCAACCAAGGTCTTCTGCAGGGCGAGCGCTTGCCTGAACCGGCTCTTGGCGGCGGCCAGCTTGCCCTGTTTCTGTAACGAGCGGCCCAGTTGGCGGAGCAACTCGGCGTTGCGCGGGTCGCCCCGGACCAGGCGCGTCCACACCGGCTCGGCGCGCACGCCGTCGTCGAGGTCCAGCAGCACGTTGCCGCGGTTCGACAGGACTGCGGTGTTGTTGGGAGCCAACTTGGCCGCCACATCGAGCCTCGCCAGCGCTTCAGGATAGCGCTTGAGCTTGCGCAGCATGACGCCGGTCAGGTTGAGCAGGTCCAGGTCGCGGGGATAGCGCTCCAGGCCGGCCGCGCCCCACTCGGCGCCTTCCGCGAACCGCGCGCGCTTGTAGAGCTGGGTCAGCAGCACACGGTGGATGTGGACCGGCTGGCCGGGGTCTTCCCGGATGACGGGGATCATCAGATCGATCGCCTCGTCGAGCCGGCCCGCCTTCAGCGCCGCATCCGCTGCGACCAAACGTTCGTCCATGCGTCCACTCAAAAAGCCCGCGCCCCCGCGTGTCGCGCAGCCTTAAGGCCGCTGGTGCGATGTGGCTAGAGCACGCGCCGGCGCAAGGGGTCAGCGCTTGCGGCTGAAACGCCATTTCAGCGCTAGCACCGCCGCCGACATTCCCAGACAGACAAGGTTCGAAACGGTCACCGGCCAGCTGGCGACGAGCACGCCATAGGCGCTCCAGAGGCAGAACCCCGCGACGGTGACCAGGTACATGGTCAGCGAGACTTCCGCGGCGTCGCGGTCGCGCCAGATCTTGGCGATCTGCGGCGCGAAGCTGCTCATCGAACAGAGTGCGGCGACGGTTCCGACGGCGTCGGCGAGGAGGTTGGACACGTGATGGCCCCGGCTGAGCGGGTTGAACGGGCGTGGCCAAGCTCAAGTTCCCACCGTCATCTGCAGCTGATCGGCCGGACTGTCACGGCCCCGTCACACGACTGGCGATGCTAGACTGACGTCCGAAGAACGGAGATTCGCCGCTGTCCCTGCTCGATCCCATCTCGCCGTCGATGCCGGCGTCGCAGCTTTATGCGACGCTGATCGACGCCTTGCCGGATCCGATCCTGGTGGTGGCCGGCTTCGATCGCGATGAGCTGACCGGCCGGCGCTACATCCTGGCCAACGCCGCCGCCCGCGAGCTGCTGCGCATCACCGCCGAGGAGGGGATGCTGCTCTCCGCGGTGCGCGATCCGGAGGTGCTGGGCGCGGTGGACAAGGCCCTGTTCGACGAGGATGACGCAGAAGGGGTCTACGAGACCACCGGCGCCCAGACACGCAGCCTGCGGGTCCGCGCGCGCTGGCTGGGCTTCGGCGGCGACGGCGCGCGTCTGGCGCTGCTCACCTTCCACGACGAGACCGAGGTGCGGCGCGTGGAGCGCACCCGCGTCGACTTCCTGGCCAACGCCAGCCACGAGCTGCGCACGCCGCTGGCCTCGCTCTCGGGCTTCATCGAGACCCTGCGCGGCCACGCCAAGGATGACGCCGTGGCGAGGGAGAAATTCCTCGGCATCATGCAGACGCAGGCCGACCGCATGGCCCGCCTGATCTCCGACCTGACCTCGCTAAGCCGCATCGAGCTGGACGAGCATGTCCCCCCGCGCGGCGTGGTCGACCTGGGCGTGCTGGTCGGCGAGGTGGTCGAGGCGGCCGGGCCGCTTGGCGCCCAGCGGCGGGTCAAGCTGGACTGGCGTCCCTACCTGGGCCCGTCAGCCCTGGTCCGCGGCGAACGCGACCAGATCGTCCAGGTGGTCCAGAACCTGCTCGACAACGCGATCAAATATTCGCCCGACGGGGCGGCCGTGCGCATCGAGATGCAGAGCGGGCTGAGCGATCTGGCGGCCGCCGCCAGCCAGGAGGGCGTGCCGCGTCTTTCGCTGGTGGCGCCCGATCCGTCGGGGGAAACCTACGCCACCCTTCGGGTCACGGACCTCGGCCCCGGCATCGCGCGCCAGAACCTGCCCAGGCTGTCGGAACGCTTCTATCGGGTGGACGGCCAGAAGACCGGCGCGCGCTCCGGCACCGGCCTGGGCTTGGCGATCGTCAAGCACATCATGAACCGCCATCGCGGCGGCCTGGTGGTGGCCAGCGCCGAGGGAGAAGGCTCGACCTTCTCCGCCTATTTCCCCATGGTGATCGCCCCGGAAGGCGTCGTCAAAGCGTCATGAGACTGTAGCATAGGGACCGCATGGGGCGGTTGCCCCGAAGGGCGAGGCGTATGAGCGAGCACATCGTCAGATCTTACGAGGATGAGCTGAACAGCCTCGCGGCCGAGTGCGTACGGATGGGCGGTCTGACCGAAGCCCAGGTGGCCGACGCCGTCAGCGGCGTGGTCAAGCGCAACCAGGAACTGGCAGCCTCGGTTGTGGTGCGCGACGACAAGCTGGACGAGGCCGAGCGCGACATCGAGCGCAAGACCATCCGCCTGATCGCCTTGCGCCAGCCGGTGGCCGACGATCTGCGCCGCGCGGTGGCCGCCATGAAAGTGGCCAACAACCTCGAGCGCTGCGGCGACCTGGCCAAGAACATCGCCAAACGCACCCTGGTGATCATCGAAAGCGATCCCTTGACCCCGCTCACCCGCTCCATCGAGCGAATGGGCAAGCTGGTGCTGGGCCGGCTCTCCAGCGTCATCGACGCCTATTCCCGTTCGGACCTGGAGCGCGCGCTCGCCGTCTGGAGCCAGGACGACGAGGTCGACGAGCACTACAATTCGCTGTTCCGCGAGTTGCTCACCTACATGATGGGCGATCCGCGCACGATCACCGCATGTGCGCACATGCTGTTCGTGGCCAAGAACCTCGAACGGATCGGCGACCACGCCACCAACATCGCCGAGATCGTGCACTATGAGATCACCGGCGCCGAGATGGTCGGTGGCCGGCCCAAAACCGACGCCCTGCAGGCCTGACCCAGATGCAAATGACGCCTCACGTCCTGGTGGTCGAGGACGAGGACTCGCTCGCGACCCTGCTGCAGTACAACCTGCAAAAGGAAGGCTATGAGGTGGCTCTCGCCGGTGATGGCGAGGAAGCCATGCTGCTGGTCGACGAGCGCCTGCCCGATCTCGTCGTGCTGGACTGGATGCTGCCCAAGGTCTCGGGCATCGAGGTCTGCCGCCGACTTCGCCAGCGCAACGAGACCCGCAACGTGCCGATCATCATGCTGACCGCGCGCGGCGAGGAGACGGATCGCGTCCGCGGCCTCGACACCGGCGCCGACGACTATGTGGTCAAGCCCTTCTCGATGACCGAGCTGACGGCTCGCATCCGCGCGGTGCTGCGCCGCATCCGCCCCGGCCTGGCCGAGGACCGGGTCCGCCGCGGCGACCTGCTGATCGACCGCGTGGCCCACCGGGTGAAGCGCGCGGGCCAGGAGATCCACCTCGGCCCCACCGAGTTCCGCCTGCTCGACTACCTGATGCAGCATCCGGGCCGCGTGTTCTCCCGCGAACAGCTGCTGGACGCCGTCTGGGGCTCCGACGTCTACGTCGAGGCCCGCACCGTCGACGTGCACATCGGCCGCCTGAGGAAGGCGCTCGGCGTCTCGGAAACCGACGACCCGATCCGCACGGTCCGCTCGGCGGGTTACTCCCTCGACCTCGAGGGCTGAGCCGCGCTCGGGGTCCGCTGCAGGCGCATCGTCGACGTCGAAGACTCAGCTAACCTTGGTGCGTGGAGACAGCTCGACCGATCGGAACCAGAGGGTACGGCGAGGCGGCTCCTCGGCTTCTGTCGACGCGCCTTCGCTTCGAGGAGGTGCATCGGCACATTCTCCACCTCTTCCCAGTCCAGCCATCCCGGATCTTGGATGTCGGCTCCGGTCCCGGTCACGACGCGGCCAGGCTGGCGGCCGACGGACATGCGGTGACAGCCGTCGAACCGACGCCCGAGCTTCGCGAAGGGGCTCGGGATTTATATGGCGACCTTCCGATCGTGTGGATCGATGACAGCCTTCCCTTCTTGGAGCACCTCACGTCCGCCGGAACGTGTCCCTTCGCCTTCATCCTCATTGAAGGCGTGTGGGCCCATCTGACGGCGGCGGAACGCAAGCACGCGTTCCCAATCCTGGCGGGATTGCTTTCGAGGCGCGGCGTGATCGCGATCTCGTTGCGACATGGTCCGGCCGCGCGTGGGCGCGTCGTCTTCCCCGTCACGGCCGCGGAAACCGCCGGTCTCGCTGCGGCCGCCGGCCTGGATACCCTGGTGAACGTCGAAACGGGCTCGATCCAGGTGGCCAATATCGCCGGCGGCGTGACCTGGACGCGCATGGCCTTTGGCGCGTCGCCCTGATCCAGGGCCCTGACGTCTTGACCGCCTCCGCCTGACGGGTGAAAGCCCGCCCATGAACATCCTCCTCGTGGGCTCCGGCGGGCGCGAGCATGCGCTGGCCTGGAAGATCAAGCAATCGCCGCTGCTGACGCGCCTGGTCTGCGCGCCGGGCAATCCCGGCATGGCCGCGCTGGCCGAAACCCGGGACATCAAGACCACCGAGGTCGCGCGTCTGGTGGCGCTGGCCCGGGAGATCGCCGCCGACCTGGTGGTGATCGGGCCGGAGGTGGCCATCGAGGCAGGCCTGGCCGACGCGTTGGCCGAAGCTGGCATCCCCTGTTTCGGCCCGACCGCGGCGGCCGGGCGGCTGGAGTCCTCCAAAGCCTTCACCAAGGCCTTCTGCGACCGCCACCATCTGCCGACCTCGGGCTACCGGATCTGTGACGACGCACCGGCCGCCAAGGCCGCCCTGGCGCATTTCGGGCCGCCCTATGTGATCAAGGCCGACGGCCTGGCGGCCGGCAAAGGCGTGGTGATCGCCCCGGACCGCGCCGGCGCGGAAGCCGCGATCGACGACGCCTTCGGGGGCGGGTTCGGCGCGGCGGGCGCGCGGGTGGTGATCGAGGAATTCCTCGACGGCGAGATCGGCTCGCTGTTCGCGCTCTGCGACGGCAAGCATTCGATGCTGTTCGGCTGGGCGCAGGACCACAAGCGCGCCTTCGACGGCGACGAGGGGCCGAACACGGGCGGCATGGGGACCTATTCGCCGGCCCCGGTCTTCACCCTCGACCTGGTGGACCAGATCGACCACCGCCTCGTGCGCCCCGCGTTCAAGGGCATCGCCGCCGACGGCGCGCCTTACCGCGGGGTGCTGTTCGTGGAGCTGATGGCCACGCGCCACGGGCCCAAGCTGATCGAGTTCAACGCCCGCTTCGGCGACCCCGAATGCCAGGTGCTGATGCTGCGCCTGGAGAGCGACCTCGTGCCCTACCTGATGGCCTGCGCCACCGGTCGCCTGCACGAGATGCCGCAGCCGGTCTGGCGCGACGACGACGCGGTCTGCGTGGTGCTGGCCACCGAAGGATATCCGGGGCCGGCCAAGGCCGGCAGCGTGATCGGCGGCCTGGACCAGGACTTCGGCGAGGGCGTGGTGGTCTTCCATGCCGGAACGTCCGCCGGGCCGAACGGGACCGTTCTGGCGGGCGCCGGCCGCGCGCTCAACGTCTGCGCCATCGGCGACGACCTCGCCGAAGCCCGGGAGCGGGCTTATGGCGCGGTGGCCCGTATCGACTGGCCGCAAGGCTTCCACCGCACCGACATCGGCTGGCGGGCGCTCGTGCGCTGAGCGCCTTGCTCCCAGGACGCCCGCCCCGATAAAGTGGGTTCAAACAACTGTACGAGGGATCGCCATGGTCGACGCCGCCGAGCAGGAGCGCGAACAGCTCAACACCGGCACCAAGGCCGTGGCGGAGTCGCACAAGTTCGATGAAACCGCCCTGGCGCGCTGGATGACCGCCAATGTCGCGGGCTATGCCGGGCCGCTGGAGGTGCGCCAGTTCAAGGGCGGCCAGTCGAACCCGACCTATCAGCTGATCACGCCGGGCAAGAAATACGTCCTGCGCCGCAAGCCGCCGGGCAGGCTGCTGCCGTCCGCCCACGCGGTGGACCGCGAGTACAAGGTGATCACCGCGCTGGGCACGACCGGCTTCCCGGTGGCCAAGACCTATGGCCTGTGCGTCGACGACGAGGTGATCGGCACCTGGTTCTACATCATGGACATGGTCGAGGGCCGCATCCTCTGGGACCAGACCCTGCCGCAATATTCCCCGGCCGAGCGGCGCCCGATCTTCATGGACAAGATCAAGGTGCTCGCCGACCTGCACAACACCGACTACGAGGCCATCGGCCTTTCCGACTACGGCCGGCCCGGCAACTACATGGGCCGTCAGGTCGAGCGCTGGACGAAGCAGTACAAGGCGTCTGAGACCCAGCACATCCCGGAGATCGAGCGGCTGATCGACTGGCTGCCGAAGACCCTGCCGGCACAGGAGCGGACCTCGATCGTCCACGGCGACTACCGGCTGGACAACATGATCTTCCACCCGACCGAGCCCAGGGTGACCGCGGTGCTCGACTGGGAGCTGTCGACGCTCGGCGAGCCGCTGGCGGACTTCACCTACCTCCTGATGAACTGGGTGAACGGCACGATCTCGACTATCCCGGACCTGAAGGCCCACGGCCTGCCGACGATCGACGAAACCGTCGAGTACTACTGCAGCCTGACCGGCCGCACCGGCCTGCACGATCTGAACTGGTTCTTCAGCTACAACGCCTTCCGCCTGGCGGGTATCCTGCAGGGCATCGTCGGCCGGGTGCGCGACGGCACCGCCAACAGCCCGCACGCCGCCCAGCAGGCCGACCGCGTGGTGTCGCTCGCCCAGGCCAGCTGGAAGTTCGCGGAGAAGGCCGGCGCGGTCGCCTAGAGGCCCGCGCGGTCCAGCAGGGCGTCGAGCGGCGCCGGATCGTCGAACACCGCCTTCACCGGCCAGACGACGACCCGCGCGCGCCACGCCGGCGGCAGGCGCACCCAGTCCTTCTCGGTGGTCACCAGGCCGGCGTTGAACACCGCCGCGCGGTCGGCCAGCGCCTTCAGCGTCGCCTCGGCATAGGTCGCGTGGTCGGGGAACGGCGCGAAGTCGGCCAGCTCGCAGCCGGCAGCCTTCAGGGAGGCGGCCACCTTCCACGGCTTGCCGATGCCTGCGAAACCGAGCTGCGGTCCGGCGGGCGGCGCGGATGTCGGCTGCAGGTGGCCGGTCAGCAGCGGCGGGCCGCGAAGGAGGGCTGTGAGCTCCGGGTCGGCCTGCGGCAGGTCACCCGGCAGCAGCACCAGCACCGCATCGGCCCGCGCCAGGCCCACGGCCAGCGGCTCGCGCATGGGTCCGGCGGGAAACACGCGGCCATCGCCAAACGGCCAGTCCTCGCCGCGGGTCTCGCCGTCCACCACCACCAGCGACAGGGTCTTCTTCACGGAAGGGTTCTGATGGCCGTCGTCCATGATGATCGCCTGGGCGCCGGCGGTGGCCGCGGCCTTGGCGCCAGCGGCGCGGTCGCGGGCCACCCATACCGGATAGTGAGCCGCCAGCATCAGGGGTTCGTCGCCGACGTCGGCGCTGGAATGGCGGTCAGGATCGACGCGCACCGGGCCTTCCAGTCGCCCGCCGTAGCCCCGCGAGAGCAGGTGGACAGCCAGGCCTCGCGCTGTCAGCCGTTCGGCCAGCGCGCTCACCACCGGCGTCTTGCCGACGCCGCCGACCGTGAGGTTGCCGACGCAGATCACCGGGACGCCCGGATCGAAGGGGACCGCCCGCGCGATCCGCCGGGCGGTCACCGCCGCCCAGATCCAGGACACCGGCGTCAGCAGGGCGCGGATCGTCGGCATCCCGCCGCTCCGCTGCGCGTCATGGCGCACATACCACCAGCGGGGCGTGGAGAGCTTCATATGGCCAGCAAGGGTTCGATCAGGGCCATGGCCGCAGTCAACGCAGCGCCTTGGCGGGCCGCGTAGTCGGCGGCGGCCTCGCCGATCCGCCGCGCGATCGCCGGATTGGCCAGCAGGCCCGCGATGTGCCGGGTAAGCGCTGCGCCGTCGGCGGCCTCGATGGCCGCGGCGTCGGCGAACAGCGCCGCATAGATGTCGCGGGCGTTGAAAATCTCGGCCCCGGTGACGATGGCCGCCTCCAGCCGCGCGGCCTCCAGCGGATTGTGCCCGCCGATCCCGGTCACGAAGCTGCCGCCCATCACCACCGCGTCAGCGGTGACGTAGAACGCGCCGAGCTCGCCCAGGGTGTCGACGACATAGGCAGTGGTCTGCGCGCCCAAGGCCTCGCCCGCGCCGCGCCGCGCCACTGTGAAGCTCAGCCCCTGAAGCTCGGCGGCGACATCCGGTCCCCGCTCGGGGTGCCGCGGGGCGACGATCAGTACCGCGGCCGGACCGTCGGCGACTGCGGCGCGGAACGCCTCGGCGATGAGGCGTTCCTCGCCGGGATGGGTGCTGGCGGCCAATACGGCCTTCCTGGCGTCGAGGCCGGCCTTGAGGGCGGCCACGGTCGCCGCGTCCACCGGCGGCGCCTCGCCGACCAGCTTCAGGTTCAGGCGCGGTCCGACGTGGGCGCCCAGACCGGTCAGCCGCGTCTCGGTCTCGCCGTCCTGCGCCAGCACCAGGTCGAACGCTTGCAACAGAGCCCGCGCCGTCCCCGGCGCACGGGCCCAGCCGTCGGCGCTGGCCTGGGTCATCCGCGCCGAGAGCAGGGCCAGGCGCACGCCGCGCGCCGTGGCGGCGACGATCAGGTTGGGCCAGAGCTCACTTTCCACGAACAGCGCCGCCTGCGGCCGCCAGTGGTCCAGGAACCGCCTCGCCGCGCCCGGGGCGTCGATGGGCGCGAACTGGTGGATCACGCCCGCCGGCAGCCGCCGGGCCAGCACCTGGGCCGAGGTCACGGTGCCCGAGGTGACCAGGATGTTCAGGCCGGGCTTCACCGCGCGCAGGGCGGCGATCAGCGGCAACAGCGAGAGGCTCTCGCCCACGCTTACGCCGTGCAGCCAGACCAGCGGTCCCTCAGGCCGTGGCAGGGCTGGGCGGCCCAGGCGCTCGTTGAGGCGGTCGGGAGCCTCCTTGCCGCGGGCCGCGCGCCGGCGAAGCAGGCGCGGCGCCAGCGGCTCCATCAGGCCGGTCGCCGCGGCGTAGAGGGCCAGCGGCAGCGTGCGCGGAGCTCGGCTCACACCACCCCGTGGGGCGCCAGCCGGCAGGCGGTGTCGCTGTCGGTCTCCACCTGCAGGGTGGCGTGGCCGATGTTGAAGCGATGCGCCAGGCCCTCGCAGGCCGAGTGCAGGAAGCTGTCGCCGTCGTCGTTGGCCGGGCGAATGACATGGGCGGTCAAGGCCGTCTCGGTGGTGCTCATAGCCCAGACGTGCAGGTCGTGGATCTCCTCGACGCCGGGAAGCCCCGCCAGCCACTCGCGCACCTCGGCGACGTCGATGCCGCGCGGCGCGCCGTCCAGCGCCAGATTCACCGAGTCGCGCAGCAGGCCCCAGGTGCCCATCACGATGATCACCGCGATGCCCAGGCTGAGCACCGGGTCGATCCACTGCAGGCCGGTCAGAGCGATGATCCCGGCGCCGATCACCACGGCCACCGAGATCGCCGCATCGCTGGCCATGTGCAGAAAGGCGCCGCGGACGTTCAGGTCCTCCTGGCTGCCGCGCATGAAGAGGAGCGCCGTAGTGGTGTTGATCACCACGCCCAGGCCCGCGGTCAGCATGACCGTGCGGGAGTCGATGGTGCTGTGCAGGGTCAGGCGGTGGATCGACTCCGAGACGATTGCCCCGATCGCCAGCAGCAGGAACACCGCATTGCCCAGCGAGGCCAGGATCGTGCCCTTGCGCAGGCCATAGGTCCGGCGGCTGGTCGGCGCACGCTTGGCCAGCACCGTCGCGCCCCAGGCCATCAGCAGCGCCAGCACGTCGGAGAGGTTGTGGCCGGCGTCGGCCAGCAAGGCCATGGACCCGGCCCAGAACCCCGCGCCGACCTCGACCAGTACGAAGAGGGTGTTCAGCGTCACCCCGATGGCGAACACCCGGCCCATGTCGGTTGGGACGTGGTGGTGATGGCCGCCGTGCGAATGGCTGTGCCCGTGACCGTGGCTGTGTCCGCCGCCATGCTTATGGCCATGGTCGTGCTCGTGGCCGTGGTCATGATGCGCGTGGTCCTCACGATCATGAGGCTCATGGTCGTGGTGATCGTGATCGCCGTGGTCGTGGGTGTGCGCCATGGCCCTATGTCTCACCGCGGGCCTGCGGGATCAATGCGGCGCGCGTCCCACCAGGGCCTCGGCCTGTCGGGTGACTTCCGAGAGGCGGGCTGACCATTGGGCGAGCAGGGCCTCTGAGCCCGCGTCGTCGATGCCATCCGGGACATGGAGCGGCCCGTCCCAGACCACCGCGCCGCGGCCGAACGGGGCGGCGAACATCACCTTGTCCCAGGTGTCGAACTGCTTGGCGGGGTTCGCCGCAATGCCCATCAGGAAGACCGGCTGCTTCGAACGCTTGGCGATCTGCAGGGCCCCGGGCGCGATGATCTCGTTCGGTCCGCGCGGTCCGTCCGGCGTGATGACCAGCGCGCCGCCCTCGGCCACGTGGGTCACCGCCTCGCGGATCGCCGCCACCGCCTGGCGGGCCTTGGCGGCGTCGCCCTTCTTGGCCGAGGAGACGCGGATGGCGGGGAAGCCGGCCATCTCCAGGGCCGTGGCGATGAACTGGCCGTCGGAGGAGGGCGACACGAAGGCCCGCGTCCGCTTGCGCCACCACTGCGGCGCGGTCGCCAGACAGAGCGGAACCCGGCCATGCCAGAAGAGGGCGATCGCGCCGCTGTCGCCTGCCAGCACCGGCTCGACGCAGTCCAAGTTCTCGTGGCGCCAGCGCACGGTGTTGAGGATCAGGCGGATATAGACGCCCAGCAGCCAGCCCAGCAGGTTCTGGACCGCGTCGCTGCGCAGCAGCTTCTTCAAGCCGCCGGTTCCGGCACGGCGTCCGGCTCCAGGTCCTGGCGGCTGGCCAGGCGCGCATAGAGGCCGCGTTTGCGGACCAGGCCGGCGTGGTCGCCGGTCTCCACGATCTTGCCTTTGTCGAGCACGTAGATGCGGTCTGCGCCGCGCACGGTCGAGAGGCGATGGGCGATCAGGATCGTCGCGCGGCCGGCCATCAGCCGCTTCAGCGCCGCCTGCACCTGGGCCTCGCTCTCGGTGTCCAGCGCGCTGGTGGCCTCGTCGAGCAGCAGGATCGGCGCGTCCTTTAAGAACGCGCGGGCGATCGCGATCCGCTGCCGTTGGCCGCCGGAGAGCCGCGCTCCGGCTTCGCCGACCTGGGTGTCGTAGCCCTTGGGCAGGCCCATGATGAAGTCGTGCGCGGCGGCCTCGCGCGCCGCCTGCTCCACCGCCGCTTCGCTGGCGTCCGGGCGGGCATAGGCGATGTTGGCGCGGATGGTGTCGTCGAACAGGAAGGCTTCCTGGGTGACCAGCGCGATCTGGCTGCGCAAGGATTTCAGCGTCACGTCGCGCACGTCCACGCCATCCAGGGTCACCCGGCCCTCGGTGGGATCATAGAAGCGCGGGATCAGGTTCAGGATGGTGCTCTTGCCGCCGCCGGAGGGGCCGACCAGGGCCACGGTCTCGCCGCGGCAGGCTTCGAGCGTCACACCGTTCAGGATCGGTGGGCCCTCGCCCTCGTAGCGGAAACTGACCTTCTCCAACCGGACGACGCCCTGGCTCAGCGCCAGAGTTCCGGCGCCCGCCCGCTCGCGCACCTCCGGCTCCACGTCGAGCGCGGTGAACAGCCGGCGCGCCGCTGTCATGCCTTCGGCGAACACCGTCTGCAGGTTGGCCACCTGGCGCAGCGATTGCGAGCCCATCGCCAGGGCGGCCATGAAGGCCACGAAGGCGCCGGCGGTCATGTGCCCCTGCTGTGAGCGCCAGCCGGCGTAGTACAGCACCGCGGCGGTGATCAGGGTCATCAACAGTTCGGTGGACGGCGCGGCGAAAGCCCGCGCGTTGGCGCCCTTGATCAGGTGGGACTGGCGGCGATGGACGACCCCGGCCACCCGCTCCTCCTCATAGGCCTCGCGGTTCTCGATCTTGACGATCCGCACCCCGTCCAGGCTCTCCATGATCGCCGTCGACAGCGCCGAGGTCTCGGCCATGGCGCCGCGGGCCGCTTTGCTGCTGCGCCTGGAGAACCGCCGCATGATCGTGCTGGCCAGCGGGGCGACCACGACCACGGCGATGGTCAGCAGACGGTCGTTGGCGATCATCACGGTGATCGCGCCGATCACGATCAACAGGTTCTGGGTGTAGTTTATGAACCCCGAAGTCACCGCCTCGCGGATCAGGCCGGCGTCGTAGAGCACCGAGGCCACGTAGGAGCCGGAATGTTGGCTGCGGATGCGCGCCAGATCGGCGCGAACCATGCGGCCGAACAGCTGCAGCTGGACGTCGCCCACAACGCCGTTGCCCATGCGGTTGACCAGCGAGGCCTGGATCAGCGAGGCGACCATCCGGGCCAGCGCGATGGCGACGATCATCAGCGGCAGGCGCACCAGCTGGCCGGGCTTGTGGTTGATGAACAGGTCGTTGGTCGCCGGCTCGAGGATCTGGGCCAGCTTGGTGGAGAAGAAGGCCACGGCGACCGCCGCCACGAAGGCGGTGATCCAGCCCTTCCAGCGTGGCGCCAGGTAGATCCGCGCCACCCGGCCGATCAGGGCGCGGGCGCTAAGCTCGGGCGGTGAAGGCGCGCTCATACGGCTTGGGGTCGTCCGATGCGGGGTTGGAGTCAAGCGGGCGGCCGGTCGTGGCGGCGCCTGCGTCGTTTGGGCGCCACAGCTTCCGTCGAGGCGGCGGAACCCTTAGATGGGGCGCCATGACGCTTGCGCCAACCGAGCCCGCATTCGACCTCGCCACGCCGGGCGGGCGGTTCAAGACCTATGCGGACTACCTGTGGAACGACCACGCCTACCTCAGGCTTGGCTTCCAGAACGCCCACTGGATCTCCGACGAGCTGGTGCGCACCAACCAGCCCTGGCCGCACCAATTGGCTGCCTGGAAGGACCGCGGGATCAAGACCATCGTCAACCTGCGCGGCGGCTTCGACGCCAGCTTCCACGCCCTGGAGAAGGACGCCTGTCAGCGGCTCGGCCTGGACATGGTCGACTTCACCATCACCTCGCGCGAGGTCCCCAGCCGCGACCGGGTGCTGGGCGCCAAGCGGCTCTACGAGACCATCGCCTACCCGGCCCTGATCCACTGCAAGTCCGGCGCGGACCGGGCGGGGATCATGAGCGTCCTCTACATGCACTTCCGCAAGGGCCTGCCGATCCGCGAGGCGCTCGACCAGTTGCACATCCGCTACCTGCATGTGAAGCAGGGCAAGACCGGCGTGCTGGACTACGTCTTCGAGCGCTACCTGGCCGAGGGCGAACCCGCGGGCCTGTCGTTCCTCGAATGGGTCGAGAGCCCGGTGTACGACCCGGTGGGCATGAAGGCCGACTTCCGCGCCGGCATGCTGGGTTCGGTGCTCACCGAGAAGCTGCTGCGCCGCGAGTAGCCCTAGTGGCTGTGGTCGTGATCCCCGTCCGAGTCCGGATCCAGCAGCTTGTGGGCGTGGATGATGAAGTAGCGCATCAGCGCGTTGTCGACGGTCGACTGGGCCTTGCCGCGCCAGGCGGCCAGCGCCTCGGTGTAGTTGGGATAGGCGCCCACCAGGTCGACCTTGGTCAGGTCGCGGAACTCCGCGGGGCCGTCGAGGGCCTTCAGTTCGCCGCCGATCACCAGGTGGAGGAGCTGTTTGTCGGACATGGGTGTCTCAGAGTCTTCTTTGGGTCGTGAGGTGCGCGGAGGCGCTTGGCGCAGCCGATAGGCCGCCGCCGCCTCCGGATCAATGGCTGGCCGCCTAGAGGCCAGCGATCGCCAGGCCGTCCACCAGGATCGACGGCGCGTTCGAGGCGCCCCTGATCTCCAGGTCGGCGCCGGGAATCAGGCGGGCGTAGATATCGATCAGGTTGCCCGCAACGGTGATCTCGTTGACCGGATAGGCGATCTGGCCGCCCTCGAACCAGAAGCCCGAGCAGCCCACCGACCAGTCGCCGGTGTTGCCGTTCAGCGACGGCCCGAACATCGAGGTGACCAAGAGGCCCGCGCCGGCGTCAGCCATCAGCTCGGCCTGGCTACGCGTCCCCGGAACCAGCGTCAGGTTGGACGGCGCGACGCCGGGCGGCCCCGCCAGGCCGCGCGAGGCGTGGCCGGTGGTGGCGAGGCCGAGCTGCCGCGCGGACGAGGTGTTCAGGAGCCAGGTGGTCAGCACGCCGTCGTCGATCAGGTTGATCTTGTGGTTGGCGACGCCCTCATCGTCGAAGGGCGAGGAGCCGAGGCCGCGCGGGCGGTGCGGGTCGTCCGTCACGGCGATGCCCTTGGCGAACACCGGCTGGCCTAGCTTCTCCTTCAGGAACGAGGTGCCGCGCGCGATCGCAGGGCCGGAGACGGCGCCGATCAGCGGGCCCAGCAGCGAGGCGGCCAGGCGGTTCTCGAAGATCACCGGCGCGGTGGTCGACTTGATCTTGCGCGCGCCCAGGCGGCCCGCGGCGCGGGACCCGGCCTCGGTCCCGATGGCCGCGGCGTCCGGCAGGTCGCCCTGCCAGCGCACCGAGCGGCCGTCATAGCCGGTCTCCATCCCGTCGGTGTCGCCGGCGATGGCCGAAGCGCCCAGCGAGAAGGACGAGGCGCGATGCAGGCCGGAGAAGCCTGCGCTGGTGACAATCCGCCATTGTCCGGCCGACCAGCTGGCCGAGCCGCCATCGGAATTGGTGACCTTGGGCACGGCGCGGGCCGCGGCCTCGGCGGTGCGCGACTTGGCTTCCAGGGCTTCCGGCTCGGGCTCGGCCGGATCGTAGAGGTCGAGGTCGGCCAGGGGCCCGCGGGCCAGGCGGTCCGGGTCGGCGAGGCCGGCGTAGGGGTCTTCCGGGGCCAGCCGCGCCATCGCCACCACGCGGGCCACCAGCTTGGCGCGGGCCTCGGCGCTGACGTCGGAGCCCGAGACGGAGGCCTGGCGCTGACCGATGAAGACCCGCAGGCCCAGGTCGCGGCTTTCCTCCCGCTCGACTTCCTCGAGTTCGCCGTTGCGCACGGTGATCGAAAGGGCCCGGCGATCGGCGCCTACGGCCTCGGCGGCGTCAGCGCCTGCGGCCAGGGCTGCGGCCACTACGTCGTTCAACAGGTTTTCGTCCATGGCGGCCATATGGCCGAGCCGGCGCCTGAGAACAAGCTAGGGCGGCTTAAGGGATGGCGTGGAAGATCAAGGCCACGCCGCCGACGATATAGGCCAGCCAGGTGGCGACGACGCCCGCCGAGCGCAGGATCGAGGATCCGCCGCTGCGCGACAGGCCGATCGCATGGGCCACGCGGCCCACGAACAGGGTCAGGCCGATGGCGTGCACTTCCATGGGCGCCGCGCCGGCCATGGCCAACACCGCGATGGCGATGAGGCCGCCGGGGACATATTCCGTGGCGTTGCCGAAGGCCCGGACTGCCTGGGCCAGCTGTGGGATGTCGGCGTCGCCCAGCACCACCTGATGCTTGCGCCGCTGCCGCACCACCAGCACCGACAGCACCAACAGTAGGATCAGATGCAGCCCGACCCAGAGGGCGGCCGCGTGGGCGGAAGGCGTGACGTCCATGGCGTGTTCCCCTAGAGCCCTTCCCACTCAGGTTGGATCAACCTGAGTGGACAAGAAGGGCTCCAGATATAGACGACGACCCTGTTCTTTCCCGGCTGACTTGGTCCAAGTCGGTCGGGACAGGGTCTAGGCGCGGGAGGTTGCCCGCGCTTCGCGGCTTCCCGCAAGGTCAGCCGATGGGCTTGCCCTCGCCCGGCAGGCCCAGGCGCGACCACATCTGCGTGACCACCGTCACCGTGGCCTCGTCCATGGCCAGCTTGCGGCCCCACTCGCGGTGGGTCTCCGGCGGCCACTTGTCGGTGGCGTCCAGGCCGATCTTCGAGCCCAGCCCGCTCTCCGGAGAGGCGAAGTCCAGGTAGTCGATGGGCGTGTTCTCCACGACCGTGATGTCGCGGGCCGGGTCCATGCGCGTGGAGATCGCCCACATGACGTCCTTCCAGTCGCGGGCGTTGATGTCGTCGTCCACGACGATCACCCACTTGGTGTACATGAACTGCCGCAGGTAGCTCCAGACGCCCATCATCACTCGCTTGGCGTGGCCGGCGTAGGCCTTCTTCATCGAGACGACGGCGATGCGGTAGGAGCAGCCCTCCGGCGGCAGCCAGAAGTCGACGATCTCCGGGAACTGCTGGCGCAGCAGCGGGATGAAGACCTCGTTCAGCGCCTCGCCGAGCACCGAGGGTTCGTCCGGCGGGCGGCCGGTGAAGGTGGTCAGGTAGATCGGGTCCTTGCGCATGGTGATGGCGCTAACCCGGAAGACCGGGAATTTCTCGACTGAGTTGTAGTAGCCGGTGTGGTCGCCGTAGGGCCCCTCGTCCTCGTAGTCGTCCAGCAGGACGTGGCCCTCGATGACGATCTCGGCCTGCGCCGGAACCATCAGGGGCACGGTCTTGGCGGGGACCAGGTCGACCTTGGCGCCGCGCAGCAGGCCGGCGAACTGGTACTCCGAGAGTGTGTCCGGCACCGGGGTCACGGCGGCCAGGATCGTGCCCGGATCGGCGCCGATCACCGCGCAGGCGGGCAGGGGCTCGCGCTTGCCCTCGGCCTTCCAGCGGCGGTGGTGCTGGGCGCCGCCGCGGTGCGCCAGCCAGCGCATGATGGTGCGGTCCTTGCCGGTCACCTGCATGCGGTAGATGCCGAGGTTGTAGTCGTCCTCCCGCGTCTGGGACGGGCCTTTGGTCACCACCAGCGGCCAGGTGATCAGCGGCGCGGGCTCGCCCGGCCAGCAGGTCTGGATGGGGAGCTTGTTCAGGTCGATCTTGTCGCCGGTCCAGACCACCTGCTGCACGGGCGCGGATTTCACCGTGGCCGGGCGCATGGACATCACCGTCTTGGCCAGCGGCAGCATCTCCATGGCGTCCTTGAAGCCGCGCGGCGGCTCCGGCGCGCGCAGGAAGGCCAGTAGCTCGCCGACCTCGCGCAGATCGGCGGCGGTGGTCCGCGCGCGGCCCTCCAGCGTCACGCCCATGGCCACGCGCTTCACGGTGCCGAACAGGTTGATCAGGCAAGGCATGGGCGAGCGTTCGCCGTCGGCGCGGATGACGTTCTCGAACAGGACCGCAGGTCCGCCTTGCGCCAGCAGCCGCCGATGGATCTCGGTCATCTGCAGGACCGTGGAGACCGGCTCGGTGACCCGCACCAGCTCGCCCGCCGCTTCCAGGACTTTCAGGAACTCGCGCAGGGATTTGTAGGCCATGCGACTTCCCTAAGAGGCCTGGGCTCCCCTGTCATCTCTAGCGGCGCTAGGATCGCCGCCATGAAGCGCATCGATCTCGACGACCTGCCGCCGAAACTGGCCGCGCTGCTGACGGGGGCCGAGGCCGGCGAGGAGGTGCTGCTGGTCCGGAACGGCGCGGTGGTCGGCCGGCTGACGGGCGGTGGCGCCGAGCCGGCGCTGTCCACCCAGGCGGATCCCAATCAAACGCCCGATGAGCGCGCCAAGGAGATTTTCGAGCAGTTCCGCGCCAGCATCGAGGACGAGTTCTAGCCGGCGGCGGCGCGGGCCCTGAGGACCTCGTCGGTCACTTCGTCGACGATGTGCATCAGGTAGATCAGCCGCCCGTCCTCGTCGTGCAGCGGCGTGTTCACCGCCCGCCAGTGGCGTTCCACGAACACCCCGTCGGCGTTGCGCACATCGTAACGCAGGATAGGCATGGCGTGCGGACGGCCGGTCTCAGCCACCCTGCGAAGCGAGGCGTAGATCTGCGAGACGCCGACTGCGCCTTCTTCTCCGGGGTTCTCCGGGAACATTATGAACAGCGGCCGGCCGATCACCTCATCGCGGGTCAGGCCGGTGGCGGCTTCGAAGGCCGCGTTCACCTCAACGAAGTTCAATCCGGGCGCAGGGTCGATGATGTAGGCGACATGCTCGGAAGCGCCGAATTCACGGTGGAAGTCGGCGGCGAGGCCTACCTGGGTGGCGGCGAGGCTCTCCTTGGCGCCGATCGGCCAAGGCGGCGCGCCGGCCCCGGCCTCGGCCGCCTCAAGCAGGGCCAGCTCGCGCTCGACCGTGGCCAGCATGGCCTGCACGCGGCGGCGGTCGCCGTCGTCGGCCGCGCCGGCCATCCGGGCCCGGAAGCGGTCGATGTTCTGCTGCAAGATGAAACGCTGCACGCTGGGAGCACTCCGGCGCCGTCGCCGCTGTTCTCTAATAAGTTGCAGAGTTCCTACCAAAGGGTGAGCGCCGCCGCCACGGCGCGACGCCCCCTGCGACGTCAAGCGTCAGGCGCCGTTTGCCGCGTCGTACTCCTTGACCAGCTTCTTGGGCGCGACCTTGCGCCAGCGGCGTTCGAGGAAGGCCTTCAGCGAGCCGGGATGCAGGGTGGCGATCCGCGCCAGCACCGCCGGATAGTCCTTGTAGTGCGCGGTGAAATGGAAGGTGCCGGGCTCGGCTTCCACTAGCATCTCGCGCTCGTCGAAGCTCACCTCCATCAGCATCATGGACTCGTCCTCGCGGCGCAGGCGGGTGAAGAACTTGCCGTTCACCTTGTAGGACGGCCGGCCATAGCTCACGCCCTTCTCCATCATCGGGAAGGCCATGACGATGGCGTCCATTTCCTCGGCGGTCATCTGTTGTGCCGTGTGTCGATCTGGGTTGGGCTCATCAGCTTGAGGCCCTGGGCCGAGGCGTCAACCAGGATCGTGAGCCGGCGGGCGCGGGTTTCCGGCCCCTTGGCGGAGACCACCCGGTGGATCGCCACCTTGCGGTAACCGGGCGGGAAGGCCTGCCAGGCGGTCCAGGCCACAGCGTTGGCCCGGAAGGCGTCGGTCTCGGCAGGCGTGAAGTCTTGCAGAGGCCGTTCGTGGCTGTAGACGCGCGTCCGGCCCTTGCCGACCTCCCAGGCGGTGCGGCCCGCCGGCGCAATGCGCCCCTCCGCCTCCAGCTCGGCGAAGCGCTTCAGGTTCACCTGGCTCCAGATGCCGCCGGCTTTGCGCGGCGTGAAGCGGATGCGGTAGGCCTCATCGTCGATCCGGTGGCGCACCCCGTCGATCCAGCCGAAGCAGAGGGCCTCGTCCACGCTTTGCGGCCAGGTCATCGACGCCTTGCTCGAGCCGACCTTCCAGAACCCGACGGAGAGTTCCATCGCGGTGGCATGGTTCCCCGCCAGCCACTCGCGCCACTCGGCCTGGGTCGTGAAGAATCTTGGCGCCATCAGTACGCCAGGGCGGTCCCGTCCTTGCGCATTTCGGTGGCCGCGGCGTAGCGGCCGGGGTGGCGCTGGATGGCTTGGCAGCCGCCGTAGACACCGGGATTGGGCGCCAGCGGCCAGCCGAGATCGGCGAGCGCCTTCTTGGTGGCCTCCGGCACGCCGGTCTCCAGGTTCAGCTTGCCGATCGGCCCCAGGTTCTCGCCGGTCGGCTCGTTGCCGCCCTCGTGGTGCCAGCGGGGGCTGTCGCCGGCCTCCTGAAGCCCTAAGTCGAAGTCGACGATGTTGGAGACGATCTGCGCCTGGCCCTGCGGCTGCATGTCCCCGCCCATCACGCCGAAGCTCATCAGCGGCTCTCCGCCCTTCGTCGCGAAGCCGGGGATGATGGTCTGGAACGGCCGCTTGCCCGGCGCATAGAGGTTCGGGTGGCCGTCGGTGAGCGCGAACAGCTCGCCGCGGTTCTGGAACATGAAGCCCAGGCCGTCGGGCATCAGGCCCGAGCCCATGCCGCGGTAGTTGGACTGGATCTGGCTGACCATCATCCCGTCCTTGTCGGCGACGGTGAAATAGGTGGTGTCGCCGTGGCTGGGCGCCTGGCCGGCGTAGGCGGGATTGAGGATCCGGTCCGGCCGGATCAGCCTGGCGCGTTCCTTGGCGTAGTCCTTCGACAGCAGCCACTCGGTGGGCTGTTTGTAGAAGTGCGGGTCGGCGTAGAACTTCGCCCGGTCCTCGAACGCCAGCCGCTTGGCCTCTACCTCGTGGTGCAGGGCCATGGCCGACTGGAAGCCCATCCCCTTAATATCGAACTGCTCCATGATGTTGAGCATCTGCAGGGTGACCAGCCCCTGGCTGTTGGGCGGCAGGCCCCAGACGTCGGTCCCGCGGTAGTTGATCGACAGCGGCTCGACCCATTCGGTGTGGTGGGCGGCGAGGTCGGCCTTGGTCATCCAACCGCCGATGCGCTTGAAATAGGCCTCGATCTTCTCGGCGATCTCGCCCTCGTAGAAGGCGCGCCCGCCGCCCTCGGCGATCAGCCGGTAGGTGTGGGCCAGCATCGGATTGCGGAACACCTCGCCCTCGCGCGGCGTCTTGCCGTTCGGCGCCCACAGCGCGTTGAAGTTCGCGACCTCCTCAATGTGGCTCTCAGGCTTGTTGAAGGTCCGCTGCGAGCCGCCGACGTAGAAGGCCACGTTCTGGACGACCGGAGCGCCTTCCTCGGCATGGCGGATGGCCGGCTGGAAGAGGTCCTTCCAGGGCAGCTTCCCGAACTTCTGGTGCAGGGTCCACCACGCGTCGACCGCACCCGGCACGCTGACCGAGACCGCGCCGAACGAATTGATCAGGCCCTTGGCGTTGGCGCGCTTGCGCTGCTCGGCCAGCGTCAGGCCCCCGGGGCTGCGGCCGGAACCGTTGAGGCCCAGGACCTTGCGGGCCTTCGGGTCCCACAGCATGGCGAAGCAGTCGCCGCCGACCCCACAGGAGATCGGCTCGCCGAAGCCCAGCACCGCATTGGCGCAGACCGCCGCGTCCACCGCCGAGCCGCCGGCTTTCAGGATCTCGATGGCCGCCAGCGTCGCCAGCGGATGCGCCGTCGCCGCCGCTCCCTGCAGCCCCCAGGCCGGACTGCGCGACGCCCAGGTCGCCCCGTCGATCCGGTCCCCGCCATGCACGTCCGGCCGGTCCCGCACCGGGTTCTCCTGCCGGCTGGTGGCGAACGCGCGGCCCGCAAGGGCGCTGGCCGGAACGGCGGCCATGAAGGTGCGGCGATTCATACGGCGGAGGCTCCCCGGACTGGCCCGCACCAGTGTTAGCAGAGGCGCGCGCGGTGGCGAGGGGCGAGGTGGGCTCTGCGCCTGTCAGCGGGCCGGTCCGGCGCCTTGCGCAGATCGGAGCAAGCTGCTCACATGCTTTGACCGAACGGTCGGTCGGCCAGTTTAGAGCTGGGTCGTGAGACGCCGCAGAGCGTCGACGACGGGGAGAGTTGAGTTCCGGGAGTCGGCGATGCCTGATGATCTGCCTGTCGAAGGCATTGTGCCGGGCGTCGAAACGTCCCCGCCGGCCAGCACGGCCGCCCAGCCGGCCCGCCTGCCGACGATCACCAAGTTCCTGTTCGGGGTGGGCTCGGTCGCCGACGGATCGCAGATCCGGATCATCGGCGGGATCCTGCTGCTCTACTACAGCCAGGTGCTGCACCTGCCGACCGCGAAGGTCAGCGCGGCGCTGGGGCTCGCCCTGTTCATCGACGCCTTCTTCGACTTGTTCGTGGCGCAGGTCTCCGACAACCTGCGCACCCGGCTCGGGCGGCGGCACATCCTGATGTACGCCTCGGCCCTGCCGGCGGGGCTCAGCTTCATGCTGCTGTGGATGCCGCCCGCCGGCCTCAGCCAGGACCAACTGTTCCTCTGGCTGATGGTCTTCATCCTGGCCTTCAGGTTCAGCCACAGCCTCTACATGGTGCCCTCCGGCGCCCTCTTGCCCGAGCTCGCGCCGGACTATCACGACCGCACGGTGCTGTTTGGCTACCGCTACATGCTGGGCACCATCGGGGGCGCGATCGCCGCGGTGCTGGCCTATGGGGTGTTCCTGAAGAAGACCCCGGCCTTTCCGCTGGGCCAGCTCAACCCCGCGGGCTATCCGCCGATGGCGGTGACGGTCGGCCTGCTGATCGTGGTCACCAGCCTGATCTCCAGCTTCGGCACCCATTCGCGGATCGGCGGGCTCTACCGGCCGCCGGCGCGCAAGGTCCCCTTGATGGACTCGCTGCGCGAGGTGGCCAGCATCCTCAACAACCACAACTTCGCCGTGGCGGTGGGTGCGGGCATGCTGGCGGCGGTGGCGCTCGCCCTGGTCCAGGGCTTGGAGCTCTACTTCAACACCTTCATGTTCCACATGCCGTCCAGCAACATCATGCTGATCGTCGGCACCCAGGTCCTGTCGGCGCCGATCGCCTTCATTCTGGCGCCGGCGGCGGCGCGACGGTGGGGCAAGCGCTACGCCTATATGGGCCTGTTCGCGGCCAGCCTGATCTTCACCCACGGGCCGATTGCGCTGCGCCTGCTGGGCGTCTTCCCGGCCAACGGGTCGCTGCTGCTGCTGCCGTCGCTGATGTTCGCCACTACGGTGGCCGGACTGCTGCAGACCGCGGCCCTGATCATCAACACCTCGATGATCGCCGACATCGTCGAGGAGAACCAGGCCAAGACCGGCCGGCGGTCCGAGGGCCTGGTGCTGTTCTCCGACCGGCTCCTGTTGAAGGTGGCGTCGAGCCTGGCGACCGTGCTGCCGGGCATCCTGTTGGCCTGGATCCACTTCCCGCTGGGCGCCAAGCCCGCGACGCTGAGCCCGGACGTCATGCGCCACCTGGCGCTGATCTACCTGCCGCTGGCGACGGGCTTGAGCGTGCTGGCCATCCTGTCGTGGCTGCTGTTCCGCATCGACCGCGACGCCCACGCCCGCAACCTGCAGGCCATCGCGGCGCGGCGGGCGGCGGCGGTCGACTGACCTCAGATGGCCGTCAGGCCGCCGTCGACCATCAGGGCGGCGCCGGTAATGAACGAGGCCTCATCGGACATCAGGAACGAGACCGCGGTGGCGATCTCGTCGGGGTCCGCGGCGCGGGCCATGGGCGTCGTGAACCGCGAGCGCGGCAGGGGCTCGCCGGCGGGCGTGGCCTGGCCCTGGCGGTCTTCGGCGGCGTGGGCGCCGAGGCCAGTGGTCACCGCGCCCGGGCAGACGCAGGCCGCGCGCACCCCTTGCGGGCCATAGTCCACGGCGATCTGGCGGGTGAGCTGCAAGAGGCCGCCCTTGCTGGCCGCATAGCTGGCCGCCGAGCCGCCGGCGCCGATCACCACCGAGGCGATCGAGCCGGTGGTCACCACCACGCCGGAGCCCGCCGCCAGGAAGTGCGGCAGCACGTGCTTGGCGCAAAGGAAAGCGCCGGTGAGGTTGATGTCCAGGACGCGGCGCCAATCCTCCACCGTGGTCTCGTGGATCCAGCCGCGCCCCGCCGTGCCGGCGTTGGAGAACAGGCCGTCCACGCGCCCGAAGGCCTCGACCGTGCGCGCCACCATGGCCGCGACCTGGGCCTCGTCGGCCACGTCGCAGGCGACGGCGATGGCGCGCCCGCCCGCCGCCGCGATCTCGGCTGCGACCGCCTCGGCCAGGCCCGCGCGGACGTCGGCGACGGTCACGCAGGCGCCTTCGCCCGCGAGCCGGCGAGCCGCCGCCGCCCCGATCCCGCTGCCGCCGCCAGTGACGATGTGGACGAGGCCGTCGTGTCGGCCCGCGGAAAACTTGGCGGCCATGGGCGCGCGCCTCCGGAGTGTGGACGTTGCGCCGCGTGGACCGGCCGGCCGCCACCTTCGCCGACCGAGCGGTCGCTTCCAAGGCGCTTCGCCCGGCTTTCCGGAGTGTGAAATTGTTGGCGTAGCGGCCGATTAGGCTATGGGTCGCCTCTTGCCCGTCCACACGCCAGGAGCCCGTTCAGTGCCCGCTTTCGATTTCCTGATCATCGGCTCCGGCATGGCCGGCGCGGGCGCGGCCTATGAGCTGGCGGATGGCGGCCGGGTGCTGCTGCTGGAACGGGAGGAGGCGCACGGCCACCACACCACAGGTCGCTCGGCGGCGCTGTTCATGGAGAGCTACGGCAACGACGTGATCCGGGGTCTGACGCGGGCCAGCCGGGCCTTCTTCGAGGCGCCGCCGGAAGGTTTCACCGACTATCCGCTGCTGACGCCGCGCGGCTGCCTGCACCTGGCGCGGCCCGACCAGATCGAGGCCCTGGCCGGCGTGCCGGGCGTGGTCGGGCCGCTGGACAAGGCCGCCGTGCTGGCGATGGTCCCGGCGCTCCGCGAGGGCTACGTCGGCGCCGGGCTCTATGAGGCCGACGCCATGGACGCCGACGTGGCAGGGTTGCATCAAGGCTTCCTGAAGGGCGCCAAGACCCGCGGCGCGGAGATCCGCCTGAACGCCGAGGTCACCGGGATTGCGCGCCACGGCGACGGCTTCGTGGTGACCGTCGCCTCGGGCGAAAGCTTCGAGGCCGCCGTGGTGGTCAACGCCGCCGGAGCCTGGGCCGACGTGGTGGGGCGGATGGCCGGCGCCACGCCCATCGGCCTGCGGCCCATGCGCCGCACCGCCGTCATCGTCGACGCGCCGGAGGGCCTGGACATCCGGTCGTGGCCGGCGGTCATCGACGTGGACGAGCAGTTCTATTTCAAGCCCGACGCCGGCCGCATCCTGGCCTCGCCGGCCGACGAGACCCCCGCCGAGCCGCACGACGCCTGGGCCGACGACATGGACGTGGCGATCTGCATCGAGCGGGTGCAGGAGGCGGCCGACATCCCCGTCCGGCGGATCGTGCGGTCGTGGGCCGGCTTGCGCAGCTTCGTCGCCGACCGCTCGCCGGTGATCGGCTACGACGACGCGGCGCCCGGCTTCTTCTGGCTGGCCGGGCAGGGCGGCTACGGCGTCCAGACCGCGCCCGCCGCTGCCCGCGCCGCCGCGGCCTTGGCCCGCCGCCGGGACCTTCCGGCGGACATCGTGGGTGAAGGCGTGACGGCGCAGAGCCTCTCGCCGGGGCGGCTGCGCCAGGCGACCTGAAAAGATCGCGAGACGGTCAGGCCTTGTTCCGGTCGCGGTTGGGCGGCAGGTTCTGGGGCCATGCGCCTCGCCATCCCCCTGCTGATCGCGTCCGCCCTGTCCGGGGCCGCCGTTTCGGGCGTGGCCCTGGCCGCCCCGCCCGCCACGGCGCCCGCTTCGCCGCCGGGGGAGACGGTCTCGCCGCTCACCGTCTACCCGAAGACCGACGCACCGAAGCTGGTCAAATCCTACCCGGCGGCCGGCCAGGCGATCGCGCCGGGCATCCTGGTGCTCAGCGTCACCTTCGACCAGCCGATGCTGAAGACCGGCTTCGACCTGACCTCGGCGCCCGGCGCGGAGCCTCTGGCCTGCCTGAAGACCCCGCGCCTGCTGGATGACAAGAAGACCTTCGTCCTCCTGTGCACCACCAATCCCGGCAAGACCTATCAGCTGGCGCTCAACGGCGCCGCGCAGGGCGGCTTCCGCAACGAGGCCGAGCACCGGGCGGATCCCGGCGGCGTCAGCTTCACCACCACCACTGACGTCAACGGGCCAGGCGACATCCATGCGGCGATGAAGGCCGCGGGCCTGCGCGACATCGACATGCCGATCCAGGACACGCCCGACCGGCGCGGCGAAAAGCCGGGCGTTTAGGCCTGCTGCGCCGCTACGATCAGGGCCAGCGGGTTCGGCGTCGGCTCCGCCACCTTCACCAACGTATTGACGTCGCGGTGCCGGAACGGCTCGGCGCGGCCGCGCACCACCAGCGTCGTGTCGGAGACGTAGGACCAGCTTCCGTCGGGGTTGAAGGTGATCTTCAGGTCGTAGGCGTCGGTGCGGAAGGCGTATTCCAGGAAGGCCGTCGAGGCGATGCCGTGCTCGGTCGAGCCGCGCCTGGCGCTGACGCTCAGGCTTTTGCCGTCGGGCGACGCCGCGCCGCCGGCCAGCAGCACCTGGCCGCGCGGGATGGCCAGGGTCTGCAGGATGAGGCCCGTCGCCGCATCCCAGAGCCAGTAGCCCACCTGGTCGTGGAAGGTGATGTCCTCTTCCGCGGTGTTGATATGCACGTGGTAACGCAGGCCGTAGAACAGCTGCGGGCCGTTGGCCTGCGGGTCAATCGGCTGCATCTCGATGCGCTCGAGGTAGACGCGCCGCTCCGGGCCCTCGGCCTTGGGATTGAGGTCGACGCCCTTCTTGCCTTCCCACGTCCCGGCCAGGCGGGTCAGCGGACCGAGGTTGGCCAGCGTGTTGGGGTCGACGTCTTCCGGCTCGGTGAAGATGTCTTCGGGGAAGGGATTCATGGGGCGCCGCGCTCCGGGTTTGATCTTTGCGAACGTCGTGACGGAGAGGCGCAGGGTCAAGCCCGGACCGACCGCCGCGTGCGGCGAGGCGCGGATCGCGGCTTTGTGATGCGCGCGCGTCATCTGGCGGGGCGCCCGGCGGCGACTTACATGAGAAACGTTAGGGGAGATTTTTTGATGACCCGTCTTCGGACCCGGATTTCCGCCGCGCTCGGCGTGGCGCTGGCGCTCAGCATGCTTGTCGCCGCGCCGGCCGACGCGCGCCGGGGCGGCAGCTTCGGCAGCCGCGGCTCGCGCACCTATTCGGCGCCGGCGCCCACCGCCACCGCGCCCGGCTCTGTGGCGCCGGTGCAGCGGTCGATGACCTCGCCCACGGCCGCGCCGGGCGGAGCCTATGCGCCGCGGCCCGGCATGCCCGGCTACAGCGGCTATCAGCCGGGCTTCGGCTATGGCGGCGGCCCCTTCGGGCGCAGTCCGTTCGGCGGCTTCATGGGCGGCCTGGTGGCGGGCGGCCTGATCGGCGGCCTGATGGGTCACGGCTGGGGTGGCGGTTGGGGCGGCGGCGGCTGGGGCGGCGGCGGCGGCGGCCTGCTGACCATCATGATCCAGCTCCTGATCCTGTTCGTGGTCGTCAGCCTGGTGATGCGCGTCTTCCGCCGGCGCAGCGCCGCCTATTCGCCTTTCGAAGAGCCGGCCTATGGGAGCGGCCCCCAGCCCTTCGCCGGCGCGGGCGCCGGTTTCGGCGGCGGCCCGTTCGGCGGCAGCGGCTTCGGTGGCGGCCCCGCGGCGGCGCCTTACGTGCCCACCACCGGCCCCGGTTGGGAGATCCCGATCACCCCGCAGGACCAGGCGACCTTCGAGAGCCTGCTGACGGAGATCCAGGACGCCTTCGGCCACGAGGACTACGCGCGGCTGCGAGAACACTGCACGCCGGAGATCGTGTCGTACCTGTCCGAAGAGCTGAGCGACAACGCGACCCACGGCCGGAAGAACGAGGTCAGCGGCACGCGCCTGCTGCAGGCTGACGTCGGTGAGGCCTGGCGTGACAATGACGTCGAGTACGCCACCGCGTCCATGCGCTACGAGAGCATTGACCTGATGCGCGACCGGACGACCGGTGCGGTGCTCAGCGGCGATCCCAACACGCCCAGCCAGACCACCGAGCTCTGGACCTTCGCGCGCCAGATCGGCGGACCCTGGAAGCTCTCGGCGATCCAGGACGCCAAGGCTTAAGGCGCCTCAGTCGTGGTCGCTGGGCGGCGCAAAGGACCTTGAGGTCCGCGGGGCTGCTGTCGGCAAGGGGACGGTCAGGGTGAAGCAGGCGCCATCGGCGTTGGTCGCTTCGAGGTGGCCGTTCAACTGACGCACGACGGCCTGGACGATGGCCATGCCCAACCCGCCGGGGCGAGGCCCAGCCAGGGTTTCGCCCAGACCGCGGCCTTCGTCGGCCACGATCAGGCGCAGCCGCTCGCCGCTGCGTCGGCAGGCGATGTGCAGCGGGCCGCGCTCGCCCCAGGGATAGGCGTGCTTGGCGGCGTTCATCGCCAGTTCGTTGACGGCGATGGCCAGTTGCTGGGCCATTTCGCCGGGGACCTCGACGGGTTCGGCGTGGACGTCGCAGACCAGGCCGGTGCTCTCGCCGATCAGCCCGCCCAGTTCGGCGAGAAAGGCCGCTAGATCGACCTCAGGTCCCCGCCGCAGCGACAGGAAGCGGTGCATCTGCCCGACCGCCGAAAGCCGCTCGGCCGTCTCGATCAGCACGGTGCGGGCCTCGGCGTCCCGCACCCGAAGCTGGGCGAAGATCAGGAAGTCCGCGGCGAGTTGCAGGCTGTTGGCCAGACGATGATCCAGTTCGCGCCGCTCGTCGGCGGTCGCAGCCGTCCGCCCGTTGCGCGGCTTGCCGCCCAGGTCGTCGTTCGCTGAATCTGGTCGCGCCGGGTCGGTCACGTCCGCCTCCGATTGAGGTGCCCCCCCAACGGCGACGGCCATCAAAGCCCCAGAAAAGTGTAGCGCTGGTCAACAAGCGTGGTTGATCCGCGGTACAGCAAAGCCAGCTGGGGAAAACGTTCGCTAGATCGGGTCGTCGATCGACTTGGCGAGCGGCGTGAAAAGCTTCGGCCCGGCCTCGGTCATCCGCCAGCAGTCCTCCAGCCGGATGCCGAACTCGCCGGGGATGTAGATGCCTGGCTCGTCGGAGAAGCACATGCCGGCCTCCAGCGGGGTGGCGTCGCCGTGCACCAGGTAGGGCGGCTCGTGGCCGTCGAGGCCGATCCCGTGGCCGGTGCGGTGCGACAGGCCCGGCAGCTTGTAGCCGGGGCCCCAGCCTTCCTTCTCGTAGTAGGCGCGCACGGCGTCATCGATGGTCCCGACCGCCACGCCCAGCCTGGCGGCAGCCAGGGCGATCTCCTGGCCGCGTTTGACGGTGTCCCAGACCTTGCGCTGCTTGGCCGTGGGGGAACCCATGACCCAGGTGCGGGAAATGTCGGACTGGTAGCCGTGCACCGTGCAGCCCACGTCCATCAGGATCACCGAGCCGTCGCGCAGGGTCTGCGGCTGCTTGGAGCCGTGCGGATAGGCGCTGGCCTCGTTGATCAGCACCAGCGAGAATTCCGGTGAGCCCCCAAGCGCCACGGTGGCCGAGTTCATCAGCGCCCCGATCTCGCCCGGGCTCATGCCCGGACGCGCATTGGCATGGACGTGGCGCAGCGCGGCCAGGGTCACGTCGTTGGCGGTCTGCATCAGCGCCAGCTCGGTCGGCGACTTGATCAGCCGGCAGGCGCGCACGAGGGCCGTGCCGGAGACGATGCTGAGCGCTGGCGCGGTGGCGCGCACGCCGTCGACGATGTAGAGCCGCGTGGTGTCCTCGAAGGCAAGCTTGCCGGCGCCGGCGCCGCGGTCGCGCAGCGCGCCGGCCAGCACCGTGAACGGGCTCTCGTGCTCGTTCCAGGGCCGCACCTCGCCGCCGACCGCCAGGGTCTCGCGCACCGAGGGCTCCTCGAAGGCCGGCGTGACGAGCACCACTTCGCCCTTGGCCGGGATCACCGCGGCGGTGGTCCGCTCCGAGCGGCGCCACTGGACGCCGGTGAAGTATTCCAGGCTGGAGCCGGACTCCATGATCATGGCGCCGACGCCCTGCTCGCCCATCAGCCGCTGGAGCTTGCCGATCCGCGCCACCCGCTCCTCGCGGGAGATCGGCCTGGCGTCCCGGGTCATGGAGCTGAGGCCGACGGGCGCGGCGGCCGTCGCCGGGCGCGGAGCGATGGCGGATCCCGCCACAGCGAAGGCTGCGGCGGTCAGGAACGCGCGGCGGCGCATGGGCGGCATCCTCTAGGGTTTGCGGTCGGCCTGCTGAACCGGCGTCTCGGGCGGCGCCGTGAGGTTCAGGGTCTTCAGCGCCTCGTCAATGGGGATGAAGAAGTTGATGCCCACCGGCGCGCCGTTGACGATCTGGCCCGAGGCGGTGAGGCCGATCACCCGGCCGGTCTCGTCCAGCAGCGGCCCGCCGGAAGAGCCATGATTCACCATCACGTCGCTCTGGATGTAACTCAGCCCCTGCTGGTTGCGCAGCGCCGAGACGATTCCCTTGCTCATGGTGTTCTGGAATTCGGCGCCCAGCGGCGAGCCGATGGCGAACACCGTCTCGCCCTGCTGCGCCGTCGTGTGGCGCAGGCCCAGCGCCGCGCGGCCGCCGGGCGCCGTGCGGACCAGGGCCACGTCGCGGCGCGGGTCGCTGCGCAGCACCTCGCCGACGGTTTCGCCGCCGTCCGGCCACTTCAGCCGCACCACATTGGCCGCGCCGACCACGTGGTGGTTGGTGATCAGCAGGCCGTCATCGGAGACCAGGAAGCCGCTGCCGGAGCCGCTGGGCGAGATCACCAGGGCGACCGAGAGCGAGGCCTGGGCAATGCCGGGCTTGGGCTTGGCCGCCACCAGAGTCAGCGCGCCCTGGCTGGCCGGCGAGGGCAGGGTCGAGACGGGCGCGGCGGCCGGACCGGTGACCGCGCGGCGGAAGTCGACGTAGGTGAGCAGCCGGCGGACATTGTCGCGGAAGGCCTCGTCGATCAGCCGCTCCGGGTCGCCGTCCACGCCCTTGGACGGGGAGTTGAAGCCGCCGGTGATGTCGGCCGCCGCGACCACCCTCTGCTCCGCCGTCGAGTAGACCTCCCAGTGGGCGGTGATGACCACGGCGCCTTCCCAGCGGCCGCTGGAGAGGATCAGGCCGCAGCTCTTGCAGAACCGGCCCTGCATGTCGGTGACCTTCACCGCGACCAGCAGCTCGGGCGGCGGGCCCGGGTCGGCGGCGAAGAGGCCGTTGGCGCCGACGGCCTTGCCGCTGGCCTTCTTCAGCTCCTCGTCGAAGATCTGGGCGAAGAGCTGCGGGTTGATCGCCTTCTGGCCGTCCTGCCAGCTGATCAGCCGGTCTTCCGCCAGCGTGTCCTTGTTGCGCAGGAAGGCCCAGGGCTCGGGCTTCAGCTGCACCACCATCTTGGCGAACTTCACCGCTCGCGCATCGTGGGGCAGGGTCGGCGCAGCGATCGCCGGCGGCGCCTGCAGGTTCTTCAGCTTGCCCGCATCCGCCGCCTGCGCCGCGCCGGCCGAAAGGACCAGCGCGAACGCCGCGAAGACTGCCAGCGATGTCCACGGCCGCATGCGTCGTCCCCAACTGCGGCGCAGACTATCAGACGCCGGGAGGGAAGAAAGCGGCGGCGGTCGTCAGCCGGCAGGCGTAAGCGAAAGCGCCTTCAGTGCGTCGTCGATGGGAATGAAGAAGTTGAGGCCGATGGGCGAGCTGTTAGGCGCCAAACCCAAGGCGGTGATGCCGATCACCCGGCCCTTCTCATCCAGAAGCGGGCCGCCTGAATTGCCATGGGTGACCGCCACGTCGCTCTGGATATAGGGCAGGCCGTCGCGCACGCGGGTCGCGGACACGATCCCCTTGGTCATGGTGTTCTGCTGCGCTTCGCCGAGTGGGGAGCCGATGGCGAAAACTGCGTCACCCTGCTGCACTGGACCCGGGTGAAGGTCGAGGGGCGTGCGGCCACGGACATTCGACTTGACCAGAGCGACGTCACGCCGGCTGTCGCTGCGGACCACTTCGCCCAGCGTCTCCAATCCGTCCGCCCGTTTCAGCTTCACATATTTCGAGCCGCCGACCACGTGTTCGTTGGTGATCAGGTAGCCGTCGTCGGAAATCAGAAAGCCGCTCCCCGAGCCATCGGCGGCAAAGACAACGGCTACGGCGTTCGAGGCCTGAGCGGCTGTCAGGTGGGCTGTTCCGCCTCGCAGCAGGATGGGTGTCAGCGACGGTGACGTGGCGGTTGGCGCAGCGCCCGCAGATGTCATGGCCAGCTTGCGGAGTTCGCCGTTGGCCAGGAATTGCCGGACGTTCTCCCGGAACCCTTCGTAGACGGCTGGCAGAAAGCTTGCTCCGAGGCGGCTGTTGTAGTCGCCGCCGCCGCTGGTCGTGACCTTGGCGATCACCTTCCGCTCTAGCGTGGAATAGATCTCCCAGTTCGCGGTCATGATCACGGTGCCGGGAACGCCACCGCGATTGAAAAGGTTGGGGCAATCGATGCAGAATCGCCCTTCGATATCGGTGATCAAGACGCCGACCTTCAAATCCGTTGAACTGCCGCTTTCGGCGAACACACTATCCGGGGCGTCGCCGGCGAATCCGGCCTTCTCCAGTTCCTCGTCGAATACCTTCTTGAACGGCGCGGGCTGCTCCTGCACCCGGCCGGAACTCCAAGTCATGAGCCGATCGGCCGGCGAGTTTTCGTTGTCACCCCTTACCGAACTGGAATTGTAAGCAAGCGCCCACGGCTCGCCGTTACGGGGCTGGATCACGATCCTCACGAACTGCAGTGGCCTAGGATGGGACGCGGCCGGCAGCGGCGCCACGGCCGTTGGAGCCGACGCATTGAGGTGGCGCAGCGTCTTGAAATCTGCTCCGTGCGCCGTGCCTGCGATAAAGGCCGCGCTGATGGCCAGCCATGTCCATCTCACCATGCTCACCCCCCCGTTTTCGTACGCTATGAAAGCCCGGGCCAGGTGAATAGAGTCCTACAACCTGGGCGCTACTCCCCCCAAACCGCCAACTCATTCCCGCTCGGGTCGGTGAAGTGGAACCGTCGCCCGCCGGGGAAGCTGAAGATGGGGCGTACGATGGTCCCACCGGTGGCGACGACCTTGGCTTCCATGGCCTCCAGGTCGGTGGCGTAGAGGATCACCAGGGGCTTCGGCACGGCCTCGGCGGCGTTCGCGTAGAAGCCGCCGTCCAGCCCTTCGCTCATCGCGGCGTATTCCGGGCCGTAGTCGGTGAAGCTCCAGCCGAAGGCCTGGCCATAGAAGGCCTTGGTGGCCGGCAGGTCGCCCGCCGGCATCTCCACATAGTCGATCTTGCCGTCTTCGCGCATGGCGTCGCCGCTCCAGATGTTGCCAATTTGTTCCAAGATAAATCGCGGTTCGGGCGGAGTCGAGTCGGTTTGGGCTGGCGGCCGGCGCATGGGCTCCCCAGCTTGGCGTGCACGCAACCTCAGGAGACGACGATGATCCGCAAGGCGAGCGCAGTTTGGCGCGGCACGGGCCGCGACGGAGCCGGCGATCTGACCACGGCGTCGGGCGTGCTGAACGGCACGGCCTACAGCTACAAGACCCGCTTCGAGGACGAGCCCGGCACCAATCCGGAAGAGCTGCTGGCCGCCGCCCACGCGGGCTGCTTCACCATGGCGCTGGCCTTCGCCTTGCAGCAGGCGGGCGTGACCCCGCTGGAGCTGAAGACCGAGGCCGCGGTGTCGCTCGACCCGGCCGACGGCGGCGGCTTCAAGATCAGCAAGTCGGCGCTGACCCTGAGGGCCAAGATCCCAGGCCTCGACGACGCCAAGTTCCAGGAACTGGCCAAGGGCGCCGAGCAGAACTGCCCGGTCTCCAAGGTCCTGAACGCCGAGATCACCCTGGATGCGCAGCTGGAAAGCTAACCCGCCAGTAGGATCGCGCCCAGCGAGATCAGGCCCGCGCAGACCCCGCGCTGCAGGGTGAAGCGCTCCTTCAGGAACAGCGCCGCCAGGATCGCGGCGAACAGGATCGAGGTCTCGCGCAGGCCCGAGACCTTGGCCATCTGCGCCCCGGTCATGGCCCAGACCACGACGCCATAGGCCACGATGGAGATCGCCCCGCCGCCCACCGCCTTGGCCGTCTCGCGATCGAGCCCAATCGCGGGCCAGCGGCGGCGGATGGCGAAATAGACGAAGGGCATGGGCGCCGCCTGGGCCAGCGACATCCAGGCGAAGTAGGAAATCGGATGGTCTGACGCGCGCACACCGATGCCGTCGCAGACCATGTAGGCAGCGATGAACCCGCCGCTGGCCAGGGCCAGCAGGGTGGCATGCAGGTGCAGCCGCTGGCGGCCCATGCTGAGCCCCACGATGCCGCCGGAGATCAGCGCCAGCCCGGCGACGGCGGCAGGCGAAGGGCGCTCGCCGGCGAACACCGCCGCGCCCAGGGCGACCAGCAAGGGCGCGGCGCCGCGGGCGATCGGGAAGACCTGGCCGAGCTCGCCCTTCTCATAGGCCCAGACCAGGAAGACGCAGTAGCCCACCTGCAGCAGGCCCGAGCCCGCCGCATAGGCCCAGCTCGCCACGGCCGGCGCGGGCAGGAAGCCGATCGCCACCGCGGCCGTCAGGCCCGAGACCAGGCTCATCACGGTGATCGACCACAGCCGATCCGCGCCCGAGCGCAGCAGCACGTTCCAAGTGGCGTGCAGCAGGGCCGAGCCCAGCACCAGGGCGACGACCAGCGGCGCGATGCCGCTCACGCCCCGCCGCTTTCCGGTATCGCCCAGACGCAGGTCCGCTTGATCGCCATGTCCTCCAGTTCCCGCGTCGTCGACACTTGGTACTCCGCCAGCTTGGTGAGGCCGGATCGCGGGAAGTAGCTGCGCCCCGGATCGCCGATCAGCACGGTCGCGCCACCCGCGCGGGCCTCGCCCAGCCAGGCCAGCACCCGTTCGGCCAGGGGTTTCTCGTAACAGATGTCGCCGGCAAGAATGAGATCGGCCCAGGCTGGCGGCGGGGCGTCCAGAAGGTCGTTGGCGGTGAAGGCGCAGGTCACGCCGTTGGCGGCGCTGTTCACCGCCACGGCGGCCTCGCAATAGGCGTCGATGTCGGCGCAGAGCACGTCGCTGGCGCCGGCCTTCATCGCCGCGATCCCGACCATCCCGGAGCCGGCGGCGAAGTCGATCACCCGCTTTCCGGCGACCAGGCCGGGGTTATCGATCAGGTAGCGGGCCAGGGCCTGGCCGCCGGCCCAGGCGAAGGCCCAGAAGGGCGGCGGCAGGCCGATCTCCTCCAGCGCCTCTTCGGTCAATTTCCAGATGGGGGTGATTTCGTCCGCCAGATGCAGCTCGATCTCCGCCACATGGGGCGGCCGCTGCAGGCGGGTGTTGGCGACAATGAAGTCGCGGCGGCCTTGCAGGGTGGCGGGGATCATCCCGCTTCCTCTGCGGGGGCGACCGCGGGGTCAAGGCCGCCTGGTCCTTCGGCGCCGCGGATGCGCCGCCCTTGGGAGCGCGCGATCCGCCGACACTTGGCGCCTCGGGATCAAGTCAGCTTAGCAGGGGATCCAGTCGTACTGGCCGCGGCCCGGATTCCAGGACCAGGATCCGCAAGCCGCGGGCGGCGACGCGGCGGCCGGCGGCGGGGCGTAGTCGTAGCCGTAGTCGGGATAGTACGGGTACGGCGCGTAATAGCCGTCGTAGTACCAGGGCGCCGCGGCCGCCCCGAGCGCCAGACCCAGGCCGAAGCCGCCGAAGGCCGGAAATCCGCCGTGGAAGTGGCCTCCGTGGAAGCCGCCGCCATGGAAACCGCCCCCATGGAAGCCGCCACCGCCGCCGTGGAAACCTCCACCGCCGTGGAAACCGCCACCGTGGGATTGGGCCGCCGCGGCGAACGGAACCGCCAGCAGCGAGGCGCCCGCCAAGGCGCCGAGAATAGGTTTCAGGATCGCTTTCAAAATGACCTCCTAAGTCCAGAGGCCGAGGGTCACTATGGCCAACGGTCGAACTGGCCCGGTTTCAAACGGGTGTTCTAGACATAGGCGCCCGCAGATCGGCCGCCATACCGGGAACGTGATATAATTGAGGTGATTAGGTGGCGATTTCGGGCCATGTCCGGTCTCCCGCCCGAGATCCTCGTGACAAGCCGCCGCACGGGCTCGATAGTCGCCCCGCAGGGTCGCGTCCAGACGGCCCGCGGAGGACGGACCATGGCCTACGCTCCCGCGCACCGGGCGTTCTACGACGCCGACAGCCACATCATGGAGCTGCCGGATTTCCTCAAGAAATACGCCGATCCTAAGTTGCGCGACGACATCCCCGAGGTGAGCTATGCCGCCTCCCTCGTCACCGACGAGGAAGTGGCGGTGATCGTAGGGCAGGGAAGCCGCCACAGCCGCGAGCACATCGCCGCCCAGGTCGCGCTCGGCGACCGGCTGATCGAGAGCTCCAAGGAGATCCAGGCGCTGGGCGCCTTCGACCGCGACGACCGCAGCCGGGCCCTCGACCTCTTGGGCTTTAAGAAGCAGCTGGTGTTCGCCACCCACAGCGTGGCCATGCCGTTCTCGCCGTCGTCGAAGATCACGCCGGAGCTGCGCTATGCCGCGACCCGCGCGCACAACCGCCACATGGCCGATTTCTGCGGCGCCGACCCGCGCCTCCTGGGCGTGGCGATCATCCCGCTGGACGAGCCGGCGCTGGCCATCGCCGAACTGGACGCCGCCATCGCCGCGGGGCTGAAGGCGGTCTGGGTTCCGCACCGCCCGCCCGCCGAGCGTTCGCCGGGCCACCTCGACTTCGACCCGTTCTGGGCCCGCATGGCCGAGGCGGGCCTGCCCTTCCTGCTGCATGTGGGCGGCGCGCCGCTGCAACAGGCCCGCGCCTGGATGAACAACGGCAAGGGCGCCGTGAAGGACTGGATGGGCGGCGGCGAGAACCTGCGTTCGAAGGATATCGCCATCCTGCACCAGGGGCCGGAGACCTTCCTCTCGGTGATGCTGATCGACGGGGTCTTCGAACGCTTCCCGAACCTGCGCGGGGCCAGCGTGGAGCTGGGCGCCGGCTGGGTCCCGTCGCTGCTGACCCGCCTGGATTGGGTCGCCAAGAACTGGATCCGGGCCAACAAGGGCCAGGCGCCGTTCAGCCGCAAGCCGTCAGAGACCCTGCGCGCCCAGATGGCCTTCACGCCCTTCGTCTTCGAGGACGTGGGCGTCCTGATCGACCAGTCGAGCCCGGACCTCTACCTGTTCTCCAGCGACTATCCGCATGTCGAGGGCGGGCGAGATCCGATCAAGAAGTTCGAGGGCTTCCTGGGCGAACGCAGCGAGGCGGTGCGCGAGGCCTTCTACGCGGAGAACTTCCTGCGCATCTTCCCCGGCGAGCGGGTGACCGGACCCGCGAAGGAAATGGCGGCCCAGGCCTAGCCCGGATATCTCACGGAAATAGGTGCATCGGGGCTCTGAATCTGGGAAAATACTTCTGCGACAAAGACTTAACCGTCAACAGAGGTGTTCCCCGATGCAGGCAGAGTGTAGCGCAGAACGGTTCGAGTTTGCAC
>NZ_DATAPY010000169.1:0-24272 GCF_036264965.1 Phenylobacterium sp.
GGGAATGAATAGGGTGGGAAGCGTCATCGTCATCTCGCTCCGGGGCGTCTAGCTCAAATGCCTTTCGATGCCGTCGGCGAACACCTGGCCAAAGCCGGTCAGGAACTCGCGGGTCGCCTCGTTGGTCAGCTCGCCGTTCTCGTCGAACATCGCCGCGACGCCGCCCACGTAGGTCTCCGGCTGGTTCACGGTGGGCATGTTCAGGAACACCAGCGACTGGCGCAGGTGGTGATAGGCGCCAAAGCCGCCGATGGCGCCCGGCGAATTGCTGACCACCGCGGCCGGCTTGCCGTTCCAGACGCTGGCGCCATAAGGGCGTGAGCCCACGTCGATGGCGTTCTTGAGCACGCCGGGCATCCCGCGGTTATACTCGGGGGTGACGAACAGGACCGCGTCGGCCGCCTTCACGCGGTCTCGGAAGGCTGTCCATTCGGCGGTGGGCGTGGCTTCCAGGTCCTGATTGAAGAACTGCAGCTGGCCGATGTCGACGAAGTCGAATTTCAGGTGGGTCGGCGCTTCGGCTGCGATCGCCTTGGCGAGCTTGCGGCTGAAGGATTCCTTGCGGAGGCTGCCGACGATGACGGCGACGGTGCGGGGTTTCGACATGGTTCTCTCGCTTTCGAGGTGCCTTGGAATTGGTGTGAGCGGAAAATGCGCCCACGCCGTCTGGTTGATAATCCGGCTTGAGCGCACAATTATGTTTCCGTTTGGGAAGCAATAGAGCGGGATCGTCCATGGATCGGTTCGATGAGATCAACGCCTTCGCCGCCGTCGCGGACGCCCGCAGCTTCACGCAAGGGGCGCGGCGGCTGGGCGTTTCCAGCGCCCAGGTGTCGAAGCTGGTGGCCCGGCTGGAGAACCGGCTGGGCGCACGCCTGCTGAATCGCACGACGCGGGACGTCTCGCTCACGGACACCGGCCGCGCTTACCTGGAGCGCGCCCGCGGCCTGCTGGAGGATTTCGAGGCGCTTGAGGGGTCCGTCCGGGACCAGAGCGGGCCGCGGGGCCTGTTGAAGATCTCGGCTCCGGTGTCGTTTGGGGCGGCCCAGCTGATGCCGGCCCTGCTGGATTTCGCCGCCGCCTATCCGGAGGTCTCTCTGGACGTCTCGGCGACCGACCGGATGGTCAATCTGGTGGAGGAGGGCTTCGACGTAGGCGTCCGCATCGGCGAGCTCGGCGATTCCTCGCTGATCGCGCGCAAACTGGCGGCGGTGCGGCTGGTGACCTGCGCCTCGCCGGGCTACCTGCAAGCGGCCGGCGCGCCGGCCACGCCGCATGACCTCGCGCACCACGAGGCGATCCTCGACAACAACATGCGCGACCCGACGGTCTGGGCCTACGGGAGCCGGAGCGAGAGCTTCGATGTTCGGGTGCATGGACGCTTGCGGTTCGGCGGCGCCGACGCTTGCGTCGCCGCGGCCAGGCGCGGGCTGGGCGTCACCCGGACTCCGGCCTTCGCGGCCGCCGAAGACCTGCGGGCCGGTCGGCTGACGCCGCTGCTCTGCGCCTATGAGTCCCAGCTAATCCATGTGCATGCGGTCTATCCGCACGCCCGCCACCTGGCTGCGAAGGTCCGCGCCTTTGTGGACTTCCTCGCCGCGCGCTATGCCGGCGAGCCCGAGTGGCATCAGGGCTGGGGCGAGGCGAAGCCCGCCGTCGCCTAACGCCCCTTGGCCGCCGCCCGCTCGGCCAGGAAGCGGGCCATCGAGGTCGCAGGTTCGTCCGTGGTCCAGGCGTCCTCGAAGGCGTCGACCCCGGCGGCGACGCCCGCCGTGACCGGCAGGTCCTCCCAGGCCCGGATCAGGGCCTTCTGGATGCGCGCCGCGCGCGGTTCGGCCTCCAGCAACAGGTCCAGCAAGGCTTCAGCGGCCGCGAACAGCAGGGCGGGCGGATGGGTCTCCTCCACCAGGCCCCAGGCCGCGGCGTCCGCGGCGCTGAAGGTCTCGCCGGTCATCAGGATGCGCCGCGTGCGGCCCCAGCCGATCAGCGAGGGCAGGAGGGCCGCCTCCACCACCGAGGGCAGGCCGAGCTTCACCTCCGGCATCCCGAAGATCGCGGTTTCGGCCGCCAGGCGCATATCGCAGGCAGCGGCAATCTCCATTCCCGCGCCGAGGCACCAGCCGTTGATCGCCGCGATCACCGGGACCGGCAGGTCGCGGATCGCGCGGCAACAGCCGTGCACCTTGAGGATGAACGCGCGCGCCGCGGCCGGCGAGGGCAGGGCGGCCATCTCGTCGATGTTGGCTCCGCCGATGAAGGCCTTGTCGCCGGCGCCGGTCAGCACGACAGCGCGCAGGTCGCGCTCAGCGGCCAGGTCCGCGAAGACGGAGACGAACTCGGCCATCACTCCCGACGACAGGCTGTTGAGCTTCTTCTGATTGTCGATGGTGACGATCGCGACGCGGCCGCGCGCGCGCGTTTCGTGGCGGACTGTGACGTAAGAGATCATTGTTCAGTTGCCGCTTTGATGTTCTCATTCGCGAGCCAAAGGGAGGACACATCAGATGGCCGACGGCAACATCACCAAAGACATTCTCTACGACGCCGTCGCGCCCGACGATTTCGAGTCCATGCTGGAGCTCGACCGCTACAACGCCCGCTCGACCGCCTTCGACAAGATCATCTCGGCGACCCACGACCACTTCTGGGATCCGCTGGACCCCAAGTACATCGACTTCTCCGAGCCCTGGGACATGGAGAACGACGCCCTGTTGCCGGACGATCAGGTGGTCAGCCTGGGCGTGCCCTACGTCCTCGAACATCTCGAGAAGACCGGCCAGAAGGCGAAGTTCATCAATGAGATGGCGCTGTGGCAGTTCTCCTCGATCCTGCACGGCGAGCAGGGCGCGTTGAACCTGTCGGCCAGCCTCTGCCATGTGCTGAAGGACCAGGGCGCGCAGGAATACGCCGCCAACCAGACCCGCGAAGAGGCGCGGCACGTCACCGCCTTCGCCAAATATATCAAGGCCCGCTGGGGCCGGCCGCGGCCGTGCGGCGTGGTGCTGCAGCAGCTATTGGTCGACATCATTTCCGCGCCGGAGGTCTACAAGAAGATCATCGGCATGCAGATGCTGGTGGAAGGCCTGGCCATGGGCGCCTTCGCCACCGGCTTCCAGTTCAACCGCGACCCGCTGGCCCGCAAGCTGTTCCAGCTGGTGATGACCGACGAGGCTTTCCACCACAAATTCGGGAAGATCTGGGCCGACCGCACCATCCCGAAGATGAGCGCCGAAGAGCGCGAGACGGTCGAGGACTGGGCCGCCCACTGCTTCCAGAGCCTGCTGTTCAACCTGGGCTCGCCGATCCAGCAATCCCAGGTCTACCGCGACTTCGGCATGGACCCCGAGTTGGTGCTGGAGGGCGTCCGCGCCATCATCCAGAACGATGACGCGCGCCGCGAGCGGCTGAAGAGCCAGACCAATATCTTTCGTGTGCTGATCAAGACCCTGCACAACGCCGGCCTGATCACTGAGCGCACGCGGGCCTTCTACGCCACCTACGTCGACATGGACGAGCTGAAGGCCGAGGGCGACAAGATGGTCGGCGACGATATCGCCGAGGCGGGCATCAAGTACCTCCAGGAGATCAACTTCAGGGACCGCGGCGCCAGGCCGGTGAACATCGCCGCCGAATAGACGTAGGCGGGGTTGGGCTTGATTTTCACGGGCCGGACGGCTCGTTAGGCCCATGGCGCATGGACCCAGGGTGATCGTGGCGGGCGCGGGCGCGCTGGGGCTCAACGTAGCCCTGGCGCTGGCCGACGCCGGTTGCGCGGTGACCGTCTGCGATCCGGCGAAGGCGCCTCAGGCGTCGTCGGTGGCGGCGGGGATGCTGGCGCCGGTGTTCGAAACGGTCCTGGACGGCGGCGATGACGCCGACCTCGACCTGCTGCTTTCGGCGCGGAACCTGTGGCCGGCGCTGGCGGCGCGCGCCGGCGTCGAGGTCGACCGATCGGGAACGGCGGCCGTGGGCTCTGCGGCCTGGCTGGCGCCGGTGCGCGCCGGGCTCACGCGGCTAGGTTTCCGAGGCGCGGATCTGCCGAGCTCGCTGCTGATGGGGCTTGCCCCGGGGGTGTCGGCCGATGTCGAGGCGCTGTTCCTGCGCGAGGACTGGCGGCTCGACCCGCGCCAGGCGCTGAAGGTGCTGCGGCAGGCGGCCGAGGCGGTGGGCGTGGCGTTCAAAGCCCAGGCTGTCCGCGAACGCGGCGACGCCGACTGGCTGGTGATCGCCACCGGGGCGGCGCAGGGCCTCGCTGACGTTGCGCCTGAGCTCCACAAGCTGACTCCGATCAAGGGCCAGATCCTGCGCTACGCCGACCGGCGCGGCGGCCGCGTGAGCCTGCGCGGCGAGGGCGCCTACGCCGTGCCGGGCGCCGACGGCCTGGCGATCGGGGCGACGATGGAGCCGGGCCGGGACGATGCCGAACCGGACGCTGCGAGCCTCGCGCCCCTGGTCGCGGCGGCGGCGCGGCTGTTCCCGGAGTTGGCGGGCGCGACCTTCGGCGTCTCAGCTGGGGTTCGGGCTGCGTCGCCGGACGGGCGGCCGCTGGTGGGCGCCTCAGTGACGCCGGGCGTGATCCTGGCGGTCGGCGCGCGGCGCAACGGCTGGCTGCTGTCGCCCCTGGTCGCGCGGATCGTCACGGCGCAGGTGACCGGCGCCGATCCTGGCCCCTATGCGACGCGGTTCGACCCTGCGAGGTTTGCGGCATGACGGCCTATGGATTCACCGACGATCAGCAGGCGATCCGCGAGGGCGTGCTGCGGCTCTGCGCCCGCTTCGACGCCGACTACTGGCGGCGCACCGATGAGACCGGCGAGTTCCCGGAAGATTTCGTGGCCGCCATGGCCGAGGCCGGCTGGCTGGGCGCCGCCATGCCCGTCGAGCTGGGCGGCTCGGGTCTCGGCGTCACCGAGGCTGCGATCGCCATGCAGGCGGTCGCCGAGAGCGGGGCAGGCTTCACCGGCGCCAGCGCGCTGCACCTGAACATCTTCGGCCCGATGCCGCTGGTGAAGTTCGGCACCGCCGAGCAGAAGCAGAAGCTGATCCCGCGGCTGATCGCCAACCAGGACAAGATGTGCTTCGGGGTTACTGAGCCCGACGCCGGCCTCGACACCACCAGCCTGACGACCCACGCCGTGCGCACCAACGAGGGCTATGTCATCCGTGGTCGGAAGATGTGGACGACGATGGCCCAGCGCGCGACCAAGATGCTTATCGTCGCCCGCACCACGCCGCGCGCCGAGGTGAAGAGGGCCACCGACGGCATCAGCCTGTTCTACGTCGACTTCGACCGCGAGAAGATCCAGGCGACCCCGATCGCCAAGATGGGCCGCAAGGCGGTGGAGTCGAACGCCGTCTTCATCGACGATCTGGCTGTGCCGCCCGACGCCCTGGTGGGCGAGGAGGGCAAGGGCTTCTACTACCTGTTGCAGGGGCTCAACCCTGAGCGGGTGCTGATCGGAGCCGAGGCGGTGGGCCTGGGCCGCGCGGCGCTGGCGCGGGCCGCCGGCTACGCCAAGGAGCGCGTGGTGTTCGGCCGGCCGATCGGTCAGAACCAGGGCATCGCCCATCCGCTGGCGCGCTGCTGGGCCGAGTTGGAGGCCGCCAACCTGATGGCGTTCCGGGCCGCCGCCCTCTACGACGCCGGCCTCGAGTGCGGGGCGGAGGCCAATGCGGCCAAGTACCTGGGCGGCGAGGCCGGCTTCCGCGCCTGCGAAGCCGCAGTCCTGACCCACGGCGGCATGGGATATGCCAAGGAATACGACGTCGAGCGCTATTTCCGCGAGGCGATGATCCCGCGGATTGCGCCGGTCAGCCGCGAGATGATCTTCAACTTCATCGCCGAGCGGGTCTTGGGCCTGCCGAAGAGTTACTGAGGGGGAGTTGCATGCGAAATCTGTGGGTCGGAGCGGCGCTGGGCGTCGCGATGCTGGCGGCCGGCGGCGGGGCCAGGGCGGCGGACAGCTTCACGGTCGCCGACGCCATCGCCTATCCGTTCACGCTCGGCCTGGTCAGCGCCGAACACGCCGACCGCATCGCCTGGGTGCGCGACGTCAAGGGCGTGCGCAACCTCTGGGCGGCAGAAGGGCCGGACTTCACGCCCCGGCAGGTGACCCAGTTCACCGCCGACGACGGGCAGGAGCTGACCCAGCTGACCTTCTCGCCGGACGGCAAGACCCTGGTCTTCGTGCGTGGCGGCGACCACGACGGCAACTGGCCTGCGGCGGGCAATCTATCGCCGGACCCGGCGCTCTCCGCCGACGAGCCGAAGGTGACCCTGTGGCTGGCGGACCCCACCGGCGCCAAGCCGGCGGTGAAGATCGTCGAGGGCGACGCACCGGCGATCTCGTCAAAGGGCGAGCTGGCCTATCTGAAGGACGGCGTGGTCTGGACCGCCAAGATGGACGGGACGGGCGCGAAGAAGCTGTTCTTCGACCGCGGCAAGGACAGCGAGCTTAGCTGGTCGCCGGACGGCACGAGGCTGGCCTTCTCTTCCCTGCGCGACGGCGACCATGGCTTCATCGGCCTCTATTCCGGGGCCGACCAGCCCGTCGAATGGCTTGCGCCCTCCACCGGGATCGACCGGGAGCCCGTCTGGTCGCCGGACGGCAAGCAGGTCGCCTTCACCCGCCAGCCCGGCCGCGGCGGGGCGCCGCAATCGCTGCTGGAGCGCCAGCCGCGCCCCTGGGCGATCTGGACGGCGGACGCCGCGACGGGCGTGGGCAAACGCGTCTGGAAAAGCGGTGAGGACCTGCACGGCTCCTATCCGGACGTCGCCGGCCAAGCGAACCTGGCCTGGACGTCGATGGGCAAGCTGGTCTTCCTTTCGGAGGCCGACAACTGGCCTCACCTCTATTCGATCCCGGCGGCGGGCGGCGAGGCGAAGCTGCTGACCCCGGGCGCCTTCATGGTCGAGCACATCGCCATGGGCCGCGACGGCAAGTCGGTGATCTATTCGGCCAACACCGGCAAGGACCCGGACGACAACCAGCGCCGCCACCTCTACCGCGTCTCGATCGACGGCGGCGCACCCGTGCCTTTAAGCAGTGGCGCGACCTTGGAATGGAGTCCCGCGGCGCTCTCGACCGGCGTGGCCTTCATCGGAGCCGATGCGAAGAATCCGCCAGTGGTGGACGTGATGGCGGCCAACGGTTCGGCCCGCCGAGAGCTCGCCGGTCAGGCGCCGCCCGCCGAGTTCGCCGGCGCGAAGTTCGTGGTCCCGAAGAAGGTGAGCTGGAAAGCGCCGGACGGCCTGACCATCGAGGGCCAGCTCTTCCAGGCGCCGGGAGGCAAGACCACGCCCGCGGTGATCTTCGTCCACGGCGGGTCGTTCCGGCAGATGATCCTGGGCTGGTCCTACATGGACTACTATTCGAACGCCTACGCCATGAACCAGTACATGGCCGCGCACGGCTTCACGGTGCTGTCGGTGAACTACCGCCTGGGCATCGGCTACGGCTGGGATTTCCAGCATTGGCCGAACGGCGGCGCGCTCGGCTCGTCTGAATACCAGGACGTGGCGGCGGCCGGCCGCTTCCTGCAACTGACGCCGGGCGTCGACCCCAAGCGGATCGGCATCTGGGGCGGCTCCTACGGCGGCCTGCTGACGGCGCTGGCGCTGGCGCGCAACTCCGACATCTTCAAAGCGGGGGTCGACTTCCACGGCGTCCATGACTGGTCGCGCACGGTGGCCCGTCAGTACGGCGCGCGCACCGACCGCTATGAGAAGGGCGATCTCGCCCAGGCCATGGAGACGGCCTTCAAGGCCTCGCCCATCGCCGACATCGGGACCTGGACCTCGCCGGTGCTGCTGATCCAGGGCGACGACGACCGCAACGTCCACTTCGCCGAGATGATCGACCTGTCGCAGCGGCTGGAGGCCAAGGGCGTGGACTTCGAGCAGATGGTGATCCCCGACGAGATCCACGGCTTCCTGCGCTACGCCTCGTGGCTGAAGGCCGACACGGCGACGGCGGAGTACCTGACGCGCAAACTGGGCGCCCAGCCTGGGAAGTAGCTGGACACCCAGTCCGCTCGCGCTTCAGCTCAGCGGACGCTGAAGCGGATCGGGATGTTGACGGTGGCGCCGTCCACCGGCTGACCGTCCAGGGTCTGCGGGCACATCCGGAAATAGCGGGCGAGCTTCTGGGCGGCCGGGCCGAAGCCGGCGCCGGCGGGCGTCTCGGCGCCCACGCGGCAGTCGCGGACCGTGCCGGCGGCGGCCACCGTGCAGACCAGGGTCGCCGAGCCGCTGAGGTCGCGCCGTAGCGCGCCGTCCGGATAGACGCCGGCCATTTCCTCGCCAGTCGGCTTACGCACCCAGCTGGGGTTGCCGATACTGTGCGTGACCGGCGGCTGCGGCGGATCGGTGATCACGCCTGCGGTCTGCGGGATCGTGTCGACCAGCTTGAACGGCAGTGGCGTCTCGATCTGGATCGGCTTGGTCGGCAGGGTCTGGATCTGAGGATCCTGCGGGATCGCTGTCTCATGGACCTTCAACGGCGGCAGTGGCTGCGGCGCGACCTTCGGATGACTCGGCTGCAGGGTGACGACCGCACCGGAGAAGACCTCATCCGGCGTGACCGCCGCTGGGGCTGGCGGATTGAACTTCGCGTAGGCCAGGTAGAGCACGGCCACGAGATGCAGGCCGACGGAGGCTGCGACGGCGGCTCGGATATGGGGCGGCAGTCGGGGCCGGCTCGTGCGCGTTTCGAAACCCAGGGGGACGGCTTGACGGACGACCATGGCGGACTCCACTAGCGTTTCACATGCGTAATAAATTACGCTTGTGAAACTAGCCGTCAAGAGCCTGGATGCCCGCGGTCGAGGTTCTCATGAAGGCCGCGTTCCTGCCCGGTTCATGTTCGCCGAGTCACATTCCTGACATCGAAATCGGAACGGCAAAGCTTCTGCGGGGTTTTCGTATCATGTCCTACCGCCGCCTTCTCCTGACCGCCGCCGCCACGAGCTTGATGCTCGCCGCGTGCAACCAGCAATCCGCAGCGCCTGTCACCGGCGCGCCGATCGCGAGCCTGCCGCTGGCCGAGGCCGCGCCGCCGCCCGAAGCCGCCGCGCCCGCCGCGAGCGACCTGCCGCCCGCGCCGCCGATCACCCGGATTTCCGCCCGCCGGCCGGTCTACAGTTACATCGACGACGCCTATGATATCGGCGACACCTTCGCCGACAGCCCGCCGGACTACACCGTCGATTACGACGGCGTGCAGCCCTGGGTCTGGCGCTCCAGCGGCGGTGACTACCGCGTGGTCGAGCAGACGTCCTATGGCGAGCGCGTGTATTTCTATCACGCGGGCGAAGACTATCCGTTCCTGATCCGCGACCATGACTACTCGTACGCCTATGACAACGGCGGCCTGGTCGAGGTCTATGACAGCTACGGCCAGCCCTATCCGGGCTATGGCGCGAGCCTGCTGGCGGTCGCCGCTCAGTACCTCTACCGCGGCCAGCGCCTGCACGACGCGGCCATCCATGAGCAGCGGCAGGCCGCCTATGCCGCCGACTGGCGGGCGCGCCGCGACAGCGTGCTGGCCGACCAGCAGCGCTGGGGCGAGGAGCAGCAGCGCAACCCCGACTGGCGCCGTTTCCATGACGAGCACGTCCAGCGCCAGCAGCCGCAGCAGGCGTCGTTCCAGCAGGAACGCGCTCAGCGCCAGGCCTACGTCCAGCGGATCGCGCCGGTGATCGCCGCGGCTCCGCAGGCGCCGCCGATGCGTCAGGGCCCGCCTACGGGCGATCGTCGCGACTTCGCCCAGGACCGCGGCGGACCGCCGCCGATCGTGGGGCCGCAGGGCCGCCCGGGGCAGGCTCCGGGACAGGCTGAAGCCCAGGCCGCCGCCGCGCGCGACCAGACTAACGCCCAATGGCGCGCCGCCCAGGCCGGGAACCGCGACCAACAGCAGCAGCGCGCCCAGGCCGATGCGGCCAACCGGGCCGGCAATGACGCCCAGCGTCAGCAACAGGCGCAAGCCCAGGCCCAAGCTCACGTTCAGGCCCGCGACCAGCAACGGGCCCAGGCCGACGCCGCGAACTCTTCGCGCGACGCGGCTCAGCATCAGCAGCAGGCCCAGGTTCAAGCTCAGGCTCGTGATCAACAGCGCGCTCAGGCCGACGCCGCCAACCATAGCCGTGACGCGGCCCAGCATCAGCAGCAGCAGGCGCAGGCCCAAGCCCAGGCTCGGGACCAGCAGCGCGCCCAGGCGGACGCCGCCAATCGCGCCCGTGACGCGGCCCAGCATCAGCAGCAGGCTCAAGCTCAAAACCAGGCGCGCGACCAGCAGCGGGCCCAGGCGGACGCCGCGAACCACGCCCGTCAGGACGCGCAACAACAGCAGGCCCAGAACCAGGCCCGCGACCAGCAGAGGGCGCAGCAGCAGGCCGCCAGCCACGCCCATGACGACGCGGCTCGTCAGGCTCAGGCTCAGCAGCATCAGGCGCAGGCGCAAGCGCAAGCGCAGGCCCAGCAGCACCAGATGGCCGCGCAGCAACAAGCTCAGGCGGCGGCGCAGCAGCATGCTCAGGCTGCGCAGGCTCAGGCCGCCGCGGCGCAGCACGCGCAGCAGGCTCAGGCTCAGCAGGCTCAGGCCCAGCATGCCCAGGCGGCGGCCCAGCACGCCGCCCAGGCCGCGGCGCACGAGAAGAAGCCGGACGACCAGAAGAAGTAACGTCCGGCTGTAAGTTTTCCCCCGCCCGTCGGACTATCTCTGCAGAACGGGCGGGGACGACGGGTGGACGCAGGCGCCGGACAGGACGAACGCTACGCCACGGCTGCCGCCGCGCCGCCAAGCACGCCGCATTCAGCGGCAGATCGATGAGATCAGTGCATTCGGCCGAGACTAGGCGATGATGGCGAAAATCTTGAGGGGTCTCGGATGCGCAAGCTGTTGGCCGCGCTGGCGGCGGGGTTGCTGATCGTGGGCGGCGCGCCGAAGGCAGGGGCCCAGACGCCGACGGCCGCCGCCGTATGGGTCACGCCCAGTGACGCGGAGATCAAGGCGATCCTGCGCCAGCGCATCAAGGCCGAGCATTCGGGCGTCGGCATCGTGGTGGGCGTGATCGACGCCCACGGCCGGCGCATCGTCTCCTATGGGGTGAGCGACAAGGCCGATCCCAGACCGGTGGACGGCCGCACGGTCTTCGAGATCGGGTCGATGACCAAGGTCTTCACCTCCCTCGTGCTGACGGAGATGGTCCAGGCCGGCGAGGTGAAGCTGGACGACCCCGTCGTGAAGTACCTGCCGCCTGGGACGAAGGTCCCCGAGCGCAACGGCAAGCAGATCACGCTCGTCGACATCTCGACCCAAAGCTCGGGCCTGCCGCGGATGCCGACCAACTTCGCGCCGAAGGACTGGGACAATCCCTATGCCGACTACGGCGAGGCCCAGCTTTTCCAATTCCTGGCCGGTTACAGCCTGCCGCGCGACATCGGCTCGCAGTACGAATATTCGAACCTCGCCGTGGGTCTGCTGGGTGACGCGCTCGCCCGCCGCGCGGGCGTCGACTACGAGACCCTGGTGAAGCGGCGGATCATCGAGCCGCTTCGGATGACCAGCACGACGATCACGCTTTCGCCGGCGCTCAAGGCGCGGCTGGCCAAGGGGCACGACTCTGCACTCGACCCCGCCGCCAACTGGGACCTGGACGCCTTGGCCGGGGCCGGCGCCCTGCGCTCCGATGCAGAGGATATGCTCACCTTCCTGGGCGCGGAACTCGGCTATGTGAAGACACCGCTGGCGCCGGCGATGAAGGCGGAGTGGACGACGGCCCGGAGGCCCACCGGCGTCCCCAATCTCTCGGTGGCGCTGGCCTGGCACATCGCCTCGCCGCCGAACCGCGACGAGATCGTCTGGCACAACGGCGGCACCGGCGGCTACCGCAGCTACATGGGCTTCGACCCGAAGACCGGCGTCGGCGTCGTGGTGCTGACCAATGCCGCCACGGCCCGGGGCGGCGACGACATCGGCGCCCACATCCTGAACGGCGCGCCGCTGGCGCCCACGCCACCGGACCCCGCGGGCGGACGTCACGCCATCGCGCTCGCGCCGCAGGCGCTCGAGGCCCTGGTCGGGCGCTACCAGTTCGCGCCGGGCGTCGTGCTGGCGGTCACGCGCAAGGATGCGCAACTGTTCATCCAGTTGACGGGCCAATCGCCCAGCCGGGTCTTTCCGGAAAGCCCCACGGCGTTCTTTTCGAAATTGGTCGACGCCCAGTTCACCTTCGACGTGCCACCGAGCGGGCGGGCCGCGGCCGTGACCTTGCACCAGAACGGCCGCACTCCGACCGCCAAGCGGATCGCAGAGCCCTAAAGGCGGGGCGTCACCGTCGATATGGTTAGCGGCGCATTAACCACGATGGTTCAGGACTCGCCTCCATGGCCGCGATCGAGGGAATCCGTGGAGTCGTTGAGTCGGCGATCCAGCGCGCCGCCAGTGCGACTGGCGTCGACTTCTCGTTCCTGATGAAGACCGCCGGCCGCGAGAGCGGCATGAACCCGGCGGCCAAGTCCGGCGCCTCGTCCGCCGCCGGCCTCTTCCAGTTCGTCGAGCAGACCTGGCTCTCCACCCTGAAGCAGCATGGCGCCAAGCACGGCTACGCCCGCTACGCTGACCTGATCGAGAAGGGGAGCGACGGCCGCTACCATGTAAACGGGTCCGACGCGCACCGCGCGGTGATGGACCTGCGGCTCGACCCGCACGCCGCCTCGCTGATGGCCGGTGAGATGACCTCGGACTCGGCGGCCTATCTGAAGGGCCGCACCGGCCGCTCGCCCACCGCCGGCGAGCTCTACGCCGCCCACTTCCTGGGTCCGCAGGGCTCCGCCAAGCTGATCGAGGCGGCCGAGCGCCAGCCCGGCGCCACGGCGGCCCACCTGTTCCCCGACGCCGCCCACGCTAACAAGGCGATCTTCTACCCCGGCGGACAGGCCGCGACCGTGGGTCAGGTCTACGCCAACCTGACCAAGACCGCCGGCTCGGCCACGCCGATCGAGCCGCCCACCGCTGCGCCTCCTGAGGACGGCGGCTTCATCCAGTACGCCTCGGCCCGCGGCGTGGACCACAAGGCCCAGCAGGAGGAACTGATCTCGCTGATCCTCCGCGGCAGCCAGGCGACTGGCGAAATGGGCGTTGGCGCGCGCCTGACCGGCTCCCTGTTCACCAACGAGATGCTGAAGATGCTTTCCGAGAGCCGGAAAAGCTAGAGCCCTTCCCACTCAGGTTGGATCAACCTGAGTGGACAAGAAGGGCTCCAGATATAGACGACGACCCTGTTCTTTCCCGGCTGACTTGAATCAAGTCAGCCGGGACAGGGTCTAGGCCGCCGCCTCGGCCGCGAAGATCGCCTCGATCTCGTCCTCCGAATAGCCGATCTCGGCCAGGACCTCGCGGGTGTGCTCGCCCAGGCGCGGCGCACGCGGGCGAGGCGGCTGCGGCTCGCCCGGGAAGACGGCCGGGCTGGCCGGGGAGCGGTAGGTTCCGCCCTGGCCGTCGTCGACCTCCACGAAGCCGCCGGCGGCGGCGATCTGTGGGTCGGCGTCCACCTCGGCCGGAGTCTGGAACCGCGCCCAGACGAGGTCGGCCGCGTCGAGCCGGCGCGCGATCTCGTCGAAGGGAAGCTCCGCGAAGGCGGCCTCCAGCTCGACGGCGAGTTCGCGGGCGTTGGCGCGGCGCTCCTTGCCGGTGGCAAAGCGCGGATCGGTGACGAGGTCCGGCCGGCCGGCGACGCCAAGGAATTTTTCCCAGCCGCCCGAGCCGCCGCGCGGGTTGTGCACGAACCAGCGGCCGTCGGCGCTCCTGAAGTGGTTGGCGACCGCGTTGATCGGGTTTTCGCGCGGGCGGATCGAGGCGACGCGTCCCAGCTTCAACTGCACCGCCAGGTCCGAACCCCAGAGATAGACGCCGGTGGCCAGCAACGAGGTCTGCACCATGCGCCCGACGCCGGTCCGCTCACGTTCGTAGAGCGCCGCCAGGATGGCCGAGACGGTGGCCAGCGAGGTGCAGTGATCGCCCATGCCCGAGGTGCGCATGAAGGGCTCCACGCCCTTGGGTGCGGTCATGTAGCCGATACCCGACCGGGCCCAGAAGGCCGTGACGTCGAAGCCAGGCAGATGGGCGTCGGGGCCGTCCAGGCCGTAGCCCGTGATTACGGCGTAGACCAGCCTTGGGTTCGCCTTGCGCAGGGTGGCCTCGTCCAGGCCGTATTTGCTAAGCGACACCGGCCGGGTGTTGGTGAGGAACACGTCGGCGGTCTCGGCGAGCTTGGCCAAGGCGTCGCGACCGGCGGCCTTGGTGATGTCCAGCACGACCCCGCGCTTGCCGCGGTTGTCGAGCTCGAAGGTCGGGTTCGCGCCGATGTCGTTCTTCAGGTCGGCGAAGACGTGGCGCATGGCGTCGCCCTCGCGCCGCTCGACCTTGATCACGTCCGCGCCCCAGTCGCCCAGGATGGCCGCTGCGCCGGGGCCGGCGATGTAGGCAGTGAAATCGATAACCTTCAGGCCCTGAAGCAGCACGCGTGAATCTCCAGCTTTTGCCGCATGCTAGAGCATCAGGGTCCGCGCAAGGGAAGGGTTTCTAGCCCCGGGCCAGCATCGCGGCAGTAGCCGCCAGGCCGTAGCCGATAGCGCCCATGGTCAGCACCGCCAGCCGCCAGAGCCAAGGTTCAAGCGGCTTCAAGACGGATCACCCGGGCGAGCGCATCGGCGACCTGCTGCGGCTGGAACGGCTTGGCGACGAATTCCGATCGGTCGATGCCGTTGAATTCATGGCGTGGGTCCCGGGCCGCGGAGATGAAGACCACCGGCAGATGGGGCGAAAAGGCCCGCGCATAGCGCGCGACATCGACGCCGTCAGGGCCCGGCCCCAGGTCGATGTCCGTCAGCAGTGCGAGGAGATGTTCGTGTCGATTGATGGCCTCGAACGCGGCCTGCCCACAGTAAACGGATCTGATCTCATGGCCGGATTCGCGCAGGAATTCGCAAAGCTCGAAGTTGAGAATGAAATTATCCTCAACGACCAGAATCCTGTTGACGTTCATTATTTTGGCTCCCGTAGTTTATGACAACTCCCGGGATGGGTATTGTTTCCATTCAACCTAAAATAGATTTTCAATAGACGATTGAATACTTGTTCAATTCTTGTTCTCAACCTGTCCGAATTGAGGTCGGCACTTCTCGTGGCGAGCCCGAACCCGCTCGCGATCGCCTGGGCGGCGTCGTCCACAGATTCGATTCCTAACCCGCCGTTAAGCATGATCGCCGACAGTCAGACTCGTGGGAATTCAGAGCCTGGGGTTGGGCTCGCGCCCGCATCTGGGACCGACATGGCGACCACGCGCTCAGCGCTGACGCAGGACGATATCCGCACCCTGGTGAAGGGCGCGACGCCGGATATCCGCGCCGCCGCGGCCTATAAGCTCTGCCGTTCCATCGAGACCACCAAGCTATCCATCGACGATCGCGCCACGGCCCAGGAGATCCTGCGCGTCATGGCCGGCGACGCCGCCGAGCTGGTGCGCCGCGCCTTGGCGGTGACCCTGAAATCCTCGCCCCTGGTGCCACGCGATGTGGCGCTGAAGCTGGCGCGGGACGTCGAAGCCATCTCGCTGCCGCTGCTGAACTTCTCTCCGGTGTTCCTGGACAGCGACCTGGTGGACATCGTCCGGCTGGGCGGCCCGGTGCGCCAGCTGGCCATCGCGCGCCGTCCGATGCTGTCGCGCCCCGTCACCGACGCCATCGCCGAGCATGGGGGCGACCGGGCCGTGGCCGCGGCCTGCGCCAACGACAACGCCGACTTCGCCGAGGGCGCCCTGCAGCAGGTGATGGCCCGCTTCGAGACGCACGAGAAGGTGCTGGCGGCGGTTGCCTATCGCAACGTGTTGCCGCTGTCGGTCAGTGAGAAGCTCGTCACTCTGGTGGGCGACCACCTTCGCGATCACCTGATCGCCCATCACGCCATCGCAGCCGACACCGCCCTGACCCTGGCTGTGGGCGCCGCCGAGCGGGCCACGATGGACCTGGTCGACCAGGCCGGCCGCGCCGCCGATATCAAAGGATTCGTCGGCCATCTGGCGTCCGAGGGGCGGCTGACGCCTTCGCTGCTGCTGCGCGGGGTCGCCCAGGGCCACATCACCTTCTTCGAATGGGGCATCGCCGAGCTGGCCGGGGTTCCGCATCACCGCACCTGGCTGATGATTCACGACGCCGGGCCGCTGGGCCTGCGGGCGATCTACGAGCGGGCCGGGCTGCCGGCGCGCCTGTTCCCGGCCTTCCGCTGCGCCGTCGACACCTATCACGCCATGGAATTCGACGGCGGCGCGCGCGATCTGGAGCGGTTCCAGCAGCGCATGCTGCAACGGTTCCTGACCCAGCCGCAGACCGTCTCGCGCGAGGACGTCGACTATCTGCTAGACAAGATGGACGAGGTTTCCGCGGAAGCCCGCGCCGAGGTCGACGCCAGCCAGAGCGCCTGACGCCCCGGGGCGGCGGCCGCTTGCGCTTGCGGCGCCCAGGTCCCAAGCTCGGGACATGCCCCAAACACCGACCAGCGCCGACATCAAGCCGGCGGCCACCATCCTGCTGCTGCGCGACCACCCCACCTTCGAGGTGCTGATGGTCAAGCGCCACCACCAGATCGACTTCGCGTCAGGCGCGCTGGTCTTCCCGGGCGGCAAGAGCCATGCGGGCGACCACGATCCGAACTGGGAAATCCATACCGTAGGTTGGGAGGCCTATGACGCCAATCAGCGTGGCCTACGCATCGCGGCCATCCGCGAGGTGTTCGAGGAGGCCGGCATATTGCTCGCCCGCCGCCGCGATGGGCAGCCGATGAGCGGCGAGGCCTGTCCTATGGCGGTCCGTAAGGCCGTAGACGCGGGCACGACCCGGTTCATCGACGTGGTGTCGCGCCTCGACGCCTATCTCGACCTGGACGCGTTGACGGTCTTCGCCCGCTGGATTACCCCGCCGCTGACGCCCAAGCGGTTTGACACCTGGTTCTACGCCGTCACCGCGCCGGCCGAGCAGCTGGCGGCCTGCGACGGGCGCGAGACGGTGGACGCCGAATGGATCGCGCCGTCGGAGGCCCTGCGCCTGGCCGCCGCGGGCGAGCGCAAGGTGATCTTCCCCACACGAATGAACCTGCAGCTGCTGGCGGAGGCGAAAGGCGCGCAGGACGCCGTGGCGCGTGCGGCGGCGCGCAAACTGGTCACCGTTCAGCCGCAGATCGAACAGCGGTCCTCGGGCCGCGTGCTGGTCCTGCCGCCCGACGCCGGCTACGGCGCGGTCGCGGAGCCGCTGGAAAATGTAATGTAGTCGGTAGCTTGGGAGGGAACGCTTAGGCGCCCATCGCCTTGACCCGGCGTTCCAGCTCTTCGACCAGCACGCGACCGACCGCGTGCTCGTCCGACTTGATGTCGTCGCGGACGGCGGCCTTGATAGCGTCGATGTGGGCGTCGACCAGTTCCAGCTGCACGGTGGCGCGCTTTTCCTTGTCGTCGATCATCCGGCAGAGCGAGCCGGCGATACGGGTGATCAGCTGGTAGCCGTAGGTGGTGCCCAGGCCCTTCAGGTCGTGGGCGCGCAGATAGAGGTTTTCCATCGTCTCGGGCGTGACGCCGGTGGTCTTCACCTGCTGGCGGGCGGCGTCGAGTTTGACGATTTCGTCGTTCAGCCACTGCGAGAAATTGCTGGCGAGGCTCTTGAGCGCGGCTTCCGCCTTGGCGATGGCGGCCGGATCGATCGCACCCAGACGGCCGCCGCCCACTTTCAGGCGCAGCGCGTTGTTCGGCTGGATGAAATGACCGGAATTCTGCTGGCTCACGAAACGCCCTCCAGATGACTACGCCTCAGGATAGGCCCGAACCCGTTAATAACCGGTGTGAGGCAACCCACGGTTTTGACTGGACTTCCACAGCGACGGTTCGTCGCACGCGCGGGCCGGCGATCACCCGGTCAGGCGGAGAACTGCTCGGCGATGACGCGCTCTTCGAGGCTGCGGCCCTCGTCGAACAGCATGTGGAGGGCCACCTCGCGGTCCTCGGCGATGTGCACGTCCATGACGTCGCGCACCTCGATGTTGTCGGCCACGGCGCTCACCGGGCGCTTGCTGGCCTCGAGGATCTCGAAGGTCACCTTGGCGGTGTGGGCCAGAAGCGCGCCGCGCCAGCGGCGCGGGCGGAAGGCGCTGATCGGGGTCAGCGCCAGGACGCGCGCGTCCAGGGGGATGATCGGCCCGTGCGCCGAAAGGTTATAGGCGGTCGAGCCCGCGGGCGTGGAGACCAGCGCCCCGTCGCAGGCTAGTTCGCTCAGGCGCAGCTTCCCGTCGATGGAGATGCGCAGCTTGGCCGCCTGGCGGGTCTGGCGCAGCAGGGAGACCTCGTTGATCGCCAGGGCGACGTGGCTGTTGCCGTCGACGTCGGTGGCGGTCATCCGCAGCGGGTGGATCACCGCCTTTTCGGCCGCGGCGATACGCTCCAGAAGGCCCATCTCGCTGTAGTCGTTCATCAGGAAGCCGACCGAGCCGCGGTTCATGCCGTAGATCGGCACGCCCAGCGCCATGTGGTCGTGGAAGCACTCCAGCATGAACCCGTCGCCGCCCAGGGCCACGATGACCTCGGCTTCTTCCATCGGGGTCTCGCCGTAGCGTTTCACCATGCGGGCGCGGCCCTCTTGGGCCTCGGGGCGTTCGCTGGCGGTGAAGGCGATGCGCATGGCGGCTGGGGCTCGCGGTCAGGCTGGGTCCTGACCGGCAGAAGCGGTCAAGCTCAGCCGCTTGTCAAACCGAGAGCGCGGCCTGTCGGAACGCGGTCGCGGCGACCTGGGCGCTGACCGGGCCGAAGGCGCCGATGGCGCGCCGCGCGCCCTCCGGCCCGCCGCCGGGGCGGCCGTTGTTCAGGCTACGGATCATCTCCAGAATGGCCGGGAAGACGCTGCGATCGATGCCGACGGCGGCGCAGGCCAAGCCCAGCAGTTCCGGCCGGTCAGAGTCGATCACGCGCCGCACATGGTCCATCTCGAAGCGGCCCAGCGTCGCCAGGGCCGCGACGAACAGCGACAGACGGCCTTCCTGCAGGGCCCGCACCAGATAGCCGGCGCGCAGCTGGCCGGCGGCGTGCAGCTTCTCGATCAGGCGGGCCTCCATGGCCTCGCGATCGCCGTCGCGCGCCATGACCACGGCGCCCTGGCCGCTCGGCGCGGCGATGTGGGCTTCCGCGACGGACTGGGCGAGGGCGGCCTCGATCAGCGTGGGGGCCAACCGGAATCGGTCGGCGAGCGATTGGCGCAGCGCCTGTCCAACCCAGATGTACAGCCGCAGGGCCAGGTCGCCGGTCAGGCCCGGGTGCTTCGACAGCGGGATGCGCAGCGAGGCCACCTCGCGGGCGGCCTCCACCAGCCGCTGCAAGTCGCCTGGCCCGAGCTCGGCGGAGGCATTGCCGGCCAGGGCGGTCATCACCGCCGGCTCCGCGGCGCTGAGGATCGCAGTGACGACGCTGGCGCCCAGGTTCGGCCGGCGCGCCACCTCGATCTGATGCTCGATCGTCGCCTCGACGAGCAGGCGGATCAGATCGACGTCCTTGAGTAGCGGGCTGGAGGCGATCACCGGGCGCGCGATCTCGATCTCGTCGAGCGCCAGCACGTTGATCAGCGCCGGCGGCGCCCATTCGGCGGTCGAGAGCTTCTCGGCCAGCCGTTTGCGGATTTCCCGCTCGGCGCCGGCCACCAGACCCAGGAAGATGGAGTTCAGGAGGGCCTGGATCTGCGGTGAGACGACCGCTGCGGTCCCCTCGCCCGCGTCGCACAGTTCCACAATGCCCAGCAGCAAGCGCTCGCGATCCGCGGGCGCGCGGCTCTTGGCGAGTTCCAGCAGGCTTTCGCTGCTCATCGCGACGCTCAAGCCCATCCCTCCATTCTGTCGGTGAGGCTGAAACGGCGACAATGGGCGACGCCGATGAAAACATGTTTAAACCGGGAGCAACGACAAAAATGAGGGATGTGATGACCGAGCCGCTGATCCTTGCGCTCGATCAGGGAACCACCAGCACCCGGGCGATCCTGTTCGACCCCAAGGGCCGCGCCCTGGCCGAAGCCGGCCGGCCCCTGGAGCAGTTCTATCCGGCTGACGGCTGGGTCGAGCATGACGCCGAAGAGATCTTCCGCGCCTCGGCGGAGGTGCTGCGCGAGGCGGTGCAGAAGGCGGCGCGGTCGATGTCCGAGGTGGCCGCCATCGGCGTCACCAACCAGCGCGAGACGGTGGTGATCTGGGACAGGAAGAGCGGTGTCCCGATCCACAGGGCGATCGTCTGGCAGGACCGCCGAACCGCCGACATCTGCGACAGACTGCGCGACGCGGGGCGTGAGGCGGAGGTCACCGAAATCTCCGGCCTGCTGCTCGATCCCTATTTCTCGGGGACCAAGATCGCCTGGCTGCTGGATCACGTGGACGGCGCCCGCGCCCGCGCCGAGGCCGGCGACCTCTTAGCCGGCACCATCGATACCTGGGTGATCTGGAAACTGACCGGCGGAAAGGTGCACGCCACCGACGCCACCAACGCCTCGCGAACCCTGCTGTTCGACATCCGCCGGCAGACCTGGTCGCCGGCCATGGCCGAGATGCTGGATGTGCCGCTCAGCCTGATGCCGGACGTGCGCGACTGCGCCGGCGACTATGGCGAGACCGACGCGGATCTGCTCGGCCGCGCGATCCCGATCCGCGGCGTGGCCGGCGACCAGCAGGCGGCGCTGATGGGCCAGGGCTGCATCCGGCCCGGCGAGATGAAGGCCACCTACGGCACCGGCTGCTTCATGCTGCTCAACACCGGCGAGACCGCGCCGATTTCCAAGGCGCGGCTCCTGACGACAGTGGCGGCCCGCATCGGCGGCAAGGCGACCTTCGCCTTGGAAGGCGCGATCTTCATCGCCGGCGCGGCGATCCAATGGATGGAGGAGGGCCTGCAGGTCCGCGGCGGGCCGCAGGGCGTGGAGAAGCTGGCCATGGCGGCGCGCGACGACCTGGGCGTGGTGCTGGTGCCGGCTTTCACCGGCCTCGGCGCGCCCTGGTGGGACGCCGGCGCGCGGGGCGCGATCGTCGGGCTGACCCGCGACGCCGGCCTGCCGGAGATCAGCCGCGCCGCCTTCGACGCCAGCGCCTTGCAGACCCGCGATCTGATCGAGGCCATGCGCGCCGACGCGCCAGAGGCGTTCCACGCCAAGCTGGAGCTGCGGATCGACGGCGGAATGTCGCGCAGCGCCTGGTTCAGCCAGCGGCTCGCTGACCTGACCGGCGTCGCCGTGGCGCGTGCGACCTTTGGCGAGGCCTCCGCTCTCGGCGCGGCCCTGTTCGCCGGCGTCGGCGCAGGCGTCTATCGTGACGTCGAGGAGGCGGCGAACGCCCGCCCGAAGACCGAACTCTATAGCCCAGCTATCGCGCCGCATCGCCGCGAAGCCGCCTACGCCCGCTGGCTGGATGCGGTCGCGCGAACCCGCAGCCAAGCTTGACGCGCCGCCTTGCGGGGCGGATTCTGAAACTCGAACCTCAGGAACGGAAGGCCAAGCCATGGCGGATGGATCGGTTGCGGGCACAGGCTCGCTGAAGGGCAAGGTCAGCGCCGAGGAGTGGCAGGCCCGCGTCGATCTGGCGGCGCTGTACCGCCTGGTGGCGCTCTACGGGTGGGACGACCTGATCTACACCCACATCTCCGCGCGCATCCCGGGGCCGGAGCACCACTTCCTGATCAATCCCTACGGCATGCTGTTCGAGGAGATCACCGCGTCCTCGCTGGTGAAGATCGACCTGGAGGGGAACATCCTCCAGGAGACGCCTTACTTCATCAATCCGGCGGGCTTCACGATCCATTCGGCGATCCACGCCAATCGCGAGGACGCCCACTTCGTGATGCACCTGCACTCCGACGACGGGGTGGCGGTGGCCGCGCAGGCGTCCGGCCTGATGCCGATCTCGCAGCATGCGCTGATCGTCCTGCCGCGGCTGGCCTACCACGACTACGAAGGCATCGCGCTGAACCATGACGAGCGCGAGCGCCTGGTCGCCGATATCGGCGACAAGACCCTGATGCTGCTGCGGAACCATGGCACGCTGGCGGTGGGCGACTCCGCGGCCAACTGCTGGGTGGGCATGTACTATCTGGAGCGCGCCTGCACGATGCAGGTGAAGGCGCTCAGCGGCGGCAAGGACGGGGTGCTGATCGCCCCCGACGCCTCGCAGGCCGAGGTCAGGAGCCAGGTCGCCCGCGGCATCGGCGGGGCGCTGGCCTGGCCGGGCTCCCTGCGCAAGCTGGATCGCGAGCTGCCCGGCTACGACGCCTGAGGCCCAGAGCTAGAAAGAAAAGGCCTCCCCCGTCGCCGGGGAAGGCCTTGAGCGTGCGCGCCAGCTCACGAACGTGGGGGACGTTGCGCCGGTGGACACGGTCGCCGGCGGATGGGGCTCGCCGACGGTGGTTGTCCACCTGGCCGGGCCCAGCCCGTCAGGGGACGCGGCGACGATGCGCGCGGCGCGTTTGCCCGTCAAGGTTGAGTTGATCGAGCGGGCTCTACCGTACGGACATGCCGCCTAGGGCTTGAAGCCGGTCCGGATCATCACATAGGCGATGACGTCGGTGCGATCCTTGGGATCCTTCAGGCCCGCGAAGGTCATCTTGGTCCCTGGCGCGGCCACCTTGGGGTCGGTGATCCAGCTGTCGAGATGCTGCGCGTCCCAGCTCCAGCCGACCGCCTTCAGGGCGTCGGAGTAGGTGAAACCAGGCGAGGTCGCGGCCTTGCGCCCGAACACGCCATAGAGGTTGGGTCCGGTCATGTTCGGCCCGCCCTGCTGCAGGGTGTGGCAGGTGGAGCAGAGGGCGAACTTCGACTCGCCGTTGTCCAGGTCGGCGGCGTTGTAGGGCGCGGGCAGCTTGGCCAGCGCGGCCTTCTTCTCCTCGTCGGTCATCGGCGCGGGCGCAGCGGTCGGCGTCGAGGTGGTCGTCGTCTCGGCGGGCGGCGCGTTCGCCGGCTTGTTGCACGCGGAAAGCGCGGCGGCGGCGATGGCCGCGGCGGCGAGCGTCAGACCCGGATGGCGCATGCTTGGAAGTCTCCTCGAAGCGGTCGTCTCGGCCGAGGCCATACCCGCGCAGGGCGGACCGAGGCAAGGCGGGTCTAACGGCGGCGGCGTTTCTCGCGGTTCACCGCCTCGTCCAGCGCCTGAAGGAAACGCGAACGGTCGGCCGACGCGAAGGGCTTCGGCCCGCCGGTCATCTCGCCCATGGAGCGGATGTGCTCGGCCACTGCCCGCGAGGCCAGGGCCGAGCCGATGCTGTCGGGCGTGAACAGCCGGCCGTTCGGCGCGATCGCCACGCCGCCGGCCTTCAGCACCCGGTCGGCGAGCGGGATGTCGTTGGTCACCACGATGTCGCCCGGCTCGACGCGCTCGGCGATCCAGTCGTCGGCCACGTCGGGCCCGGCGTCGACGATCATCCGCGCGATCAGCTTCGACGGCGGAATGGCGATGAAGCTGTTGGAGACCACCGTGGTGGTCAGGCCGTAGCGCGCGGCGACCTTGTAGGTCTCGTCCTTCACCGGACAGGCGTCGGCGTCGATGAAGATGCGCATGCGGGCCTTCAGAAGAACGGTGCCGGATGCAGGACTCGAACCCGCGACCTTCGGTTTACAAAACCGCTGCTCTACCAGCTGAGCTAATCCGGCACGCCAATGAAATCAATGTCTTAGCTTTTCGCTCGGTTCCCGTGTGATGATTGGGGCACACATGGGGCACAAACAGCTAGGCCTCGGCCTGATCTCGCGGGACGGATGCCATGGCGAGCCACGGGCAGCAAGCCTCGATGGATCTGGCCTGAGTCGGGCGAGGCCTGCGCAGGCGACCCTTCGCGTCACCTGTGCCCCATGTGTGCCCCAGCCCCCGATTGGAGGCGCTAGCCCAGAATGCGATTGAGTTCGCTGGCCATCCGCATGCCGGCCTTCTCGAGCTGCAGGGCTGCGTCCTTCCGGGCGGCCGCCTGGTAGGCGTCGGAGAGGGCTACGTCTCCCTTCGTCGTGCACGTCGGCAGGCTGGGAAGCTGGTAGGCGTCCTTCTTGGCGATTGCGTAGCTTTCCTGGGCCCAGGTGCGGGCGTCGCCTGCCGCGCGACAATCAAGGTGAGACTCAGCGTCAATCAGGATGAGACTCGCCGCAGCTGTCACTTCGTAGGGAGGGCGTAGCCCGACTGGAGAAGTGACAGCTGCGGCGGCGCCGTCCCTTTTTGGGGGACCGCGCCGCC
>NZ_DATAPY010000170.1:0-38910 GCF_036264965.1 Phenylobacterium sp.
CGACCTGTTCAACGTCATCGGAGCCGGCGGCAATATCCTGCTCGGCACCCCGCCGGCGACCTCGATCGAGGACCTAACCACGCGGATCCAGTCGCCGGAACACCTTCGGCCGATGACGCTGATCGCCTGCCCGCTGATGCACGGCACCGGCCAGTTCTCCAACCTGATCTGCTTCAACGCTGGCGGCACGGCCGTCTTCCTGCCGTCGCGCCGGTTCAACGCCCTGGAGCTGTGGGACGAAACCGATCGGCTGCAGGCCAGCAACGTCGTCATCGTCGGCCTGGCCTTCTCCACGCCCATGCTGGAGGCGCTGGAGGCCCATCCGGGCCGCTGGGACCTGTCGAGCGTGAAGGCCATGAGTTCCTCCGGCTCCATGTGGAGCCAGGAGAACAAGCAGGGCCTGCTGAGCCACGCCAGGAACGCCATGATCCTCGACAGCTTCGGCTCGTCCGAGGCGGTGGGCCTGGGCGTCTCGGCCTCGGCGCCCGGCGCGGAGGCGAAGACCGCGGCGTTCACGCCTGGCCCCAACTGCGTGATCTTCACCGAGGACGGCCGCCGCGTCGCGCCGGGCTCCGGCGAGCGCGGCATGGTGGCGGTGAGCGGCCTGCTGCCCCGCGGCTACTACAAGGACGAGGAGAAGACCGCCAAGACCTTCAGGATCATCGAAGGGGTGCGCTGGAGCGTGCCGGGCGACTGGGCGGAGGTGAACGCCGACGGGTCGCTGAAGCTGCTGGGCCGTGGCTCGGTCTGCATCAACACCGGCGGCGAGAAGGTCTTCCCCGAGGAGGTCGAGGAGGCCCTGAAGACCCACGTCAACGTCCGCGACGCGGTGGTCGTGGGCCTGCCGGACGCCCGCTTCGGCGAGCGGATCTGCGCGGTGGTCGAGACCGACGGCGACGCCCAGCCAACGCTGGCGGAGCTGTCGGAGCACGTGCGCCGCACGCTGGCCGGCTACAAGGCGCCGCGCGACCTGGTGCTGGTGGACACCATCGGCCGGGCCCCCAACGGCAAGGTCGACTACAAGGCCATTAAGGACCGCGCCGTGGCGACCTTGGGCGTGAGCGCCTAGACCGACTTCAGACTGCGGACGAACTCGACCAGGGCGGCGCGGGGCGCGCCGCGCGGCAGGATCGAGTAGGCGCGCAACAGCTCCAGCGCGCCAGGCTCGGCCAGCAAGGCGGCCACCTCGTCGATGGCCCCGCTCGCAGGGCTGACGTCGCCGAACATCTCCGACACGGGGGCCTGCAGGGTCGCGGCGATGCGCGACAGCATCGAGGCGCTCACCCGGTTGGCGCCGCGCTCATACTTCTGGATCTGCTGGAAGGTGACGCCGGCCGCCTCGGCCAGAGCCTGTTGCGACAGACCCCGCACCTTGCGCAGCAGCCGAATCCTCGCGCCGACGGCGATATCGATGGGGTCGGCGAGGGCGTCGGGCTTGCGGGCCATGATGTCTCCGGAAAGCTGGCTGAACTAGCGCGTGCGCCGGGCTGGATCATCCGCAGGCGGCGCCCATTCCGGTTGGGCTACGCCCTGGTCGGTGATCACATAGCAGGCTTCGGCGATGGTGATTCCCACGGCGCGTCGAAGCTGTCCCATTCCCGGATTTTCACGTTCCAGCGCCATCAATTCTTCCTCATAAGAGGCCAGGATTTCCATCAGATTTTGAGCGAGTTCCCTGGCTCGCTCAGCCGTCGCCTGCCCCATCGTGTCCCCCACCGCCCGGGGCGAACCTTGAGCATTGCGGCGGCGAAAGCAAGGCGCCGCGCCGTAAAAGTCGTCTGACGTCGGAGAGACCAAGCGCCACAACTTATCGTCGATCACCTAGCGCTGGCTTAGGTTGGCGTCAGCGACTTTCGGCGGTTGGCGGGATCGCGCCGACCGGCGCCGTAGGCGGGATTGCGTTCCCAGCGCAGGGCGTCGGCGACGATCTCGTTGAGCGAGGAATGGCGCGCGGTCCAGCCCAGGAGCTCGCGCCCTCGGCGAGGATCGGCCACCAGGCTCGGCGGGTCGCCTTCCCGGCGCGGACCTATGCTGTGCGGCACGGGAACCCCGACGGCGCGGCTGACGGCCTCGACGACCTGCGACACCGAGCGGCCCTCGCCGCTGCCGACGTTGACCGCTTCATAGGCGCCGGCTGGCAGATCGGCCTTCAACGCAGCGACATGAGCCGCCGCGAGGTCGGTGACATGAATATAGTCCCGAAGGCAGGTTCCGTCGGGCGTGTCGAAGTCCTGGCCAAAGACGGTCAGCGGCTTGCCGTCGCCGAGCGCCGCGGCGATGGCCAGCGGGATCAGGTGGGTCTCGGGCTCATGCGCCTCGCCGATCAGGCCGGAGGGGTCGGCGCCGGCGGCGTTGAAGTAGCGCAGCGCCACCGCTGTCAGGCCATAGGCGCGGCACTGAGCGGCGATCATCCACTCGGCGGCGAGCTTGGTGTCGCCATAGGGGCTCGCCGGCGCCTTGGCGGCGGTCTCGACGATGGTCTCCAGGGGCCCGCGGCCGCCCTGCCCGTAGACCGCGGCGCTGGACGAGAACACCAGCCGGCCCACGCCCTGCTCGCGCATGACGGTCAGGAGGTTGATGGTGCCCGCGACATTGACCTCCCAGAAAAGGTCCGGCCTGAGGGTCGAGCGGCCCACCTCGATCAGGCCCGCGAAGTGGATCACGGCGGTGATCTCGTGGGCGGCCATGGCGGCGCTGAGCGCCGCGCGGTCACGCAGGTCGCCCTCGATCAGCGGCCCCCAGCGAACCGCCTCGCGCGAGCCCGAACTCAGATCGTCGAAGATCACCGGCAGGAAGCCTGCCTCATGCAGGGCCTTGGCGGTGTGGGCGCCGATGTAGCCGGCGCCGCCGGTGACCAGCACGGCGGGCTGTGATGCTGCGTTCATGACGCCATAGTCCCGCTCCGCCTCCGAAATTCCAGTTAAGACGCTTGAGGTCGTCAGTGAGACTCGCGCGTGACGTCGGCGCTGGACTTGCCGACCAGGAAGTCCAAATCCACGCCCTTGTCGGCCTGCTGGACGGTGTCGATGTAGAGCCGATACCAGCCGCGGATGTAGGGCGACGGCTGGCGAGCCGCTTCCCAGGCCGCGCGGCGGCGGGTGAGTTCGGCCTCGTCCACCAAGAGATCCAGGGTGCGGTTCGGGCCGTCGAAGGCGATCTCGTCGCCGGTCTGGACCAGCGCCAGCGGGCCACCGGCCTCCGCCTCCGGCGCCACATGCAGGATCACCGTCCCGTAGGCCGTGCCACTCATCCTCGCGTCGGAGATGCGCACCATGTCGGTGACGCCCTTGGCCAGCAGCTTCGGCGGCAGGCCCATGTTCCCAACCTCCGGCATCCCGGGGTAGCCCTTGGGTCCGCAGCCTTTCAGCACCAGGATCGAGGTTTCGTCGACCTCCAGGTCGGGGTCGTCGATGCGCGCGTGGTAGTCCTCAATGCTCTCGAAGACGACCGCCCGGCCCCGATGAGCCAGCAGCGCGGGGCTGGCCGCACTGGGCTTCAGGATGGCGCCGTCAGGGCAGAGGTTGCCTTTCAGCACCCAGACGCCCGACGAGGGCCCGATAGGCTCGTCGACCGAACCGATCACGTCGCGGTTCCAGACCTTAGCGGCTTCGGCGATCTCGCCTTGCGTCTTGCCTGAAACGGTCAGCGCGTCGCGGCGATAGAGGCCGCCCAGCTCACGGGCCACGGCGGGCGCGCCGCCGGCGTAGCAGAAGTCCTCCATCAGGTAGCGGCCCGACGGCATGAGGTTGACCAACAGCGGCGCCTCGCGGGCGATCTCGTCGAAATCCTGCAGGCTCAGCGGCACGCCCAGGCGGCCGGCCAGGGCCAGGAGGTGCACCACCGCATTGGTCGAGCCGCCGATCGCCGCGTGCATCAGGATGGCGTTCTCGAAGGCCTGGCGGGTGATGATGTCCGACGGCTTCACGTCGTCCTTCACCAGCTGGACGATGCGATTGCCGCTCATGTGGGCCAGCACCTTGCGGCGGCTGTCGACCGCCGGCAGGGCGGCGTTGCCGGGCAGCGAGATCCCCAGGGCCTCGGTCAGGCTCGACATGGTCGAGGCCGTGCCCATGGTGTTGCAGACCCCGGCCGAGCGGCTCATCCCGGACTCGGCGGCCATGAAGTCGTCGAGGTTCATTTCGCCCGCGCGCACCGCCTCGGAGAAGCGCCAGACGTCGGTGCCGGAGCCGATGTCGCGGCCCTGGAACTTGCCGTTCAGCATGGGGCCTGACGAGACGAAGATCGCCGGCAGGTCGACGCTGGCCGCGCCCATCAGGAGGCCCGGCGTGGTCTTGTCGCAGCCGCCCATCAGCACCACCCCGTCGATCGGGTTGGCGCGGATCGATTCCTCGACCTCCATGGCCAGGAGGTTGCGGAACAGCATGGCCGTCGGCCGCATCTGGGTCTCGGGCAGCGACATGGCCGGGAACTCGATGGGCACGCCGCCCGCCTCCCAGACCCCGCGCTTCACGTAGTCGGCGAGATCGCGCAAGCCGACCTGACAGGTGACCAGCTCCGACCAGGTGTTGGCGATGCCGATGACCGGGCGGCCGTCGAAGACGTGGTCCGGCAGGCCGGTGGCCTTGATCCAGCTTCGGTGGATGAAGCCGTCCTTGTCGTGCTTTCCGTAGCTCTTGCTGCTGCGCAGGGGTTTCTTCGCCATGACCGCACCTCAGCCTTCAAACAGCGGCAGCGCCAGTCCTTTCACGCCGGTTTCGACGGCGAACAGGCCGCCGGCCAGCGGCTGCGAGGCGCGCGCGCCCATGGGCAGCTCGTCCCAGGCGCTGGTGATGAAGAGCGTGGTCATGCCCTCGCCGCCGAAGGCGCAGCTCGTCGGCTGCTGCACCGGCACGGGAAGGATGGTGTCTATCTGGCCGTCCGGCGCATAGCGCACGATCCGCCAGCCGCCCCATTGCGCGTTCCAGAGATAGCCCTGGGCGTCCACCGCCGAGCCGTCGGGACTGGCCGGCGCACCGGCGGTGTGGGCGAAGTTTCGCAGGTTCGAAAGGTTCGCTGTCTCGTGGGCGAAGATGGTCTGCAGCTTGGAGTCGGCCAGATACAGGGTCTTGCCGTCCGGGCTGACCGAGAGGGTGTTGGGGATGTGGATGCCGGTCAGCATCCGCTCGGTCTCGAAGTCCGGCCGCGTGCGATAGACCGCGCCGGTCTGCTCGCCGTGATTGTCATCCATGGTCGACCACCAGAAGTTCCCTTCCAGGTCGATCTTGCCGTCGTTGGTGCGGAAGCCCGGCGGGAACTCGTAGGCGCGCACGATCTCCAGGGTGGCCTTGTCGGGGTCGCAAATCACCAGGCCCTTGTCGGTGGCCATGAGCAGGCCGCCCCGGCGGCGGGGCGCCGCGGCGCTGGCGCGGAACGGCAGGTCGAAGGCGCCGCGTTCGTCGGTCTTCGGCTCGTACCAGGCGAGCCGCTTGCCCTTGATATCGAACCAGTAGAGCCGGCCCTCGAGCGCCGACCAGACCGGGCCTTCGCCCAGCCGGTCGTCGGACTTCACCACGCAACGCACGTCCATCCGACGCCTCCGCTCAGAAGAGCTACGGCTTCTGCCAGCCTATCGGACGAGGGTCTAGCGCGGCAGCTTGGAGACGCCCATCAGGGCTTCGTCGACGGCGCGGGCGCACTGGCGGCCCTCGCGGATCGCCCAGACCACCAGGGACTGGCCCCGCCGCATGTCGCCGCAGGCGAAGATGTTGCGCACGCTGGTCTGGTAGTTGGCGACATTGGCCGCCACGGCGCCGCGCGGATCGAGCTCGACGCCGGCGTCCTCCACCAGGCCCGCGCCCCGCGGACCGGTGAAGCCCATGGCCAGCAGGACGAGGTCGGCCTGGAGCGTGAACTCCGAGCCCGCCACTTCCTGCATGCGCATCCGGCCATCGTCGCCCGCGACCCACTCCAGGCGCACGCACTCCAGGGCCGTGATCTTGCCGTCCTGGCCGATGGCGCGCTTGGTGGCGACGGCGAAGTCGCGCTCGCAGCCCTCTTCCTGGGAGGACGAGGTGCGCAGCTTTAGCGGCCAGTCGGGCCAGGTCATCAGCTTGTTCTCGCTGACCGGCGGCTGCGGCATGATTTCCAGCTGGGTCACCGAGGCCGCGCCATGGCGGTTGGAGGTGCCGATGCAGTCGCTTCCAGTGTCGCCGCCGCCGATCACCACCACATGCTTGCCGGCCGCGGTGATGGTCCCTCCGGGCGCGGCGATGATCTCGGTGTCGCCGGCGTTGCGCTTGTTCTGCTGGGTCAGGAATTCCATGGCGAAATGGATGCCGTCGAGTTCGCGGCCCGGGACTTCCAGGTCACGCCCGGCCTCCGCACCGCCGGCCATCACCAGTACGTCGTAGTCGTCCAACAGGCGCTGCACCGACACCGTCACGCCCACTTCGAAGCCGGCGCGGAAGATCACGCCCTCGGCCTCCATCTGGCGCACGCGCCGGTCGATGAGGTGCTTTTCCATCTTGAAGTCGGGGATGCCGTAGCGGAGCAGGCCGCCGATCCTGTCGGACTTCTCGAAGACCGTGGGCGCGTGGCCGGCGCGGGCCAGTTGCTGGGCGCAGGCCAGGCCCGCGGGGCCCGAGCCCACCACCGCCACCCGCCGGCCGGTGCCGCGCGGCGACATCTGTGGGACGATCCACCCCTCTTCCCATCCGCGGTCGACGATCTGGCACTCGATCGTCTTGATGGTCACTGGGGTGTCCGGGAGGTTGAGCGTGCAAGACGCCTCGCAGGGCGCGGGACAGACGCGGCCGGTGAACTCCGGGAAGTTGTTGGTCGACTGCAGGTTCTCCAGCGCCGCCTTCCACTGGTCGCGGTAGACCAGATTGTTGAAGTCGGGGATCTGGTTGTTGACCGGGCAGCCCTGATGGCAGAACGGAATCCCGCAATCCATGCAACGCGCGGCTTGCTGCGTCACCTCGGACGGCGGCAGCGGCTGGACGAATTCCTTCCAGGTTTTCAGGCGCTCCGACACCTTGTCATAGGTGCGGTCATGGCGCTCGATCTCGAGGAAGCCGGTGGGCTTGCCCATCGGGGTAATCTCCGGACTTTAAACGATTATTCCGCAGCGACGGCGGGCGCCGTCGAGCGTTCGGCCGCCAGGTCCTGCAGGGCCTTGCGGTAGTCGGTGGGCATCACCTTGACGAAGGACGGCAGCGCCTGGTCCCAGTTGGCCAGGATCTCGGCGGCGCGCGCGCTCTTGGTGTGCAGATGATGGCGCTCGATCAGGATCTTCAGGCGTTCCGCGTCGAAGGCCAGCATGTCGCCCATGCCGTTGTTCTCGACCGAGATCGGCCGCTGGCTCGGGCGGCCCTGGTCATCGCCGCCGATCGTGGCGGTCACCGGCTCAAGCTCCACCATGGCCTTGTTGCAGAGCACGTCGAAACGACGGGCGGGGTCATAGACATAGGCGACGCCGCCGCTCATCCCGGCGGCGAAGTTGCGGCCGGTGTCGCCCAGCACGACGACCACGCCGCCGGTCATATATTCGCAGCCATGGTCGCCCAGGCCCTCGACCACCGTCACGGCGCCGGAGTTGCGCACGGCGAAACGCTCGCCGGCCACGCCCTCGAAATAGGCCTCGCCGGCGATGGCGCCGTAGAGGACCGTATTGCCGACGATGATGTTGCGGGTGGGCTCGCGCCGCGCTTCCGGCGGCTGGCGCACGACGACGCGGCCGCCCGACAGGCCCTTGGCGACATAGTCGTTGGCGTCGCCGATCAGCTCCAGAGAGACCCCGCGCGCGGCGAAGGCGCCGAAGCTCTGGCCGGCGTTGCCGCGGAAGGTCAGCGAGATGGTGTCGTCGGGCAGGCCCGCGTGGCCGTAGCGCCGGGCCACTTCGCCGGAGAGCATGGCGCCCACGGTGCGGTTGACGTTGCGCACGGCGAACTCGCCGCGCATGGGCTTGCCGGTCTCCAGCGCGTCTTTGGCGTCGGCGATCAGGACATTGTCCAGCGCCTTGCCGAGGCCGTGGTCCTGGCGGTCCTGGTTCCAGAGGCCCTTCGCGGCCTCGGCCGGCGCGGCGTAGAGGATGCGCGACAGGTCGATCCCCGCCGCCTTCCAGTGCTCGACGGCCGGCGCCAGGTCGATGCGGTCGACGCGGCCGATCATCTCGTTGACCGTCGCAAAGCCCATCTCGGCCATGATCGCGCGCAGCTCTTCGGCCACGAAGAAGAAGTAGTTGATCACGTGTTCAGGCTGGCCGGTGAAGCGCGCGCGCAGCACCGGGTCCTGGGTCGCCACGCCCACCGGGCAGGTGTTGAGGTGGCACTTGCGCATCATGATGCAGCCGGCCGCGATCAGCGGCGCAGTGGCGAAGCCGAACTCGTCGGCGCCGAGGAGCGCCCCGATGGCCACGTCGCGGCCGGTGCGCAGACCGCCGTCGACCTGGACGGCGATGCGCGTGCGCAGGCCGTTGAGCAGCAGGGTCTGCTGGGTCTCGGCCAGGCCGATCTCCCAGGGCGAACCCGCGTGGGTCAGGGATGTCAGCGGCGAGGCGCCGGTGCCGCCCTCAAAACCGGAGATGGTGACGTGGTCGGCGCGCGCCTTGGCGACCCCCGCCGCGACCGTGCCGACGCCGACCTCGGAGACCAGTTTCACTGAAATCCTGGCCTGTTGGTTGACGTTCTTCAGGTCATGGATGAGCTGCGCCAGATCCTCGATCGAATAGATGTCGTGGTGCGGCGGCGGGCTGATCAGGCCGACGCCCGGGGTCGAATGGCGGACGCGGGCGATGTTCTTGTCGACCTTGTGGCCGGGCAGCTGGCCGCCCTCGCCGGGCTTGGCGCCCTGGGCCATCTTGATCTGGATGTCGTCGGCGTTGACCAGGTATTCGGCCGTCACCCCGAAGCGGCCCGAGGCCACCTGCTTGATGGCCGAGCGCATGGAATCGCCGTTCGGCAGCGGCTTATAACGATCGCTCTCCTCGCCGCCCTCGCCGGTGTTCGAGCGACCGCCGATGCGGTTCATGGCGATGGCCAGCGTGGTGTGCGCCTCGCGGCTGATCGAGCCGAAGCTCATGGCGCCGGTGGAGAAGCGCTTGACGATCTCGGCCGCCGGTTCGACGTCCTTGATCGGGATCGGACCGCCCTCGCCGGGCTTCAGCCGCATCAGGCCGCGCAGCGTCAGCAGGCGCTCGGACTGCTCGTTGATGCCCTGGGCGAAGCTCTTGTAGGCGTCCGGCAGGTTGCCGCGCACGGCGTGTTGCAGGTTGCCGATGGTCTCCGGCGTCCAGGCGTGGGTCTCGCCGCGCAGACGCCAGGCGTACTGGCCGCCGACGTCCAGCATGGTCTGGTAGATCGGGTTGTCGCCATAGGCGTCGCGGTGACGGCGCACGGCCTCGCCGGCGACCTCCGCCAGGCCGGCGCCCTCGATCGTCGAGGCGGTGCCGGTGAAGTACTTCTCGATCAGCGTGGTGGATAGGCCCACCGCGTCGAAGATCTGGGCGCCGCAATAGGACTGGTAGGTGGAGATGCCCATCTTGGACATCACCTTCAGCACGCCCTTGCCGATGGCCTTGATGTAGTTCTTGCGGACCTCATAGGCGGTCTGGCTGAGGCCGTTTTCGGTACGCAGCGCCTCCAGGGTCTGGAACGCCAGGTAGGGGTTCACCGCCTCGGCGCCGTAGCCGGCGAGGACGCAGAAGTGGTGCACTTCGCGCGCCTCGCCGGTCTCGATGACCAAACCGGTCTGCATGCGCAGGCCCTGGCGGATCAGGTGGTGGTGCACCGCCGCGGTCGCCAACGCCGCCGGAATCGGGATCCGATCCGGTCCGGTCGCCCGATCCGACAGGATCAGGATGTTCATGTCGGCCAGCACGGCGTCGGTCGCTTCGCGGCACAGGCGCTCGATGGCGCCTTCCAGGCCGTTGGCGCCTTCGGTGGCGAGCCAGGTGGTGTCGAGCGTGGCGGTGCGGAAGGCGCCGTCCAGCAGCTCGTTGATCGCCCGAATCTTGGCCAGGTCCTCGTCCGTGAGGATCGGCTGGGCCACCTCCAGGCGCTTGTGGGTGCCGGCCTGGCGGCCGAGCAGGTTCGGACGTGGCCCGATCATCGAGACCAGGCTCATCACCAGCTCCTCGCGGATCGGGTCGATGGGCGGGTTGGTGACCTGGGCGAAGTTCTGCTTGAAATACTCGTAGAGCAGCTTCGGCCGGCGCGAGAGCACGGCGATCGGCGTATCGAAGCCCATCGAGCCCAGCGGGTCGTCGCCCGTCTTGGCCATCGGCTCCAGGAAGAACTGCAGGTCCTCCTGGGTGTAGCCAAAGGCCTGCTGGCGATCGAGCAGGGTCGCCGGATCGTTGGAAAGCGGCGTCTCCGGTTCCGCGGCCACGCTGAGCTCTTCCAGCTTGAACTGGGTCTCGGCCAGCCACTCCTCGTAGGGCGCGGCTTCGGACAGGGAGCGCTTGATCTCCTCGTCCTCGATGATGCGGCCTTCTTCCATGTCGATGAGCAGCATCTTGCCGGGCTGCAGACGCCACTTGCGAGTGATGCGCTCCTCGGGGATGTCGAGCACGCCGACCTCTGAGGCCATGATCACATGGTCCTGGTCGGTAATGATGAAGCGCGCGGGGCGAAGGCCGTTGCGGTCCAGCGTCGCGCCGATCTGGCGGCCGTCTGTGAAGGCCACGGCGGCCGGCCCGTCCCAGGGCTCCATCAGGGCGGCGTGGTACTCGTAGAAGGCCCTGCGCTGGGCATCCATCAGCGGGTTGCCGGCCCAGGCTTCAGGCATCAGCATCATCACGGCCTGGGCCAGCGGATAGCCGCCGGCGACCAGCAGCTCCAGCGCATTGTCCAGGCAGGCGGTGTCCGACTGTCCGTGCGGGATCAGCGGCCACATCTTGTTGAGGTCCGGCCCAAGGAGATCGCTCTCCAGCGTGCGCCGGCGCGCGTTCATCCAGTTCACATTGCCGCGCACCGTGTTGATCTCGCCATTGTGGGCGATGAACCGGTAGGGGTGCGCCAGGCGCCACGACGGGAAGGTGTTGGTCGAGAACCGCTGGTGGACGAGCGCAAGCGCCGACTCCGCCCGCGGATCGATCAGGTCCTTGTAGAAAGTGCCCACCTGGCCCGCGAGCAACAGGCCCTTGTAGACCACCGTGCGCGTCGACATCGACGGGATGTAGAGCTCGGTCAGGCCCGGCAGGTTCTTCTTGGCGGCCAGTTCCCTGAGCGGGTTCTGGGTCTGCTTGCGGACGGCCAGGAGCTTGCGCTCATGGGCGTCCTGGTCGCGGATGTTGGGGCCGCGCCCGATGATCGCTTGGCGGATCACCGGCATCTGCTCCAGCACCGCCTGGCCCAGGCCGGTGGTGTCCACCGGCACGTCGCGCCAGCCGATCAGCGGCTGCTTCTCCACCGTCAGGAAGTGTTCCAGCTGGGCCATGCCCATTTCGCGCGCCAGCTCGTCGCGCGGCAGGAAGCACATGGCCACGGCGTATTCGCCGGCTGGCGGCAGATCGACGCCCTCGTCCTTGGCCCAGGCGGCCAGGAGGCCGTGCGGAATCTGGATCAGGCAGCCTGCGCCGTCGCCGACCAGCGGGTCAGCGCCGACCGCGCCGCGGTGGTCGAGGTTCACGAGGATCTGCAGGCCGCACTGGATCACTTCGTGCGATTTGCGGCCCTTGATATTGGCCACAAAGCCCACGCCGCACGAGTCATGCTCGTTCGTCGGATCGTACAGTCCTTGCTTCGGGGGAAACCCCATCTCGTCCTCTTAAAACCCACGCCAAATACGCATGCCGAAACGCGGCCGAACCTCACGTTCTTGAGAGGCTGGTCGTGTTCGCGGGCATTTACCCGGCAAGATCACCCCTTGTCGATGGTCGGAAAGCTGCGGTCGGGGAAGATTTTTCTAATACCCGCCCGCGGACGCCGCCCGGCGCTCAGGGCGCGGCAACCGTCGGTTTGCCCTCGCAGCCGATCCAGCCGCCGCCGGCGCGGCGGTAGGTCCAGGGCGTGTAGACCCCCGGCGGCAACTTGGAGATGTAGAAGGTCTCGACGAAGCCGCTCTCCGCGCCGGTCGGGTTCTTGAAATAGGCCGCGACATCGGGCCGCGCCTTGTTCATATCGAGTTCGCCCACGAACACGCCGCCTGGCCCCTTCAGCGCCAGGATACCCCGCGGCGCGGTGACCGCGCGGCCGAGTTCAGAGAGCCAGCCCGACGCCATGAACGTCGCCTCGCCAGCGATCCCCGGCGTCAGCTTGACGATCTCGACGTTGCAGTTTCCGGTCAGCGTCGCGCCCGCCAGGATGGCCGTCGTCCGTGCGTCCGGCGGCGTCATCGTCGGGACGACCGGGGCGGAAGGGGCCAGTTTCGGACGCGGGGCGCTGCCGAGCATGCGATCGATCCGCGCCGTGGCCTCGGCGGACGGCGCCGGCCCGTCGCCCATCGAGACCCGCAGGCCGTGCTCGACGATCTCGGCGACCACGATGTCCGGCTTGAAGCGCTCGATCAGGTCCGGCCGCCAGAAGCCGTCGTCGTTGTGGGACAGGATGATCCGGCTGAAGTGCGGATAGAGCAGCGGCAGGATCTCGTTGGAGAAGGAGTCGCGGGTCATCAGCAGGACCGGCTTGCCCACCTCGCCGGTGTCGACGATCTGCGGCGCGGTCCAGTCTTTCCGCGGGCCGAGGAAGGTCTTTTGGATCTTAGCCTCGCCGGCCGGATTCTCGATGTGCGGGAAGCGGAGGTCGACGCTCTTGGCGACGCCCAGCATCAGGGCGAGATCGCGCGGGCGGTCGCCGCTATCGCCCTTGGTGATCTCGAAGTCCGACATCGGGTGCGGCGCGTCGGTCAACCCCATCTCGTGCAGGCGGCCGATGACGGCGGCGTAGCCGGCGTAGGCGCCGTAGGCGTTCCAGTGGGTGTCGTGGCGGCTGTAGGTCATCGGGCCGTGGCGAGTGGCCTCGGCGACGGCGGGATAGAGGTAGAGGATCTCGGCCAGGCCCGCTTGGTGCGCCAGCTTCGGCAGGAGCACGGTGGCGCGGTTGGGGCTGGGTCCGGCGTACCAGTACGGACCGTACTGCGGGTAGACCGCCTCCTTGGCCGGCCCGACGACGGTGAGGTAGGGGGTGTGGCGGGCCTGCATATATTCGGTGCGGCCAGCGTAGGTCAGCAGCCAGGACCGGATTTCGGGCCCGAGCATCGGCGGATCGTTACGCACCGCGCCCAGGTGGGTGTCGTTGTCGAAGAACAGCCAGCCGTCGCGCCCGACGATCACGCGGTTCGAGCCGCTGACCCCGGCCATCATCCGCAACCGGTTCAGCGCGGCGATCAGATAGGGCCTGGCGGGGAAATGGTCGGCCACATAGGCGTCGGCCGCCTTGCGGAAGCTGTCCAGGTCCCGCCAGTCCTTGGGCCACGCCGGCGCGGCGGCCAGCACGCGGTTCTCATTGATGCCCGGCGGCTTCATGAACCGGGGCGCGATCCAGGCCGCGACCATCACCACGACGATGGTCGCGACCAGCAGTCTCCAGTGGAGGCGCGAGGCGAGGACCACGGTCAGAACCTGAAATAGAGGAAGGGGTTGAGCGTCGAGCCCACCAGGATCGCGACCGACAGCACGAAACCTGCGGCCAGCAGCGGGATCGGCAGGGCGTGGACGCTGCGGGTCTCCAGCCGCCCCGGCAGGTCCGGCCGCGGCGGCTCGGCGCGGGGCGTGTTCAAACGCTGCATCAGCGCCGGCAGCAGAGGCGCGGCGAACAGCGTGCCGGCGACCAGGGCGGTGAGGGTCTGGGCGTTCAGGATGACCGACAGCGCCGCATCGGGCGCGAAGAAGCGCCCCGGCTGGACCATCTGCGCCAGGTAGGTCAGCGCCTTGGGCAGGTCATCGGCCCGGAAGAACACCCAGCCGACCATCACCACCAGCACGGCGTAGAGGTGACGCAGCACACGCGGCGCACGGTCGAGCACCCGGCCGAGCCCGAACCGCTCCAGCATCAGAAAGGCCCCGTGATAGAGGCCCCAGACGATGAACCGCCACGCCGCCCCGTGCCAGAGGCCGGTCAGGAAGAAGACGATCAGCAGGTTCCGGACGGTCTGCGCGAGCCCGTTCCGGTTGCCGCCCAGCGGGATGTAGACGTAGTCGCGGAACCAGGACGACAGGCTCATGTGCCAGCGCCGCCAGAAGTCGGTGATCGACTGGGCGATGTAGGGGTAGTCGAAGTTCTTTGGGAAGGTGAAGCCGAGCAGGAAGGCCAGGCCGATGGCCATGTTCGAATAGCCGCAGAAGTCGAAATAGATCTGCAGGGTGTAGGCCCAGACGCCCAGCCAGGCCGTGGTGGCGTTCAGCCCCAGGAGGTCGGCCGAAAAGGCGTGGTCGGCCAGCGGCGCCACGGTGTTGGCGATCAAGGCCTTCTGGCAGAGGCCGACGATGAAATACTGCACGCCCAGGCCGACGTGGGCGGTCTTGCGCCGGTCTGCATGCATCTCGTCGCGGATGTCCGCATAGCGGACGATGGGCCCGGCGATCAGGTGCGGGAACATCAGGATATAGGCGGCAAAGCGCATCGGATCGCGCTCCACCTTCACCGAGCCGCGGTGCACGTCGACGGCGTAGCTGACCAGCTGGAAGGTGAAGAAGGAGATGCCCAGCGGCAGCCGCTGATGGACCTCGGGCAGCGGCGATCCGGGCAGGATGTGGTTCAGGTTCTCCGCCAGGAACTCGGAATATTTGAAAAAGCCGAGGACCGCGAAATCGGCGATGACCAGGACCGCCAGGATCGTCAGCCGTCGCCGCCGGTCAGTCGCCGCGTCGAGCCTTAGCGAGCCCACATAGTTCAGGCCGATCAGGCCGAGCAGCAGGAAGACATAGGCGCCCTCACCCCAGACGTAGAAGGCGGCGCTGCCGACCAGAAGCGCGCCGGCCCGCCAGCCCGAGACGTAGTAGCCGAGCAGGAAGACCGGCAGGAAATAGAAGATGAAGATAACCGAACTGAAGACCACGCGGCGGCGACCTCGACCGAGCGCGGGGGCGTCAGGGCTTCGGCGCCGGCGCGGGTGGCGCAGGCGGCGCGGCGGCGGGCGCCAGCGCTGTCGGGTCCGGATTCTCGGCGATGGCGATCTGACGGATCACGAAGGCCCCGCCGGGCTTGTCCTCCACGTCGAAGCGGATCTGGTTGATGGTCGACTGCACCCAGTCCGGGCCGCCCAGCGCCTGGTGGCTCATGTCGTAGACCAGGGTCGTGGTCTCCCCTACCTTGGGATCGGCGCCGGAGAGCGGCTTGCCCAGGAAGCTGATCGCCTCGCCGTGGGTCGGCGTCGAATAGTAGAGCGCGCCGTCCCAGGCCGACGCCGCGGCGGTGCGCGTCAGGCGCACCAGGACCAGGGAATACTGCCCGCCGGGGACGTTCAGCCCTTTGGGCGAACGAATGGTCGGGTCGGCGATGGCCAGGCTGATCCCCTGCCCGGCCGCCGGCGATATCCGGCTGCCGACCGCCGTGAAACCTTCCGTCGAGCCGTCGAAGGTCCAGAGCTTGGCGGTCTTCAAAGGCTTGCCGGCCAGCTCGAAGCCGCCGGTCGTCGCGTTCCAATGGACGGGCCCAGCGCGTTCGGGGCCGACCGCGACGGGCGCGGCGGCGGTTTGATCCTTGACCGCCGGCCGATGGCAGGCGGCCAGCAGAACCGCGAGTGCGGCCAGTCCGATCCAGGGCGAACGCTTCACCGGGCCGTCTCCATGCGCCGCAGCCGTGGCGGCCGTGGGATTCGCGCCCAGGTTTAGCATGGCGGGCGGCGCGGACCAGCCGCGCGGAGCGCGTCAGGGTGACGTGGAAGCCGGTTCACCCGTCCGACGCGCTCCAAACTCTTGAAGGATCCAGGCGATTTCCCCCGTCGCCGCGCAACGTTGACACGCCACCCGGTCGGCCCATGCTCGGAAAAAACATAGTCGGGGAAGCGCAAATGTCAGGGCCAGCCACGGCGGAAGCGGACCGCCATATCTCGATCGACGCCGTGCGTGGCTTCGCGGTCCTGGGCATCCTGTTGATGAATATCGTCGGCATGGGCCTGCCGGCCTTCGCCTATGTCGACCCGACCTACGCCGGTGGCTCCGCGGGCGCTGACCTGTGGACCTGGGCGGTCAACAATGTGCTGACCGACGGCAAGATGCGGGCGCTCTTCACCATGCTGTTCGGGGCGAGCGCGGTGCTGATCGCCGAGCGCGCCGAGGGCGGACGTCCCGGACCCATGGCGACCCACTACCGGCGGATGTTCTGGCTGTTCGTGATCGGCATGATCCACGCCTATTTCCTATGGTGGGGCGACATCCTGGTCACCTACGCCCTGGCCGGGCTGGTGATCTTCCCGTTCCGCAAGCTCAGCGTGCGCTGGCAGCTGGGCGCCGGGGTCGCGATCCTGGCCGCCCTGCTCGGCCTGAACCTCTTCGAAGCCCACGAGCTCACGGCGCTGCAAGCCGCCGCCCTGGCGCCGGGGGCGACGCCGGACGCCATCAAGGCCTGGCAGGAGGCCTCGCAATTGGTGGCGCCGTCCGCCGATCTCGGCCGTCAGGAGATCGCCGGCTACCGCGGCGGGTTCCTCGACGCCTTCCACGCCCGCGCCATGGCCGCACGGCTCATCCAGCTCTACCTGATGCCGACCAACGAGATCCCGGAAGCCATCGGCCAGATGTTCGTGGGCATGGCGCTGTTCCGCAGCGGGTTCTTCACGCTCCGATGGTCCAGCCGCGCCTATCTGGCGATGATCGCCGTGGGCTATCTGCTGGCGGCGCCGGCCACCGCCTGGCTCGCCTGGAAGATCTGGAAGGCAGACTTCGAGCCGCTCGCCTTGAATCGCCTGGAGGACTGGCAGCAGGTCACCCGCCCGCTGATCGGCCTGGCCCACGCCAGTGTCATCCTGCTGCTGGTCCGCTCCGGCGCCGCCCAGGGGCTGATCAACAGGCTGGCCGCCGCCGGGCGCATGGCGTTCTCGAACTACCTGATGACCTCGATCATCACGACGCTGGTGTTCGATGGGTTCGGCCTGGGCCTCTACGGGCGCCTGTCGCGGTTCCAGGAACTCGCGGTGGTCGCGGGTGTCTGGGTGTTCATCCTGGTGTGGAGCAGGCCCTGGCTGGCGCGGTTCCACTACGGGCCGTTCGAGTGGGCCTGGCGCTCGCTGGTGCGCTGGAGTCCCCAGCCCTTCGTCCGCATGCGTTCGCAGCCAGCAGCGGCGGCGACCTGAGCGTCATGCGGGGACGTCGGCGATGGTACCAGCTCTCGGGCTCGAACCGAGGACCTCTAGATCCACAATCTAGCGCTCTAACCAACTGAGCTAAGCCGGCCCATCGCGAGGGGGGTTTCTAGTCGCGTGGCGGCTCGCGATCAAGCGGCGCCGTCGAAGGCGCGTCAATCGGCCAGCAGGGGCCGGCGATAGCGCCGGCTGCCGGCCAGTTCGCGTCCATCCCGCAGACGCACCACAAAGTCGCCCGTGGGCTTGGACTCCACCGCCGCCACCGCCTCGCGGCGCACCAGGCGCGAGCGGTGGATGCGCACGAAGCCGGCGGTCCGCAGTCGCTGCTCCATGGCCGATAGCGAGGCGCGGTGCAGCAGACCCGCGCCGCCGCGGTGCAGCTCCACATAGTTGCCGGCCGCCTCGACCCAGACCACGTCGCTCAGCGGGACGAAGTGCCGCCGCGCCCCGTCGCGGACCTCCAGCACGTCGGGCGCCGACGAGGCGGCGGGACGCTTGGCGGCCAGCGCGCGCCAGCCGGAATAGATGGTCACGTAGCCGGCGTAGATCAGCAGGTCCTTGCGGCCTTCGTAGGCCCAGTCGCCCAGCGGGGCCCAGGGATCGTAGTGGCCGCCCGCAAGCGCGTAGACGCCGGCGCGCATCACGCCGATCAGCAGCATGTGGGCCAGCGCGAACACCGCGGCGGCCAGCACATGGATCGAGAGCTTCGCAAGCCGAGGCGGCGATCCCAACCAGAACCGCCGGGCCAACATCATCACCGCCGGATAGACGGCGATCAGGTAGAGGCCGCTGGAGCCTTCCCAGACGAACGGTTCCCAGATCGCCAGGTGATCGCCGGCGCGGAGATGCTCGTCGCGCACGTTCAGCGCATTGAAGATCACCACCACCGCCAGCACAGCGGCGGAAATGGCGATGAACAGCCGATCGCCCGCCGGATCGGGCGGCAGCCGTCCGGGCGGCGTGGGATAGCGATCTTCGGCCTGGCTTGCTGTCACCCTGGATCCCCGCGGAGGCGCAGCATGGGTCGCCGGCCGGCGCCTGTGAAGGGGCTTCCAGGCAAAGAAAAAGGCCCCGGGGCTTGCGCCACGGGGCCTGATCCATTCGGTCGGAGGAGCCTCAGCCCTTGGGCAGCTGGAAGCGGATCGGAATATTGATCTTACCGCCGTCCACAGGTGCGCCGTCCTTGGTCATCGGGCGCATCTTGAAGAGCTTGCTAAGCTTCATCGCAGCGTCGCCGAAGCCTGCGGAGTCCGGCTCTTCGCCGGAGACGCTGCAGGCGTCGAGGGTGCCGCGAGCGTTCACGGTGCAGCTCAACGTGGCCCGGCCTTCCAGATTCATGCGTGTGGCGCGATCCGGATAGTACTTGGCCATGTCTTCCGCGGTCGGCTTACGCAGCCAGTCCGCATTGGTGATCACCGACGGACGCGGCGGCTCAGGGGGCGGCGGGGCCGGCGGCTTCGGCTCTTCGATCCGACGCTCGACCGGGGGAACCGGCAGAGGCGGGATCGACGGAACGTCAGGCGTCGAGACCGGCGGCCTGGGCTGCAGCTTGGGCGGCGGCGGCGGCGGCGTGTTCGGCGGCGGAGGCGGCGGAGGCGGCGGGGGCGGCGGCGGCACTGGCTTGATCAGCGCCACATCCGTCACGTCGTCCGAGTACTCCTTGAAGTTCGGCTGGAACTTGCTCGTCCACAGGTAGATTGCGAGCGCAGCGTGGACCACGATCGCGATGATGATGGCGATCCAGAAGCCCTTTTGGCGTCTCGGCCGCGGATCGTCGAACGGATTGTGGCTGCCGGTCAGATGGCTGGCGGCGCCGGGCGGTGATGTATCGGCCATGCGTCAGCGCCTCACTTGTTATTATCTTCGCCGACCAGGGCCACGCTGTAGAACCCGTTGTCCTGCAACATGTTCATCACGCCCATGAAGTCGCCGTACATCACGTCCTTGTCACCGCGGATGAAAATCCGCTCGTGGGTCGGATCGCGCTTTGCGCCCACCTGCTTCCGGAGGTCATCGCCAAGCGAGGCGAGGTCCGTCGGAAAGTCCTGGATGAAGATCCGGCCGTTGGGCTGGATCGAAATATAGACCGGCTTGGGCGGGTTTGTGCCCGGCTTTGCGACGGCGGGAGGAAGCTGGACCTTCACCGTGACGGCCGCCAGAGGGGCCGCCACCATGAAGATAATCAGCAGGACCAGCATGACGTCCACGAACGGCGTGACGTTGATGCTGCTGTTGGCTTCTTCCTCGTATTTGCCGCCGCCTGAGCCCCCGAGTTTGGCTCCCATCTGGCTTAGGCTCCTTTGTCGAGCTGCCGGGAGATGGCGTTCATCAGTTCAGCCACAAAGCCTTCCGTACGCGCGCCGTAGGCGGAGATCCGCGTCTGGAAGTAGTTGTAGAAGATAACCGACGGGATGGCGGCGAACAGGCCCAGACCGGTGGCCAGCAGAGCTTCGGCGATGCCGGGCGCCACGACCGCGAGGTTGGTGGTGTTGGTGTTCGCGATCCCGATGAACGAGTCCATGATCCCGTACACGGTGCCGAACAGACCGATGAACGGACCGTTGGAACCGACCGAGGCCAGGAACTGCATGCCGCTGGAAAGGCGCCGGGTAAGCGAGGCCTGAACGGCGGCCACGGCGTGTTCGGCGCGGCTGAGGGTGGTTTCGCGGTGTTCCCCGGCGACGTGCAGCCCGGCCTGGCGGCTGAGCTCGATCTCCTGAGCGGCCGCGGCGGCCATGTCGGCCAGCGGGTTGCCGTCGAATTCTTCAGCGACCGCGATGCGGCCCATGTCGTTGATCGACTTCGCGCCGCGGAAGGCTTCGAGGAAGCTGTCCGAAACGCGGTTCAGGGCGCGGAACTCGAGGAGCTTGGTGATGAGCAAGGTCCAAGAGAACACCGAGGCCAGCAACAGGCCCAGCATCACGACCTTCACGACGGGCTTGGCGTCCATGAACATCGTACCGATGCCCATCTTGCCCGCGTGCTTCATTTGCGGAGGCAGGCTCGCGTCCGCAGGTGCGTCAGCGGCGGGGGCGGCGGCCGGAGCGGCAGCATCCGCAGCAGGAGCCGCGGCGGCCGGAGCCGGAGCGGCGGGAGCAGCGTTCTGCGCGAACGCCGGAACACTCGCCATCAGCGCGACCGCGCCGACGAGAGCAATGAAAGGGGTCTTCAGTTTGTTGTCGAACATCTGTCGCCAGTTCCTGGTTGGTCTAGCACGAGTGGCCAAAGGGTCGTCGCGCGAGAGCGTCTCCACCCTAGTTGAAACAATCCCGACCTCTTGAACCGATTGCCCGGTCCTTGACGTCAGGCCGCTGTCGCTGCGCCGCGACCCGTAATGCGTGGCCCCAACACGAGTGCAGGGACAACGTTTCGAAGGCGCGAGGCGAACTCTTTAGCCTTGGGGGCCTCCGAGGTCTCACCGCTATCTTAGACTTGCGGCTCGGGTCCTTTGGCAACCCCTTAATGAGGCGTCAAGGGGGCAGACGATAACGGGGTCTTGCGAAAGTTCCATGGCGCCCCATGACGCTCTGCACTGCACAAATCTTCATCGAAGAGGAAGCTGCACAATTTCTACCCTTACGGGAAATTAATGCTGCGGTGCGGTATGTATTTCACAGATGTAATCTGTACGCCGTACCGGGTTAATTGGCGCCTTTTGGGCGCGATCCAGTCAATTTCGGCTGAACCCGCATGACCCCGGAGCCAGGCCGCCGCCCGCGGCCAAAAGCCCGCCGGCGCCGCGGTGCGAAGGACGTGGCGCCTGGGGGCGGATTCGAACCACCGACACGCGGATTTTCAATCCTCCGCTTCCGCGTTTGAAATCAACACCGGCGTGTCCAGCGATTGGAAAACGCCGCCCGGAGTCCCGAAGGGGCGACCTCCGATTGGAAAACGTCCCCTGCCCCGAATTCAGGCGCCCAGAACGTTCCCCGGGCACGGGACGCTCCTTATAACACCAGGGCCCGAACGCCTGGTCATTTTGTTGTCGCGAGATCGCCCTGCGCTTCGACCGAAACGTCGTTCCAGGCCTCCCAGGTCTCGATCCGCTTGGCGTATTCCGCCTTGGTCATCGGCAGACCCACGGTCCCGAGGAAGATACGCAGGGGCGGATCCTTCGCATCCACCACCTTTAGAATCGCCGGCCCGCTCGCGTCCGGATCCCCCGGCTTGGCGCTTGCCCTTGCCGCCGCCCGCGCGGCGCGAATGTCGTCATAGGCCGCAATCGGCGCCGCCCGCTTGGCGGACGGCCCGCTCCAGTCGGTCGCGTAGCCGGCGGGTTCGACGATCGTCACCTTGATGCCGAAGGCGGCCACCTCGGCGGCCAACGACTGGCTGAACCCTTCGAGCGCCCACTTGGAGGCGTGATAGAGCCCGATGGTCGGGAAGGCGTTGACTCCGCCGATCGAGGAAACCTGCAGGATGTGGCCGGCCCCCTGCTTTCGCATCTGCGGCAGCACCGCCTGGGTCACCCATAGCGCCCCGAAGAAGTTGGTCTCCATCTGGGCGCGCGCCTCGGCCTCGCTGACCTCCTCGATGGCCCCGAACTGGCCGTAGCCCGCGTTGTTGATCGCCACGTCGATCCGCCCGAAATGCGAGATCGATTGTGCGACCGCAGCATCCACCGCGGCCTTGTCATCTACGTCCAGCGGCAAGTCGAGCACCTGGTCTCCATACTGGTCCACCAAGTCCTTGAGCGTGCTGACGTCCCGAGCGGTCGCGACGACCTCGTCGCCACGTGCCAGAGCGGCCTCGGCCCAGATCCGACCGAACCCCTTCGAGGTCCCCGTGATGAACCACACCTTGTTCGTCATACCGTTGCTCCTGAAGATGCGGTTGGCCGGATCAGGTCCCGGGGATCAGCCGCCGTCCTGCATCACCCAGACATAGGGAGCCCGAGCCAGGTCACCAGCCGCCGCGATGCGGTTCCGGCGCCTTGGTCGTCCAGTGCGCGGCGCGACGCAGCCCCTGGCCTACGACTTCTTGCAGACCTTGTTGCCGAACTGGTCGACCGACGGGAACATCCCCATCGGGCACCCCTTGCTGGTGTCGTAGTAGTCGGTCTTCGGCTGGTTGAAGCCTCCCTCCGAGCGATAAATCCGGTTTCCGAAGTTGTCGACGGTCGGATAGGCGCCGTTCGGACACTGCTGTCCGCGCGGCGTCTGGGTGGTGGCGGGGCCACTGTTGGCGATGCGCTGGCAGACGCGGTTGCCAAAGCTGTCCACCGAGGGGAAGGACCCCATCGGACATTGCTGCGCGACGGCGGGCGAACAGCTTAGGAAAATCGCAGCCAGCCCGGCTGCGGCGACGATCGATCTGCGCATGGAATGGCCGCCCTTGGGAGGATAGCACCTAAGGCTACGCTTGCACCTTCAACCGTCGGCAAGGCGCTGAGCGGGTCCTACGGCGGACGCCGGCTCAACGGCGCAGGGTCCTCAGGCAAGACAGGTCCAAGCGGCGCCCTACCCCACCGAGAGCTCGCGTTCAGCCTCAAGGTTTTCGACGTGCTGGCCGATCGACGCCGCCGCCGCCAATTGACCGTCCCGCTCGAAGCGCACGGTCGCATGGCCACTGGCGATCGAGCCCTCCGTCTCGGCGACTTCGCCGCCGGACGCATGGCCCACATATTGGATCGCCCGGTCGTAGTGGTGGCTCCAGAAGAAGGGCACGGCCACAAACGACGCGCGCTCACCCATCATGTTCAGCGCCGCCGCCTGGCCCTGCCGTTCGGCGGCCACCCAGTGCTCGACCCGGATGAGCTCGCCGGAGCGCGGGTCTGGATAGCGGGCGATGTCCCCGGCGGCGTAGACGCCCCGGATGCTGGTCTCCAGGAATGCGTCGACCACCACGCCCTTGTCGACGGCGAGCCCCGCCGCGGTCGCCAGGTCGAGGCGCGGGCGAACGCCGACCCCCACCGCGAGGAAATCCACCTCCAGGCTGGTCCCGCCGGAAAGTTCGAGTCGCCGGCCATCGAACCGCACGCCGGTTTCGCCGAGGTGGAAATTGACGCCGTGCTGCTCGTGCAGGGCCTGGACCCAGGCGCCGAGGTCGCGCCCCATGACCTTTTCCATAAGAACGGCTTCCGGCGCGACGACATGCACGGCCAATCCGCGGTGGCGCAGGGCCGCGGCCACCTCCAGTCCGATGAAGCTGCCGCCGATCACGGCGACCGCCTTGGCCCCCTCGGCCGCTGCCGCGATGGCGCGCGAGTCCGCCATCGAGCGCAGGGTGAAGACGTTGGCAAGGTCGAACCCCGGCGTGGAAAGCCGGATGGGTTCGGCGCCGGTCGCGAGCAGGAGCACGTCGTAACTGAAGCGGTCGCCGGACGCCGTCACCACCGCTTTCCCGGCGGTGTCGAGGCTTGCGACCTGAGTGCTCAGGCGCAGGTCGATGCGGCGCTCGGCGTAGAACTCCGGGCCTCTGAGCGGCATCCACGCTTCCGGCGCCGTCCCGGCCAGATAGTCCTTCGAGAGGTTCGGCCGATCATAGGGCGCGGCGTCGTCGGCGCTCAGCATCGTCAGGCTGCCGGCAAAGCCGCGACGGCGCAGCATCTCGGCCGCGGCGAAGCCCGCCGCGCCCCCGCCGACGATGACGATCCGATCCGGCGCCGTATCCTGCCGCGCCTGGATGGGCTGCGCGGCCTCGAGGGGCTCGCGGATGAAGAGGACGCTGTCCTCGATCTCGACCTTCCACCGCACCAGGCTGTCGAACGCCGGCCCGGCCAAGGCTTCGCCGGTCCGCAGGCTGAAGCAGGCATGGTGCAGCGGGCAATGGATGCGGTCGCCATCGAGCAGACCGTCCGCCAGGTGGCCGCCGTAGTGCGTGCAGGCGCCGCCCACCGCGTGATGCTCGCCGTCCTTGATCCAGAGCAGCACCGGATCGTCGCCGACATGGCCGGCCACGAGACCCTCCTGCGGCGCGGCGTCCAAGCGAAGCCCGGCGCCAAAGTCCTGGCCCTTGGCGGATTGAGGATCTGTGCTCATGGCGTGCTCCGGAGGGTTGAATCCTGGATAGGCCGTTTGGCGGGACCTTACGGTGTCAGACTTGGGGCCGTCCCGCCCATCTTCAAGCCGGGCCGGCCGTGAAGGACGCGGGCCTTCGCGAGATCAGCCCGCGGCCGGTTGAGGCTCGGTCGGATTGTCGTCAGCTGGTGCTCGCCATAGGCCCAGCGCCAACAGCGTATGCGCCACCCACAGAAGGGTCCGATGATGCATGGCCCGCCAATCCATCAGCTGAACGGGACCCAAGAGCGGAACATCAACGAGAACGACGCCGTCGATCTGGCGACGCTCTATAAGGACGCAACCTTACCCCCACCACCTTCTGTCGTGCTGAACGCCAGAACCGCCACGTGGAAGCATTTCGCCTTGCGTGGGCTCTCGCGGGTTACCCCAATCGATAGGGTATCAATACCTATTGGTAGCGTACCGGCGCCCTACCCCGCGGCTACAGTTTCACTGCCCTAGTACTACCCTAGTCCCAGGTAAGCCGCAGGGTCGGGTCGATCTGTTGGCGAAGGCCTTCATTCACCTGGGCGTCGTCCGCGAACGACGGCCAGGCGGCCACCGCCTCACGCACCTGTTCCACGATCGTCCGGGCGCGCGCGGCGTTAAGCGAGGCCGCCTTCGCCGCTGCCTCGAAGTCCCCGCGATCGAAGCCGTCGCGCTTGCCGTTCACCGACATCTGGTGGCGCTGGGTCCACTTCCCGGTCGGGTTGAAGCTCCAGGTGATGTCGTAGGCGGGCGACAGGCTCCAGGCGCCCGTGCGGTCCATGAGGAAGCTGATGTTCTTGACGTGGTCATCCTGATTGCGGGCGACGACGTTGAACACCATCCGCCGGTACTGCTCTTCCACCACCTCGGTCGGCAGTCCGAGCTGGCGGATCACCAGCATCGCCTGTTCGTAGGAATAGCCGAGGGCGTTGTTGAAATCGTAGTGCGCCATAGCCGTCAGGGTCTGGACGTGCAGCTTGCCGCCGCCGGGCAGGCGGTCGAAGCGCTCGGTCATGAAGTGCCGCCGGCCGTTCTCCTCCAGCAGACGGGTGTCCGTCATCGTAATCCCCGCCGCCCGGGCCATCTTCGAATAGGCGTACTCCACCGCCCCGAAGCCCTTGGGGTCGGCCAGCTCCTTGTCGCGGTTGTCGGTCACCCCGTCGAACTTCAGCAGCCAGTAGCCGAAGCCCTCGCCAGCCGCGACCTGGCCCGACCGCACCTCGTTGGTCTCGCGGTTCCAGGCGATCACCGCCTTGGCGCGCGCCCCGCCGGCCGAGGTGCCGACCCGCAGGATGTCGCGAAGACCATCGGCCTTTTCCTTCCCCGCGAACGAGACCTGCAGGTCCGCACGGTGGCTCAGCACCTCCGAGGCCAGCTCCACCAGGGCGCCCACGTCGACGCGGGTGGCGGCGCCCAGGTGGGGGCCCTCGGCGGGCGCGAACTCCAGGGCGCCCATGCCCCGCGTGCCCGTGTAGCAGAGGCGCTCCACCGCGTTGAAGTCGCCGCCGAGCCGGCCCTGGCTGGCCAGCCAGGCGTCGATCAGCAGATTGCCATAGCGATCCGGCAGGCTATCGGCGAGCAGGCCCGGCAGGCCGTGGAAGGTCCGCCGCGGCAGCTCCGGAAAGCTGAAGGTCCGCCGCCCCAACGGCATCGTCAGCGGCGCGATCTCAATGCCGCTGGCCTGGAACTCCGGCGTGTAGGCGAAGGTCGCCACATCGCCCTCGTCGGGCAACGAGACCGCCCCGATCGGGGTGTCCCACAGGCTGACCTCAGCCAGGGTGCTCACCGCTCATCGCCCCAGGCCCAAGGCTTTCCAGCCGGCCGGGCCTCGGCGCTCGGCCGCGCGCGCTGGCGGGTCTTCCCGCGTAGCTTCAGGACCGAGACCGGGTTCGGTTGCGGTTCCGGCAGCAAGGTCTTGAGCCCCTCAAGGCGGCCCAAAGCCCGCAGGCAGCGAATGAGATTGGAGATGGTGCTGGAGTCCCCGTTCTCCAGACGCTCGACGGTGCGCTTGGACACCCCGGCCTGGGCGGCCAACTGGGCCTGGGTCAGGTCCTGAGCGAGGCGCTCAGCCTCGAGCCGGCGGCCGAGGTCCGCGGCGATGAGCTGATCGGTGGCGAGGGGTCCGTATTTCATAATTCGCCACATATGGCGATTTAAGCCAAAATATCAAGTTAACTCGTCAATTCTGGCGAATTAATGCATATCTCCGTAACTCGTCATCTTTGGCGACTTATCGACCCCACACCTCATAACTCGCCATATTTGACGACTTATGCGCAAATCAGACCTGACCGAAAACCGGCGCCAGGCAGCGAACCGCAACGGCTGATGATCCGCGGCCATAGATCGTCCCCCTGGACATCAACAGACGCCGCGACTCAGCGCCGCCTGGAAATAGAGAATGTCCAACGAACTCTCGGGAGAAAAGAGGGAGTCATGTTGGCTCAGAGCATTCCGACAGATCGGGAAAAACTCCGACATGTCGTTGAATATCCTGATAAATCTCGAAATGAAAAAGGGCGTCAAAAATCTGGGGCCGAAATGCCCCTTTGTTCCGAGGCCCGTCTTTTAGAGGATTGTTCTTGTTCGGGAACGGGGTGGTGCCTGGGGGCGGATTCGAACCACCGACACGCGGATTTTCAATCCGCTGCTCTACCAACTGAGCTACCCAGGCGAAGGCCGCCGTCGCGGGGAGCCGCGTCTATAGAAGAGCCGCTTTCGGAAGTCCAGCGAGCGCGATCAGTCGTCCTGCGATGGCTCGCCGGAGGCGTCCGGATCGTCCGAACCCGGGATCGCATAGTGGCCGCCAAGCCAGCGGTGCAGGTCCAGGTCGGCGCATCGTTTGGAACAGAACGGCCGGTGGTCGGGGTCGACCGGCTTGCCGCACATCGGGCATTTGGGCTCGCTCATCGGGCAAACCCCACATCGAGGCGCTCGCGCGACCGCGCCGGGTCAGGGGTGATCGAAAATCGGGCGCCGATCTGCTCGGCGAGCAGGCGCGCAAAAGGTTCGGCGACTGTGGCGATCGCAGGGCTGCAGGCGGCGGTCAGGCGGGCGCCGGGCTGGGCGGCGGCCTCGGCCTGCAGCCGGCGGATCAGCTGCTGGGCCAAGGTGCGGTCGCTCAGGGCGCCATCTTCGCGGCAAAGCTGCTCCGCGAGCGGGCGCACCCGCCGCGGCAACGAGAGCTCCATAGTGCCGAACCGTCCCACCGGCCCGATGGCCACGCCGGGATTGTCGGGGCCGAAGGCGGCGCGGGCCGCGGCCAGCAGCGCATGGCCGTCATGGCCGCGTCCGACCAGGTCGATGACCACGATCCCGCCCAGCCCCTTCAGCCGCAGCAGCCGCGCGGCCATGCCGAGCGCCGCCAGATTGGCCTGGCGGGTGACGCGCTTGGCGTCGCCGCCCTTGCGGTCGGAGAGGTCGACATCAATGGCGGTGAGCGCGCGGGTCGGCTCGATGGCGATCTGACCGCCCCCGGGCACGGGGTGGAGGACCTCCAGCGCCTCGGCCTCGGCCTCATCGGCCACCTGACGCGCCGATGTTCCCTCGACCAGGCTGGCCCCGTGCGACAGCGCCGCCAGTTCGATGGCCAGGTCCGGCGCGGCCGCGATCAGCTTCGGGGCGCCCTCGGCGGGGCCCACAAAGCGGGCGATCGCCAGCTTGCCGCGCCGGGGCTCGCTGCGGATCTCGACCTCGATGGCCTGGCCGCGGACCGGCCGGGCATCCGGTTTGAACGGCAGGATGGCCTCCGCGCCCTGCCCCAGATCGAGAAAGGCCGTCCCCAGCGCCGGCTCCAGGCTCGCCACCCGCGCGACCAGCCGCGCACCGATGAGGAGCCGCGGCTCGTCGTCGTCGCGCCGGATCAGCAGCCGCTCGGGCCGGCCGTCGAGGGTGACGACGCCGCGGGTCTCGCCTAGGCCGCGGTCCAGATAGGCGCGCCGCTCGCTCATGGCCGATGATATCCCAGGCCGGCGAGCAGGCTCGACGCCTCATAGAGCGGCAGGCCGACCACGCCGGGATAGGAGCCCGAGAGTTCCGTGACAAAGGCGGCCGCAAGTCCCTGGATCGCGTAGCCGCCCGCCTTGCCGATCCCCTCGCCGCCTTCGAGGTAGCGATCGATCTCGGCGCCGGTCAGGCGCTTGAAGCGAACCCGGGTTTCCACCAGCCGCTGCCCGCGCCGTCCGCCCGGCGCGACGACGCAGACGCCGGTCAGCACCCGATGCGCGCGCCCGGACAACAGCTTCAGGCAATCGGCGACCTCGGCTGCGGTCTCGGCCTTCGGCAGGACCCGTCGGCCCAGTGCGACCACGGTGTCGGCCGCCAGGATGTAGTCGTGGGGATGGCGCGCGGCCACGCCGGCCGCCTTTTCGGCGGCCAGGCGCCCGGCGAGCCGGCGCGGCGTCTCATCCTTCAGAGGGGATTCGTCGACCTGGGCGGCCTCGACCACGTCGGGCGGCAGACCGATCTGGCGCAGAAGATCGAGCCGCCGGGGACTTGCGGAGGCCAGGACCAGGCGCGGCGGCGATTGCGGCACTTCGGCCGGGCGCGTCTAGCGGACGCGGAACGTGATGCGGCCCTTGGTGAGGTCGTAGGGCGTCATCTCCACGAGCACCTTGTCGCCGGCCGACACGCGGATGCGGTTCTTACGCATCTTGCCGGCGGTGTGGGCGATGATCTCGTGGTCATTCTCAAGTTTCACGCGGAAGGTCGCGTTGGGCAGGACTTCGCTGACCGTGCCCGGGAATTCCAACAATTCTTCTTTCGCCATGCAGGCTCCAAACCGAGGATAAAATGACGGCCCGCGTCCTTAGGTCAGGTCGCGAGCCGCGGATAGAGCCTTCAACTATAGCGCACGGTCCGGGGCGAGGTCGATGGGCGAGGCCGCAAGGTCGCCGAAACGCTCCGCGATCCGGCGTGCGAGGCTGTCGCGCGCCTGCCGAAAGGCCTCGAGCCGGGCCTCGCGCGAGCCCTCCGTGAGCGTCGGGTCGTGGGTCGGCCAGTATTCGATGTCCGCCGCGCGGCTGCGCGCCAGCTCCACCGCGCGGTGATGCGCCTCCGGGGTCAGCGACACCACCAAGTCGAACGAGGAATCCTCCAGGTCGCCGAAGGTCTTCGGCCGGTAGTGGGTGATATCCAAACCCATTTCGGCCATCACGGCCTGGGCGAAGGGATCGACGCCGGCCTCGACGTCCTCGTCACGCGAGTCGTCGTGGACCATGGCCGGGCGCTTCAGGCCGCAACTGTCCACATAGACCCGCGTGCCGACCAGGCGCTTCAGCAGCGCCTCGGCCATGGGCGAGCGGACCTGGTTGAAGTTGCACGCAAAGAGCACCGCGCCGGGCGCCAGCGGCGGGACGTCAGTCGGCATCTGGGCCTAACCCCGCCAATGCAGGGCGCAGATCAGCGTGAAAAGACGCCGCGCGGTGTCCAGGTCGGTGTCGACCTTGCCGGCCAGGCGGGTCTGCAGCAGCTCCGAGGCTTCGTTGTGCAGGCCGCGCCGGCCCATGTCCAAGGCCTCGATCTGGGCGGGCGTCGAGTTGCGGATCGCCTGGTAGTAGCTCTCGCAGATCAGGAAGTAGTCCTTGATCAGGCTGCGGAATGGCGACAGCGACAGGATGTGGCGCTTCTCGTAGCCAGGCCCGCGCACGTCGAGGACCAAACGGTTCTCCACCAGCCCCATCTTGAGGTCGTAAGGCCCCTGCGCCGCGCCGTCCGGGTGGAAATTGTTCTCTTCCAAGAGGTCGAAGATCGCGATCTGGCGTTCCTGCTCCTGGTCGCGCGAGACCGCCGCGAGCGACTCTTCGTCGAGCTCGACGCTCTGCAGGCGGTGCATCTGGCGGTCGTCGTCGGCCATGGGCGTCCCGGGGGCGTAGGCCACGCTTTATGGCATTCCGCCCCCCCGCGTCATCCCGCACCTGCGAACGCGCGCCAAGGCCATAAAGAAATACGCCCGGCGCGAGATGCGCCGGGCGTGTCAGAGACCCAAACATCTGTCGGCGGTCAGGCGGCTGCGCGGGCCTCGCGGAAGGACACCAGCTTGCCCGCCGCCTCGTCCCACAGCGTCAACCGCGCGCAACGGAAGCTCTCCAGGAAGCCCAGGCGGTTCATGGCCCGAAGTTCCGGATGATCGTTCAACACCGCCGACAGGCGGTAGAAAGGGATCCGGCTCGACAGGTGATGGACGTGGTGGATGCCGATGTTGCCGGTCATCCAGCGGAACGGCTGCGGCAGGTCATAGTGGGAGCTTCCCGCCAGGGCGGCCTCGTCGCGGCTCCACAGGCTGTTGCGCGTCCAGGCCGCACCCTCGAACTGGTGCTGCACGTAGAAAAGCCAGACGCCGATCGTGGCGGCCAGCAGCATGGTCACGACGTTGACGATCAGCACCGGGGCGACGCCGAACAGCCAGGCCAGACCCGCCAGGCCCGCCGCGGCGGCGAGACCATTGCCGATCACGCTGGCCCACGGCCGCCAGCCCTGGCGCATCATGCCCAGGGGAACGCGCTGGCTGATCAGGAACACATAGGCCGGCCCCAGTCCGAACATCACCAGGGGATGGCGATAGAGCCGGTAGCCGAGCCGCCGCAAGGACGGCAGCGCCCGGTATTCCTCGACCGTCAGGGTCTCGATCTCGCCCAGTCCGCTGCGCCGGTCGAGGTTGCCCGACGTGGCGTGGTGCAAGGCGTGGGTCTGACGCCAATAGTGATAGGGCGTGATCGTGAAGACGCCGGCGATCCGGCCGACCCACTCATTCGCCTGGCGATTGCGGAAAAACGATCCGTGGCCGCAGTCGTGCTGGATCATGAACAGCCGGACGAGGAAGAAGGCGGCGGGAATCGTCAGCAGCAATGACGCCCACCACCAGCCGCGCGCGTGGAGCGCCCAGGCGATCGCCCAAAGGGTCAGCAGCGGCGCCACGGTGACGATGATCTCGAAGACGCTGCGGCTGGTCTTCGGATCCCTGTAGGGCGCAAGAATCTTCGACCAGTCTCGCGCCGGTCTCGTCTCGGAAGCCATCGTCGGGCTCTCGCTGGGGCTATCGGATGACGTGCGCATTGCACCTCAAACAAGGTTTGATTGGGGCCAATGGTTCAACCCTGGCCCAGGCGAATTGCCGCAGATCGCGCATGCGCCGGCAGCCCTTCGGCTTCCGCCAAGGCCACCGTGGCCGGCGCGAGCCGCGCAAAGGCGGCTTCGTCGCACTTCACGATCGAGGTCCGCTTGATGAAGTCATAGAGCGACAGACCCGAGGAGAACCGCGCCGCGCGACTCGTCGGCAGCACGTGATTGGAGCCGGCAACATAGTCGCCGATGGCTTCAGGTGTGTGACGACCAAGGAAGATTGCGCCAGCATGCCGCACCCGGTCGGCCAGCCGCTCCGGCGCTTCGACAGCGAATTCGACGTGTTCGGGAGCGATGCGGTCGACCAGGCGCGGCGCCTCCTCCAGGGGGGCGATCACCACCGCGCCGTGGTCGCGCCACGACGCCGCGGCGTCCTGGCCGGTGGACAGGGCCGAAAGCTGGTCCAGGACCGCGGCTTCGACCTTCGCGGCGAAGGCTTCATCGTCGGTGATGAGGATGGATTGCGCGGCCGGGTCGTGCTCGGCCTGCGACAGCAGGTCGGCAGCGATCCAATCCGGCTTGTTGGCGCCATCGGCCACCACCACGATCTCCGACGGTCCGGCCAGGGCGTCGATGCCGACCGCGCCATAGACCCGCCGCTTGGCCGCCGTGACGAAGGCGTTGCCGGGCCCAACGATCTTGTCGACCGGCCGGATCGGACCCGCGCCATAGGCGAGCGCGGCCACGGCCTGCGCCCCGCCGACCCGCCAGATCTCATGCACGCCCGCCGCCTTCGCGGCGGCCAGGACCGCCGGCTGCAGGCGCCCCGGTGGCGTGACCATGGCGATCCGCTCGACGCCGGCGACGGCGGCCGGCACGGCGTTCATCAGGACTGTCGACGGATAGGCGGCGCGCCCGCCCGGCACATAGATCCCGACCGCTTCGAGCGCCGTCCAGCGCCAGCCCAGCTCGACACCGGCCTCGTCGGTGAAATGCAGGTCAGCGGGCCGCTGGCGGGCGTGATAGCTGCGGATGCGTTCGGCCGCGAAGGCGATGGCGTCCCGCACCGCCTGCGGGCAGGCCGCGGCGCCCGCCTCGATCTCCGCCTCGCTCACGCGGATCGAGTGCTCGTCCAGCTCGATCCGGTCGAAATCCTTGGCAAACCGCAGCAAGGCGGTCAGCCCCTCGGCGCGCACCGCCGCGATGACGTCGCGCACGATCGCGTCGACCTCTTCCGGGGTTTCGCGGCGTTCTTCGATGAACGCGGCGAAGGCCGTCTCAAAATCGGGGTCGGTGAAGCGGAAGCGACGCATGGCGCGGGTCCTTTAGCGGCGCGGATGGCGGAGCGCCATGCTGCGCGGCTAATCGCCGTGGGCCGGCGCGCGCGGCGTCGGCCAGGGCTCGGAGACGTCAGCCAGCACCGCGTCGAGGCATTCCACCTCGGCGCGCAGGTCGCCGCCGCCGGCGCAGCTGATTGTCACCAGGCCGCCAGGGGTCTCGCCCGCGTCGAAGCTCACGGCCAGCACCTCCAGCACCGCGTCGCGCGCGCCGCGCCGGATCTTTCGGGCCTGGACCTTCAGCACGCTGCCCAGCTGCAGGGCCGAGCGAACCCGCACGCCGCCATCGCCTTCCCAGCAATAGCGGTTGAACGCCACCGTCAGCACCCGCGCCTTGGGCTCGTAGGAGATGTCGCCCACCTTGGCGACGGCGTCCTGCATGGCCGCGGAGATGATCGCCAGGTCGTCGGCGTCCTGGGCCAGCAGACGAAGCGGCCCCATCTTGCCCTTCGGCTCATTCGGCTTGGGCATGGGCTCAGTCCTCGTCGCCCTCGCCGTCGCCCTTGATGCGCCGGATAAGCGCGCCGCAGGCGCCGAGCTTCTCCTCCAGCCGCTCAAAGCCGCGGTCGAGGTGGTAGACGCGGTTGACCATGGTCTCGCCGCGCGCCGCCAGACCGGCGATCACCAGGCCGACGGAGGCGCGCAGGTCGGTCGCCATCACCTGAGCGCCGGTGAGGCTGGCGACGCCGCGCACGCGGGCCTCGCCGCCCTGCACGCTGATGTCGGCCCCCAGGCGCGACAGCTCCGGCGCATGCATGAAGCGGTTCTCGAAGATCGTCTCCTTGATCACGCTCTCGCCGTCGGCCAGCGTCATCAGGGCCATGAACTGCGCCTGCAGATCGGTGGCGAAGCCCGGATAGACGCCGGTCTCGACATCGACGGCCCTCAACAGCGCGCCGTTGCGGCGCACGGTCAGGCCGTCGTTATGCGGCGTCACCTCGACGCCGGCCTCGACCATCTTGTCGATCAGGGCCTGGATGAAATCGCTGCGCGTGCGGGTCAGGCGCACCTCGCCGCCGGCCATGGCCGCCGCCACCGCATAGGTGCCGGTCTCGATCCGGTCGGGCATCACCGCGTGCGTCGCGCCATGCAGGCGGCCGACGCCCTGGATGCGGATGATGGACGTGCCCGCGCCGGCAACCTTGGCGCCCATGGCGTTCAGGCATTCGGCCAGGTCGATCATCTCCGGCTCGCAGGCCGCATTGGTCATGATCGTCTCGCCGTCGGCCAGCACCGCGGCGAGCATGGCGTGCTCGGTCGCCCCCACCGAGTTGAACGGGAAATCGATGCGGCCGCCCTTCAGGCCGCCCGGCGCCTGGGCGTAGACATAGCCCTCATGCAGATCGATCCGTGCGCCCAGCGCCTCGAGCGCCTTCAGGTGCAGGTCCACCGGACGCGCGCCGATCGTGCAGCCGCCGGGGAGCGAGACCTTGGCCTGCCCCGTCCGCGCCAAGAGCGGGCCCAGCACATTGAACGAGGCGCGCATCTGGCGGACCAGATCGTAGGGCGCAAAGCCGCTGGTGATCTCGGACGTGCGAAGCAGCGTCTCCGGGCCGTCCTCGCCTTCGGCCTCCACGACCTCGGTCCCGAGCCGCTGCAACAGCTTGCCCAGGAAGCGGGTGTCGGCCAGGCGCGGCATGTTGGTCAGCCGCAGGGTCTCTTCGGTCAAAAGGCTCGCCGCCATCAGCTTGATGGCCGAGTTCTTGGCGCCGCTGATCGGGATTTCGCCCTGCAGCCGCGCGCCGCCGGTAATGGCGATGCGGTCCAATCCCAATCCTTCGAGGCGGCCGCGTTGTTTCGAGGGAGTCGTGATGGCGGCGCGACGGCGATATCTAGCGTGCGCCAGGGCGCCGCGCAAAGGCCCCCTCAGCCCTCCTCCCCGCTTTTCCCGTCATTCCGGGCGGGCGGCTTCGCGCCGTCCCCGGATTTCCGTCGACGGAGGTTCGCCCGCAGCGCCTGCGCGAGCTTGGCTTCCCGTTCGGACGGCGGTCGTTTCGGGGGATTGTCTGCGGGCGGCATTGCCCAGGGGTGCGGCGCTCGGTCCCGCTCGTCAAGACGCCCCCGCGCGGATTGGGGCTTCACGCGGCCCGCCGCGTTGGCTATAGCCGCGCCTCGCCATTCGCCGCGATAGCTCAGTGGTAGAGCGCATCCTTGGTAAGGCTGAGGTCCAGGGTTCGAATCCCTGTCGTGGCACCATGGTTCCCCAAGTGAAATCAAACACTTGGGGAACCACCAATTGACTAAAGTTGTTGCTGAAAATGGGCTGGGCAGCGCATGGGCAGCAGCACGACCCGCCAAACCAGTCTGCGCACGACGCTTATTTCCGGGACTTGCGGGCCGCCTCCAGCGACTCGCAGAGAGTTTCGCGCCCGCTGCTGCGTCGAGGTCTCAGCCGAAATCTACGCCATCGCCGGACACTCCGAGGTCCAGGTCATGCCCAAGTGTTGGAAATTGTTGCGGCGCTAAGCGAAAAGCCGTCAGGCGAGCGTCCGCCGTTGGCGCGGGGGGGATGGCAGGCGCCTCATCGGCGAGTGCTCAGCGCCCACCTTCTCGCGTGCGAACAAGGCCGGTCAGCCGAACGCGCGGGGCTGCCGGGGACGCGCCGGCAGGACGCGACCGTTGCCAGGATCGGACGTTGATGACTTGGCGCCGCGATCGGCCCAACTCTGCAGGTCGTCGATGACATAGACCACCCGGCCGCCGATCTTCCGATAGGTCGGACCAGTGCCGTAGGTTCGATGCTTCTCAAGCGTCCGCCCCGACAGGCCCAGGAAGCGCCCGGCCTCGTTGGTCCGAAGCAGGCGGGGCGGCAGGGGCGCGCCTTCAAACATACCAAGTCCTCCGCGCACCGTTCGATCGCATCCGCAACCGCGCGAACGAAGAACGGCATCCGATTCACCTATCGCGGCGCGGGCTCGGCCGGAAAGGCGTAAGTCTACCCGCCGAGGATGGCCGACGGCGTCGATTGCGGGCAAATGGATGCGTGGCACTCTCCCGCAGACATAATGATCGCGCCCAAAGGCATAGGGCCAACCGCATCTGGTGGGAGCGGCATGGCGCCTTCGTCCGCGGCCTGCTGACCGGCATTGTGCTCAGCGTCGTGGTTGGGTGGGTTCTGCGGGTCGCGGGATTGCTCTGAGCGTAGGACCGGTGGTCTTTTGGAAGGGCTGGGGCCGTTCTGGTCTCCCCTTGCGGGAGATTGGGATTTCCTATCCTCATGTATTTATTGCGAAAAATCAAGGCGAAATCCACTGTGCAGGACCTGTGTAGGCCGTCCTAAGTCAACATAGCCAAGGACTTGAACGTCAGCAGCGTAAGCGCGTCACCCGTAGCCATGCGGACCGTCTGCTCGAAAACCTCATACTGTTCGGCATCTCTCCGATCGAACCAGGCGTCCGCGCCGATCAGGGTGCGCGGCGTGCGCTCGCAGTGTCCGTGGAGCACGTCCATTGCCGCAGACTCCGCATCAATTTCGTCGCGCGGAAACCAGCGATCAGGGACATCATCTCCGCGGCGAAACCAGCGACGTTTCTGGGCGCCGTGACAGATGAGCATTGCAGGCTCTGGTCCGAGATCAACCATGCGCAAGGCCGTGGCGGTTCTGCTGGTCCCGAACTCCGCCCTGATCTCGTCGATGGCCTCAAAGGTCGCCTTTCGGGTTTTCGCTGCCATCGGTACGAACAGGAAAGACGGGAGCAGCAAGTCAGCGGCGTAGCTGTCCGCCACGCGTTCCGGATCAGTCGGTCCCTTCAGTTGGTTGCCGATATCGTCCTTGCGGCAGACGAAGGAGCGGCCCCGATGATATTTCCAGTGCCCCAGTTCGTGCGCCACTGAAAACCGCTTTCGGGGCAGTATGGAGCGCTCCTCCACGGTGATGATCGCGCGATTTCCGTAGCCGATGATCCGAGCTTCACAGCTGTCCAATTCGGCAAAACGCACTTCGGCGCCGGCATCCCATGCGATGGCTTCGACATCGATTTCCTTTGCGGAATCGATGCCAAGGCTGAGCAGCAGTTTCTCCGCCGGCGTGGGCGCTCTCAATGTGGATTGCCCTCGTCGTCGATCGCTCCAAGATCCACTAGGTCTTTGAGGATGTCATCGATCTCGCGTTCCGTTGCGCCCTCACCCTTCCGCGCGGCCATGGTCAGGCGCTCGCGCAAGCGCCCGTCGGCGGCGGCGAACTTGCTGAGGATCTGCTGCTTCTGAGTTAGCGGCAGGCTGATCACATTGGCGCCGGCGCGCGCGGCGCGGGCGATGTTCAAGGCGCTGCGCGCGTTTACCAGTCGGGCCTTGTTCTCGCGGACAACTCGGGCCTGAAGCTGCTCGCGCATTTCGGTCGCCAGCCTTTCCGGATCCCCCTCGTCCTCTCGCACCTCGCGCAATAGGTCATCGTCGGAAAGCGCCATCAGATCGTCGACGAGCGCATTGGCTAGCAGAAACAGGTCGGGCCCCTCAGTCGGCTTGCGGGTCATTGGACCCATCCCCTCGGATACCTAGCGGTGATCTTGCGCCGAACGCGCCGACGGATCGTCGCGTATGCCTGCGCACTCCAGCCGCCGAGGGTCTGGATCTCATCGGCATCCAGGCCGTCCAGATCACCCATCACCACGAGCTGGGCGTCATCGTCATCGACGAATATCTCCTCCAGGGCCTTGAGGCGCGCTTCGGCATCCTCGCGCGCTAGTCGCAGGTCCTCGACATTCCTGCCCTCAGCCAGCGGCTCCAAGATCGCGGGGCCATCGTCGAGGGTAGAGCTCATGCTTTCCATCACAGGCTCCTCCTTCGCCTTTGTACGTTCCGATGACGCCATGCTGCGCATGGCGTTGATGAGGAAGATCAGCACAGGCGCGTCCCTTGGGCAGGTCCGCGTACCGTCAAGCGCTCGGCTCACGGCCTCGTTGACGACGTCCAAGCCTTCAACCCCGACGCCGACCGCATAGATCGCGCCCACCTTCTGCAGGCGAATGAGTTCCGCTGTCGTGAGCGCGGCGATCGCGTCCCGGACTTCGTCGGTGCTCAAAGAAGCCGCCGTCACGCCGTACCGCCCTTGCCAGGTCCCAACCGCATAGGCTCACTGGTCACCGACCTCGGACAAATTGCGAGAAATTTCGTCGGCATGTCTGAGCCGGCACATTCGCCAGCCTACGTCCTTGAAAGCCAACTTGAGGCGATCGGGGCTGAACTCGCGATCCAGCACAACCCACACCGGCGAGGAAGGAGGTGATTTCCATGTCAGGCAAGAACCAACACGTCGTTCCCCACAACGGCGACTGGGCTGTCCGGGGCGCCGGCAACAGCCGCGTGACGGCGGTCCACGAGACCCAGCGCGAGGCGATCGAACACGCTCGCAACATCGCGCAGAACCAAGCGAGCGAGCTGCTGATCCATGGCCGCAATGGCCAAATCCGCGAGCGCGACAGCTTCGGCAACGACCCCTTCCCGCCGAAGGGCTGATTCCACGGGCCGCGCCTCACGGCGCGGCCCTTTTTTAGGAGATGAGAGTGCAGTTTGAAGGTGCAGTCATTCGCGAGCAGGGCCTCACGTTCGCAGTGGTCGTGGTGAAGAGGCACGTGGTCGACAATCCCCATACCGCCAATCAGGCGATCGGGAGCTTCGGCCGCGCATTTCCTGGCATGCCGATCATCCTGATGGGACAAGACTCCGGCGGCCGCGCCAAGTGGTTCGGCCGGCCGGACATCGCCCGGTTCATGGCCAGCACCCCGCTTGGGGCGATCCCGTGGCAGCGTTACACGCTCAATTAGTTGGGGAACGTCGTGGCAAACCAGAAGGCCAGACCGCTCGCGTCGCTGAAGCGACGAGCACGGGGCGACGATACGTCCGAAAGCATCGGGGCGCTGGCGGAGGAGCTAAAGACAGCGAGTGATCGCGCCGTCGCGGTTGTGGTGGCGTCGATCCTAGATCGTTCCTTGGAAGACGCCCTGTTGGGCTGGATGCGGACCCTAAGTGCGGGTGATCGAGAAGCGCTGTTCTCGACGAGAGGTGTATTGGCGAGCTTCTCCGCGAAGATCGATCTTGCCTTTGCCTTCAAAATCTATGGTCCCAATACGCGCGCTGATCTGCACACGATCCGGGAAATCCGAAATCTCTTCGCTCACGCCCGGTTGACACTGTCGTTCTCGGACGAAGCGATCGCGCGAGCAATTTACAGCCTCCATTTGCGGAAGAAGGCTTCGGAAGGCGGATTCGTCTATCAAGCGACATCCGGATCTGACCCCCCGTATTGCCTCACCCGCAGATGTTACCGAACAAACCGTGACGTCTTAGCGCGGGTAAGCTGGGTGATCTGGGTCGTTCTCCGGCGGGCTGGGCGGCAGCGGAGCCGCTCG
>NZ_DATAPY010000171.1:0-4481 GCF_036264965.1 Phenylobacterium sp.
TGCTCGGGCCGGACGCAACCGACAGCGAGGTCGACGCGGCGACGCACCTCGTCATGGGCGCGGTGATGGAGTGCGCGCTGGTCTGCGGCGCGGCCGCCGAGCCCATCAAAGCCGCGCGGGGCCTCGTCGAAGAGCTGAAGCGGATGTTAGCGGGGCTCAGACGTTGAAGCGGAAGTTCATCACGTCGCCGTCGCGCACCACGTAGTCCTTGCCCTCGGACCTGAGCTTGCCGGCGTCGCGCGCGCCCGCCTCGCCGTTCAGGCGGACGTAGTCGTCATAGGCGATCGTCTCGGCGCGGATGAAGCCCTTCTCGAAGTCGGTGTGGATCACGCCGGCGGCTTGCGGCGCGGTGGCGCCCACCGGCACGGTCCAGGCCCGCGCCTCCTTGGGGCCGACGGTGAAATAGGTCTGCTGGCCGAGCAGGTGGTAGGCCTGGTGGATCAGGCGGTTGAGGCCCGGCTCGGCGAGGCCGAGCGTCTCCAGGAACTCGCCCCGTTCCTCTTCCGGCAGCAGGGCGATCTCGCTCTCGATCTTGGCCGAGATGACCACGGCGTCGGCATTGTCGCGCTTGGCGCGGGCGATCACCTGCTCGGAGAGCGCGTTGCCGCTCTCGGCCGAGCCCTCGTCGACGTTGCAGACGTAGAGCGCCGGCTTGGAGGTGAGCAGCTGGAGCATGCGCCAGGCCTTCTCCTCCTCCTTGGGCACGTCCTTCTCGGCGGCGCGCGCCGGGCGGCCGGCGTTGAGATGCCCCAAAGCGAGGTTCACCAGCTTCAGCGTCAGCGCCGCTTCCTTATCGCCGCCGGTCTTGGCCCTCTTCTCCAGGGCCGTGACGCGCTTCTCCAGGCTTTCCAGGTCGGCCAGCATCAGCTCGGTCTCGATGATGTCGAGGTCCGACAGCGGGTCGATGCGCCCCTCCACGTGGGTGACGTCGTCGTCGACGAAGCAGCGGGCGACGAAGGGCACGGCGTCGCAGTCGCGGATGTTGGCCAGGAACTGGTTGCCCAGGCCCTCGCCCTTGGACGCGCCCCGCACCAGACCGGCGATGTCCACGAAGTTGATCCGCGAGGGGATGATCTCCTTGGACGGGATGATCGCCGCCAGGACGTCCAGGCGCGGCTCGGGCACCGCCACGTCGCCGGTGTTGGGCTCGATGGTGCAGAACGGATAGTTGGCGGCCTGGGCCGCGGCGGTCTGGGTGAGCGCGTTGAACAGGGTCGACTTGCCCACGTTGGGCAGGCCGACGATGGCGACTTTCAGGGCCATGGATTCTTTCGGGTCTTGGAAAGGCTAGCGGTCGGGCGACCTAGCACAGGCGGCCCTCGCGGCCTAGGCATGAGCCCAAACGGAAAGGCCGCCGCCCGAGGGCGACGGCCTTTGCCTAACCGATCGATCGAGGCGGTTAGGCCGCGACGTACGCCTGACGGCGACGTTGGCGCAACAGGGCGCCCAATCCGCCAAAGCCCATGATCATCAGGCTCCAGGCCGCCGGTTCAGGTACGGCGGTCGTGAAGCTGAACTCGCCATCGCCCTTGCCGGTGAACGACTCCAGGGCCGCTGAACTCGATGTGGCCCCGAAGTTCGGGGTCACGGCCAACAAGGTGTAGGCGAACTCCGGGTTGATCGCCGACGCGAGCGCCGGATCGACCGTCGAGGTGAAGGTCATGTGACCTCCATTGCCCACCGACAGGTTCGTGGACCCCGAGCCGCCGTTACCTTGGATCCAGGCGTTGGTGAAGGTCCCGCTCAGCAGGTTCTCACCGTTCGTCAGCGTCGTCCCGCCAAACATCGTGCCGGTCGTGCCGGAGAAGGTGTAGCTGAAGCTGCCGCTCAGGCCCGTCTGGGTCCAAAGATCGTTCGGTGCGCCCGAGAAGCCCGCCGGCGCGCCGGTGGCCGTCGCCGTGAAGTTGAAGTTCGCGGGCACGAACGCCAGCAGGTTCAGCACAGGTCCCGAATTCTCGAAGCTGAACGAGGTCGAGCCCGTGCCGGTGAGCGTGCCGCCGGAACCCGTGTCGCCCGCGCCATTGTTCGTCCAAGTGAAGTTCGGGCCTGCAGCCAGGGTCGTAGTTGTCGCGAACACCGTCGTGGCCGCCTGGGCGCCCGACGCAAGAGCGGCGAACGACAAGGCGGCGACGCTGGCCGTCAAAAGCAGAGTTTTCAAGTTAACAGCCTCCCAGAAGGAAAATCCCCCAGTGGCGGGTCAACACAAAGCCGACAAAATTTGTTCCCGGTGTCAGATCGGGTCTGTGCGGAATTTTTTTGACCGTGACCGAGCCGTGTCCGGAACGCCACAGCCGGGGCCGCGAAATCGGGTGCGCGGGCGGCTAGCGGCCGCCCAGCGCGCGGGCGGCGAAGTCGCGCCAGGTCTGGGCTTCCTTGCGGAACTGGCCGCGCAGCTTGACCATCCGCTTGTCCAGCTCGACGACGATCTCGCGCGCCTCGTTCCGGCGACCGTGGCGGGCCATGAAGGCGGCGTAGCGGGCCAGGGCCTCGAAGCCGGGCAGGCGCTCGGCGGCCCACTGGTAGGCGCGGTCGGCGTCGCTGACGTGGTCCAGGGCCTCGTAGGCGCGGCCCAGCGACATGGCGGCGGCGGGCGTGCGGCCGAAGATCTCGTCATCGCCGAGCTTTTCCAGCACCGCCAGAGCCTCGGCGGGGCGGCTCAGCTCCAGCAGCGAATTGGCCAGGCCCAGCAAGATGACCGGATCGTCGGCGTGCACGCCTTGGGCGGCGGCGCGCCAGAGGGCCTCGGCCTCGGCGTAGTGGCCGAGATGGGCGGCGGCGCCGGCCAGGCGCGACTGGTTGCGGACGGTGGGCGTGTCATCGCAGGCCTGTTTGGCCTCGCGGTATTCGCGGTGCGGGTCGAGGGTCTCGCGCGCCGCCTGGCCGAGCTTGCGCGCGGTCGTGCCGCCGAAGATGTCGGGCACGATGTTGAGGGCGATGTAGACGAGGCCGCCGAGCGGCTGGAGCATCAGGATGACCCACAGCCACATCGAGTTGCGGCCGGTCTTCACGGCATGCCAGCAGAGCAGGATCGCCATCACCAGCGAGAGGAGAAAGCCAGGAATAATCATATCGGCCGGTCCTAGAGTTCACCCCGCGCCGCCTTGCGGGGGTCGACCTTGTCGGCCGGCGCCAGGCGCATGACTTCGGTCTGGTATTTCTCGTCCTCGCCGGCCGCCAGCAGGGGCAGCGCCTCGGCGACCGCCTCGATCAGCGGCTCGACCCACTGCCGGTCGGCCTTGTGGAACTCGGAGAGCACGTGGCCGTGCACCAGCTCCTTCTGCCCCGGATGGCCAGTGCCCAGCCGCGCACGTCGAAAGTAGGGGCCGACCTGGGCGGTGATCGAGCGGACGCCGTTGTTGCCGGCCGCGCCGCCGCCGGCCTTCATCCGGAAGCGGCCGGGCGCGAGATCGATCTCGTCGTAGAAGACGATCAGGTTCTCAGGTTCGATCTTGAAGAACTTCAGCGCCTCGCCGACCGCGCGGCCGCTCTCGTTGTAGAAGGTCTGCGGCTTGAGGATGAGCGTCTTCACCGGGCCGTCGGGCGTCGGGATCGAGCCCTCGGCCGCGAAGCCCTGGAAGCGCGAACGCCAGGGACCGAAATCCCACCGGCGCGCAATCTCGTCCACGGCCGTGAAGCCGATGTTGTGGCGCGTCTTGGCGTAGGTCGGTCCCGGATTGCCGAGGCCCGCGATCAGCAGCATCTGGCCCCCCGAAGACGGCCCCTAGAGCAGGTCTGGGGAGACGAGGCCTTTAGGCCTCGCCGCCTTCTTCCACGGCGCTTTCAGCGGCGGCGCCTTCGGCGACCGCGGTATCAGCGGCTTCGTCTTCGTCAGCCTGCAACGAAGCGCCGGCGATGGAGGCGAGCACCGTGTCGGTCGGCAGGGCGGCTTCCACGTTGGCCGGCAGCTTGAGCTCCGACAGACGGATCGAGGCGCCGATCTCCAGGCCGGTCAGGTCGAACACCAGCTCTTCGGGGATGTGGTCGGCGGCGCAGGAGACGGTCACCGTGTGCAGCGCGATGTTCAGCGTGCCGCCGCGCTTCAGGCCCGGCGATTCTTCCTGGTTCACGAAGTGCACCGGGACGGCGATCTTGATCTGCTGGTGCGCGTCGACCCGGTAGAGGTCGAAGTGCCACGGCTCGTCCGTCACCGGGTGCATGTCGATCGCCTTGGCGATCACCCGCTGGGTCTCGGCGCCGTACTTCAGCGTCACGAGGTGGCCCAGCAGCTTGCCGGTGTAGAGCGCCTTGCGGAACTCGTTGGCGCGGACCGAGACGGGCACGGGCGCCTTGTCCCCGCCGTAGAGGATGCCGGGCACCTGGCCCGCGCGCCGCGCGGCGCGCGCCGCACCGGAGCCGGTGGACGGGCGCACTTCAACGTTCAGAACGATATCGGCCATGGCCTTGCCTCAAAACGAAGCCGCCGCGCGATAGGCCGCGCGGCGACGCAGATCCGCGACCCGTCGGCGGGTCGAAACGAAAGG
>NZ_DATAPY010000172.1:0-2355 GCF_036264965.1 Phenylobacterium sp.
CGCGGCGGTGACCGAGTGGAAGAAGGCCGGACGCGCGTCGATCCCGATCGCGGTGCGCCGCGGCGGCCAGATGCTGGGCTTCGTGCCGCTGAAGATCGACGGCTGAGGCCGAGGGCGCGCTATCTGGGCGTCGCAGGCGGAAAGGGGGGCGCATGCGGCTGTTGATCGTGGAGGACGACGCCGAGGCGTCGGAAGCGATGTCGCGCGGCCTCTCCGAGGCCGGGCATGAGTGCCAGACCGCCGAGGACGGCGAGGCCGGTTTCGCCGCGGCGCGGCGCGGCCGCTTCGACGTGCTGGTGGTCGACCGCATGATGCCGAAGCTCGACGGCGTCGGCATGGTCGAGCGGCTGCGCCAGGAAGGCGACCAGACCCCGGTGCTGTTCCTCTCGGCCCTGGGCGAGGTCGCCGACCGCGTCGAGGGCCTGAAGGCCGGCGGCGACGACTATCTGGTCAAGCCCTACGCCTTCGCCGAGCTGATCGCCCGCGTCGAGGCCCTGGCGCGGCGGCGCGAGACCGGCTCCGTCCAGACCCTTCTGAAGGTCGGCGAACTGGAGATGGATCTGATCGCGCGCACCGTCTGCCGTCAGGGCAAGGAGATCGACCTGCAGCCGCGCGAGTTCCAGCTCCTGGAATTCATGATGCGCCACGCCGGCCAGTCGGTCACCCGCACCATGCTGCTGGAGAAGGTCTGGGAGTACCACTTCGATCCGCAGACCAACGTCATCGACGTGCACATCTCGCGCCTGCGCTCGAAGATCGACAAGGGCTTCGACCGTCCGATGCTGCAGACGGTCCGCGGGGCGGGCTACCGGTTGGATGCCTAGGACCGCAGATGCTCCCCCAGAGGGGGAGCTCCCGGCGAAGCCGGGTGAGGGGGTTTCACCCCCGGAGTCGGCGGCTGAAACCCCCTCCGGCGCTTCGCGCCACCTCCCCCTGAGGGGGAGGATCTAGCGTGCGCCTGCCGCGCATATTCCGCACGGCGCCGTTCCGGCTGACGGTGATCATCCTGGGGCTGTTCGCCAGCTCCGCCCTGGCGTTCCTGGCCTATATCTATGTGGCGACGGCGGGCGAGGCGACGCGGCGCACCGACCAGGAGATCACCCGCGAGATGCACAGCCTCGTGGCGGCCTATGACAGGGCCGGCGTCGACGCGGTCAACCAGTCGCTGATCGAGCGCGCGGCCAGCGAGCGGCCGTTCCTCTACCTCCTGATGAAGCCGGACCAGAAGAAGATCTCCGGCTCCATCGAGGAGAGCCCCGTGGAGAAGTTCACCGGCGCGCCCACCTGGACCAGTTTCGCGGTGACCGACGTGGACGCCCAGGGCCGCACGGTGAAGCACCCGGCCCGCGGCCTGCAGCAACGCCTGAGCGGCGGCCAGGTCCTGTTCGTGGGCGCCGATGTCGGCGAGGACCAGGCCTATGTCGACAAGATCACCCGCGCCAGCCAGGGCGCGGGCGCGCTGGTGGTTGTGCTGGGTCTCCTCCTCGGCATCCTGGTCAGCCGCAACGTCACCCGCTCCATGACCGGCCTGACCGAGGTGGTGGACGCGGTGCGCAACGGCGACCTGGGCGCGCGGGCCCAGCTGCGCGGCACCCGCGATGAGTTCGACGAGCTGGCTGCCGGCATCAACGAGATGCTCGACCGCCTGGAGCGCTCCATGGCCGGCCACCGCCATGCCGGCGACGCCATCGCCCACGACCTGCGCTCGCCGCTGACCCGCCTTCGGGCCCGGCTGGAGGTCGCCTATCTCGACGTCGAGGCCGGCAAGGGCGATCCGACCCAGGCGCTGGCCCAGGCGCTGGAAGACACCGACGGGGTGTTGAAGACCTTCGGCGCGGTGCTGTCGATCGCCCGGCTGCAGGCGGCCGGCACGGCGCCCGATCCGGTGCTGTTCGACCCCTCGGACCTGGCCGCCAACATCTCCGAACTCTACGAGCCGCTTTGCGAGGACAAGGGCATCGACTTCGCCGCCGAACTGCAAGGTGACCTTCAGGCCCGAGGAAATCGCGAGTTCCTGGCCCAAGCCCTGGCCAACATCCTCGACAACGCGGTGAAGTACACGCCGTCCGGCGGCGCGATCATGCTGCGGGTGCGCCGCCGCTCCTCCGGCGAGATCGAGTTCTCGGTCACCGACACCGGCCCCGGCGTGCCCGACGGCGACCGCGAGCGGGTCGTCGAGCGCTTCGTACGCCTGGAGAACAGCCGCAACGAGCCCGGCGCGGGTCTGGGCCTCTCCCTGGTCGCCGCCGTCGCCGAGGCGCATGGCGGGCGCCTCGAACTCGCCGAGGGCCCCGGCAAGGTCGGCGAAATGGGCCCTGGCCTGCGCGTCGCCCTGGTGCTGCCCAGGGCCTAGGC
>NZ_DATAPY010000173.1:0-4410 GCF_036264965.1 Phenylobacterium sp.
GCCGGCGCCGCCGAAGATCTGCACGGCGCGGTCGGCGACGCGGCCGACCATCTCGGAAGCGAAGTACTTGGCGGCGGCCGCCTCCAGGGTGACGTTCTCGCCGGCGTCGCGCTTGCGGGCGCTCTCCAGCAGCAGGGCGCGGGCGGCCATCGCCTCGGTCTTGCTGTCAGCGATCATCGCCTGGACCAGCTGGAAGCCGCTCAGCGCCTGGCCGAACTGTTTGCGCTCGGAGGCATAGGCCACGCAGTCGACCAGCAGCCGCTCGGCCAGCCCCTGCGACACCGACGACTTTCCGGCCGCCATGGCGCCGGTGACGATCAGGACCCGCGGAAACCTGTCCCCGCCCCCGCTGCCCATCACACCCTCAACCCCCGCGCTTCAGGGTCTCTCGGGCGATGACGACCTGCTGGATCTGGCTGGTGCCCTCGTAGATGCGGAAGATGCGCACGTCGCGGTAGAGGCGCTCGATCCCGTGATCGGCGACATAGCCGGCCCCGCCGAAGATCTGCACCGCCCGGTCGGCCACACGGCCCACCATCTCCGAGGCGAAATACTTGGCCGCCGCGGCCTCCATGGTCACCGACTGGCCCGCGTCGCGCTTGCGGGCGGTCTCCAGGGTGAGCGCCTTGGCCGCCAGGCTCTCGGTCTTGCTGTCGGCGATCATCCCCTGCAGCAGCTGGAAGTTGGACAGGGCTTGGCCGAACTGTTTGCGCTCGGACATGTACGCGACGCAGTCCTTGATCAGCCGCTCGGCCACGCCGACGCAGACCGCCGAGATGTGCAGCCGGCCACGGTCCAGCACCTGCATGGCGACCTTGAAGCCCTCGCCCTCGCGGCCCAAGCGGTTGGCGACCGGCACGCGGACATTGTCGAAAATCACGTCGCAGATGTGGGCGCCCTGCTGGCCCATCTTCTTCTCGGGCTTGCCGACCGACAGGCCCGGCAGATTGCGCTCTACCAGAAAGGCCGAGACGCCGCCGGCGCCGGGCTTCTCCGGATCGGAGCGCGCCATGACCGTGAAAAGGTCGGCCTTGTTGGCATTGGTGATGAACCGCTTGGAGCCGTTCAGGACGTAGTGGTCGCCGTCGAGGATCGCGCGGGTCTGGACATTGGCGCTGTCGGACCCGGCTTCCGGCTCGGTGAGCGCGAAGGAAGTAATGATCTCGCCGGACGCGATGCCCGGCAGGTATTTCTGCTTCTGATCCTCGGTTCCGAACATCACCAGCCCCTGACTGCCGATGCCGACGTTGGTGCCAAACGCCGAGCGGAAGGCCGGGCTGGTGCGGCCCAGTTCCACCGCCACCAGGCACTCGTCCTCCATCGAGAGGTCCAGGCCGCCGTATTCCTCGGGGATCGAGAGCCCGAAAAGGCCCAGCGCCTTCATCTCCTCGATCAGCTCAGGCGGCATGGCGTCCTCTTCCGCCACCTTGGCCTCCAGGGGCCTTAAGCGTTCGGCGACGAACCGGCGGACGGTGTCGATCAGCTGCTCGCGGGTCTCGAGATCAAGCGCCATGGGTCAGGCGCGCTCGAAGATCGCGGCGATGCCCTGGCCGCCGCCGATGCACATGGTTTCAAGCCCGTACTTGCCGTCGCGGCGCTGCAGCTCACGCAGCAGATTGGCGAGGATGCGCCCGCCGGTGGCGCCGATGGGGTGGCCCAGGCTGATGCCCGAGCCGTTGACGTTCAGCCGGTCGCGCTCGTCCCAGCCCCAGCCCTTCAAGACCGACAGCACCTGCGGCGCGAAGGCCTCGTTCAGCTCCACGAGATCGATGTCGTTCCAGCCCAGGCCGGTGCGCTCGAAGAGGCGCTTCACCGCCGGCACCGGGCCGATGCCCATGCGCGACGGATCGCAGCCGGCCGCGGCCCAGCTCACGAACCAGCCCATCGGCTCCAGGCCCAGTTCTTCCAGCTTGTCCTCAGCGACCACCAGGCAGGCGGCGGCGGCGTCGTTCTGCTGGCTGGCGTTGCCGGCGGTGACGACGCCGTCCTTCTCGATGGGCCGCAGCTTGCCGAGGCTCTCGGCGGTCGCATCGGCGCGCACGCCCTCGTCCATGGCGAAGACGATCGGGTCGCCCTTCTTCTGCTTCACCGAGACCGGCACCAGCTCGTCGTCGAACTTGCCCGCCGCCCAGGCCGCCGCCGCGCGCTGGTGGCTCATGGCGGCGTATTCGTCCGACGCCTCGCGGCTGATCTGGTAGTCGCGGGCCAGGTTGTCGGCCGTCTCGATCATGCCTGAGATCACCCCGAAGCGCTCGATCGGCTGGCTCATCACCCGCCCGCGGGCCAGGCGATCGTGCATGGTCACGGAGCCGGCGCGCGCGCCCTTGCGCATGTCGGTGGTGTAGTACTCGGCGTTGCTCATGCTCTCGACGCCGCCGGCGATCACCACGTCGGCCACGCCGGTCTGCACCATCATCGCCGCATCGACCACCGCCTGCAGGCCGGAGCCGCAGCGTCGGTCGAGCTGGTAGCCGGGGATCTCGATCGGCAGGCCCGCCGCGAGCGCCGAATAGCGCGCGATGCAGGGCGCCTCGCCCGAGGCGTAGCCCTGGGCGAAGATCACGTCGTCGATCTTCTCGGGGTTGATCCCGGTGCGCTCGACCAGCGCCTTCAGCACCACTGCGCCAAGCTCGCCCGCGGTCATGTCGGAGAGCGCGCCCAGGTACTTGCCGACGGGCGTGCGGATGGGAGAGACGATGGCGGCGCGCTTCATGGTGGCGGGTTCCGATTGGCTTGTGGCGGCCCGGCAAACTAGTGTTTGAAACCGCTGGGAGCAAACGCTTCGACGGCGGCTTGGAGGACAGATGGACGGCAGCGAGACCATCGACAACTACGCGTCCAAGCTGACGGTCGTCACCGAGGGCGAGTGGGCCGGCTGGAGCCAGTATCCGGGCGGCGATCCGTTCGAGGACCTGGCCGGGCCGTTCTACTGCCGGGAGGATGGTGAGGGCCGCCGGATCTGCGCCTTCAAGGCTGAGAAGAAGCACATGAACGGCGGCATGTTCATGCACGGCGGCTGCGTCATGACCTTCGCCGACTTCAGCCTGTTCTGGATCGCCGGCGACGCCATCGCCGGCGTCCGCAGCGTCACCGCCACCTTCAACGGCGAGTTCGTGGGCTCGTGCGGCGTCGGCGACATCGTGGAGTGCACGGGCGAGGTGGTGAAGGCCGGTCGCTCCATGGTCTTCTTGCGCGGGATCATCTCCAACGCTTCGGCTGGCGGCGAGCCGATGATGAGTTTCTCCTCGGTCCTGAAAAAGACCCCTCGGCGTACCTAGATATCCGGACTGGACAGGCCCCGGCGCTTCGTCCCCCATAGACCGGGTACGGAGGACCAGGATGATTGAGGCCGCCTGCCATTGCGGGGCCGTGAAGCTGACGGCGCCCGACGCGCCGAAGGCGGTGACCGAGTGCAACTGCTCGATCTGCCGCCGGCTCGCCGCGCGCTGGGCCTATTACAAGCCCTCCGAAGTCGGCCTGCCCAAGCCGGGCTCGACCCAGCCCTACGTCTGGGGTGACCGGATGCTGGCCTTCCATCGTTGCAAGGCCTGCGGGGTGACCACCCACTGGCAGAGCCTGGACGGCGCCCAGGAGCGGATGGCGATCAATGCGCGGCTGATGGATGACATCGACTGGCCCGCCATGCGCATCCGCCACTTCGACGGCGCCGACACCTGGAAATACCTGGACGAGTGATGAAACTCGCCGCCGCCGTCCTGGCCCTCATCCTGGCCCTGCCCGGCATGGCTCTCGCCAAGCCGCTGTTCCAGCCGTGGATCGACGGGACCGCCAGCGAGCCGCAGATGCAGATCCAAGCCTATGACGCCGACACCTTCGTCATCCGCCAGTCGGTGAAAACCAACTTCGAGGCGCCCTTCCTCTACCTGCTGTTCGGCAAGGACCGGGTGCTGCTGCTGGACACCGGCGCCGGCGGCCTGAAGGTCCGCCCGACCATCGACGGCGTCATCGCCGACTGGCTGAAGGCGCACCATCGCACTTCGATCGCCCTGGTTGTCGCCCACTCCCACAGCCACGGCGACCACCGCATGGGCGACGTGGAGTTCAAGGACCGGCCCGACACCGTCGTGGTCGGCTGGACGGCGCCGGAGGTGGCGGCCTTCTTCAAGATCGCCGACTGGCCGAACCAGATCGCAAGCTTCGACCTGGGCGGGCGCGTGCTGGACATCGTGCCCACGCCTGGCCACCACCCCTCGCACATCATGGTCTTCGACCGCCACACGCGCCTGCTGCTTTCCGGCGACACGCTCTATCCGGGGCGGCTCTATGTGCCGGCCAATGACTTCGCCGACTACAAGGCCAGCATCGATCGGGTGACGGCCTTCACCAAGGACCGCCGCGTCAGCCACATCCTGGGCGCCCACATCGAGATGACCACGACGCCCGGCAAGG
>NZ_DATAPY010000174.1:0-37860 GCF_036264965.1 Phenylobacterium sp.
ATCGCCGGATTGTACGGCGCCTGCCAGTGCTGCGCGGCGGTCCAGAAGACGTAAAAGTCGGGCGCGCCGTGGCCGATCCGGGCGGCTGACAGCGCATAGGCCGTCGCGAAGGCGAAGCACGCCAGCGCGAGGCGTATGCGCGTGTCTGGAGAGAGGGCCCGCATTGGGCCCGTTATCCATCAGCGGCTGCTAAGGAAGTCTTTGTAGCGGAAGGCTCGGCTTGGCGAAGACTAAGCCGCCAGCACGCCCTTTTCGATCAGCAATGGCTTCAGTTCGCCCGACTGGAACATCTCGCGCACGATGTCCGCGCCGCCGACGAACTCGCCCGCCACATAGAGCTGCGGGATGGTCGGCCAGTCGGAGAAGGTCTTGATGCCGTCACGCAGGGGATTGCTCTGCAGGACGTCGACGCCCACGAAGTCGGCGCCCAGGTGGTCGAGGATCTGCACGACCTGGGCGGAGAAGCCGCACTGCGGCTGTTCCGGCGCGCCCTTCATGAACAGCACCACGGGATGCTCCTCCACGGTCTTGGCGATGAAGGCGTGGACGGGATTGGCGGTGGCAGTGTCGGTCATGGAAAAGGCCCTTCGGCGCAAATTCGTCTTGCAAGAGCTAGGGAGCCGGCGGCCCCGGGTCAAGCCGGAGCGGAGGTCTCCAGCGCCAGGGCATGGAGTTCGCCGCCCATCTTGCCCTTGAGCGCGGCGTAGACCAGCTGGTGCTGGCGCACGCGGGGCAGGCCAGCGAAGGCGGTCGAGACGATCCTGGCCTTGTAGTGGTCCCCGTCGCCCGCAAGGTCCTCGATCTGGATCTCGGCGTCGGGAAAACCTTCGCGCAGGATGGTCTCGAGTTGGGTTTGGGCGATGGGCATGGCGCTGGCTTAGCGCCGCCGTCCGCGAAGCTCAATCGAAGACCCAGAGCAGGCTGACGCCGAAGGCGCCCATCAGCATCCCGGCCGCCCGGTCCAACGGCCGCTGGGCCCGCGCATAGGCCCCGGCCGCGCGGCGGGTGGAGAACATCCAGGCCATGGCCGTCTGCCAGGCCTGGCAGGTGACGATGCAGATGGCGACCGCGCTGACCCGCACCCAGACCGGTGTGTGCGGCCCGACGTAGGCCGAGAAGATGCTGGCGAAATAGAGCACCGACTTGGGGTTGGTCATATTGATCGCGAACCCCTGCCAGAAGGCGCTCCGCCAGCTGAGCGCCGGCGCCGGGCTGTCCGCCCCGTCGGCGGCCTGGATCGGCGTGCTCCAGAGCCTCCAGGCGAAGTAGAGCAGGTAGAGCCCGCCGCCCAACCGCAGGATCTTGTAGAGCCACGGCGCGGCGGCTAGCAGGGCGGCGAGGCCCACGGCGGCCAATGCGCACCACACCACGCAGCTTAAGGTCGTGCCGAGCCCCGAGGCTTCGGCCACGGCGCGGCCATGCTTCATGCCGAACCGCATCAGCATGAAATTGTTCGGCCCCGGTACGACGCAGGTCGCCACGCTGACCGCGAACAGCGAGGCGAGTGAGAGGAGGTTGGCGTCCAGGGCTCAACTCCCCACGCGGCTGAAATCCATGATCCAGTTTATCTCCCACGTGCGCCCTTCGTCGTAGGAAAACGCCTGCGACCAGCGCGCCGAACGCCCGTCGCCGTGGCTCCAATGGAAGGCCACTTTCACTGGGCGCCCATCGTCCAGGTCGACGCCGTAGAAGCGGCCGTCGCCACCCTCGAAACGGCCATAGACCGGCTCGCCCACCAGGCCATCGGTGCTGCTGACCCAGTGGATCGACCAGGTGCGGCGCGCGATGTCGAAGCTGCGGAAGGCCACGCCCTGGCTGCGCCGCGCCGGCATGTCGTTCTCCTCGACGTTGCACAGCCCGCCCATCAGGCCCCGGCACTGGGCCGTGCCGAAGAACTCCAGCCACTCCTCGCAATGCGCGCCGCGGCGCTTCAGCAGGCGATGCTGCACCGCCCACTGGCCGTAGAAGAAATCGAAGTCGTGCCGGCCGTCCTTGACGATCGCGATGGCGTTCATGGTCCTGCCCTCAGTTTGCAGGACAGGCTTAGCGAGGGCCTGCTGACAGCTTCATGTCAGCAGGCTGGCGCGGGGTGGAGCGAGCGGCCGAAAGCGAGCGTCCGCTTTGGGGGGTAGCGGACACCGAGCTGCCCACCTGACGGGTCTGAGCCTTGGGATCAACCGACGCCAAGACTTCGCTCCGACGCACTAGGAGGAGCTGCGCCCTCGTCGCTGGGGGAGGTTAGAGAATTCGGGAGAGAAGACTAGGAAAGTGATCTGGTGGCGTCCTTGAGGCGTTGCTGTAAGAACAAGCGTGGGCGATCATAATATTTTATGGTCGGAACGACACTTCACGGGCGGCGTTACATGGTCGTTGCTGGCCAAATGCCTGCAACACAACTCAAGGAGACCTATCATGATCCGGAAGCTATTAACCGGTATTGCGGCGCTTGCTCTAATGACGGGCCCCGCTTTAGCTCAGGATAGTCACTACGGCGATCGGGTCGCCGCAAACACCCTGAAGGGTGGTGCGGGCGGCGCGGGCTTGGGCGCCCTCATCGGATGCCTCGTGACGATTCCGATCGGCTGCGGCCCGGGCGCCGCGGTCGGCGCCGCCTGGGGCGGTGGTGGCGGCGCCGTGATCGGCGCGGCCTCGACGCGGGCGCCGCGGAGCGACTATCGGCCCCACGAAAGGGACTATCCGCCTCCCGAAGAACGCTGACGGAGCAGGGCGGGCGTAGCCGCAAGCCCTGAAGAAGCATCGAAGAAGCATGGGGTCCCGAGCGGCGGAGCTCGGGACCCTTCGCACAGCCGACTCGGCCGGGCTGGCTCCTACGCACAGCGGCGTTGGAGGCAAAGGTCGGCCTGGGACTACCGCTAGAACGCTATCCACAGCCAGCCACCGACTTCCGCTTACGATCGAATGCGCGCCTTGCCTCTGCGCTGCGCAAATGGACCTCCCATAGGGGCCGCTGCGGGGGACTCGGCCGTCGCAGGGGTGTGCGTCTGAGCGGAGGCGCTGAACGCCATTGGGGGCCACTGGCCTCGAGTCCGGGCTAGGTTTCGTCGCCTAACGGCGTTCTTGCCTGTTGCATTCCAGCGCGCTCCGCAGCCAAGCTGCCTTGGGCGCGGCCCTGCGGGCGCGCCTGGGCTAGCGCGGGGGACGCGCAAACAAAGGGGGAAATGGGATGGTGGCGGAAACAATCTCGGGCCCGGCGCCCGGCGCGGCGGTGGCGCGGCGGACACAGTTCTATCTCTGGATGGCGGTGGCGATGGCCGCCACGGCGTTCCTTGGTTTTGTCCCAACCTACTGGGCCCCGATGGCGCAGGGCCTGCCGGAGCGGATCGGCGTGCTCGCGATCCACGGCATGCTGTTCTTCGGCTGGACGCTGTTCGTGGTCTATCAGGTCTGGCTGGTTGGGTCCGGCAATGTCGCGCGCCATCGCGACGTCGGCATGATCGGCGTGTCGTTGGCGACCGCCATGGTGATCTTCGGCGTGCTGGCGGCGATCAACTCCGCCACCCGAGCCATCGGCTTGAACGCCGGCGCGGCCGGTGAAGCCTTCATCGTCGTGCCGCTGTCGGCGCTGCTTTCGTTCTCGGTGCTGGTGATCGCGGCCATCCTCAACATCCGTCGTCCGGAGTGGCACAAGCGCCTGATGCTGGCCGCCACGGCGGTCATCCTGGAGGCTCCGATCGCGCGTCCGTTCATCGTCTACCTCGTCATGGGCGGACACCCGCCGCCGTTCCACGGAACCGTGGGGCTCGCGGGCTTCAATGGCCCGCCGCCGCCCGTACTGGGCGTGCTGCCGCCCGCGTTGATCGGCCTGCTTTTCATTGTTGTCGGGATGGTTCGGGATTGGCGCGTGCTCGGCAAAGTGCATCCGGCCTATTGGTGGGCGGGCGGCTTTGCGCTCTCGGTGCTGGTGCTAAGGAACCCGCTCAGCGACACCCCGCTCTGGCACGGTTTCGCGCGGTCGCTGATATCGCTCGCGACCTAGCCGCCAAAAAAACGGACCCCGAGCAATCCAGGGCGTCTGCATTGGGTGAAAACGGTCTTAGGCGCCGCGCCCGAGAGCGGACCCGCGCAGCATCCGCGAGGGGTGTGATGCGGACCTCAACAGGCGCTTACAAGGCCGCGGAAGATTGCGTCGCCAGGATGTTCCTCCCCCGACAGAAGCTCTTGGTGCCACTGGAGCCCGATAGCGAAGGGATGGTCGGGCACTTCGATCGCCTCAATGACGCCGTCGCTCGCGTAGGCAGCGGCTTGGACGCCGCCGCCAAGCTCGACAATCGCCTCACGATGGAAGCTGTTCACAAGGAAGGAGGGTGCGCCTACGACCGTCCGTAGGCGTGAGCCGCCTGCAAGTGTGACCCAGTGCAACGTGTTCGGGCTGTCATGGTCCAGCGCGTCGGGATTGTCGGCTCGCAAATCAGGCGTCAGCCGCGATCCGTTCAGGCAGGCGATCATCTGCATGCCGGCGCAGATGCCAAGGATCGGCTTTCGGCGCTCGATACACCCGGTGACAATGGCCCGCTCCACCTCGAAACGCTCGCTAGGCGGCGCCTTCGACCTGCGCCCGGGAAGATACCAGCTCTCGGGATAGGCGAACCGCCCGCCACACGAGAGCACGGCGTCGAACTCCACCAGCACGGACTCAACGATCTCAGGAAAATAGGGAATGCCGAAGGGCAGGCCGCCGGCATCTCGGATGGCCTGAAAATAGGCCTTAGAGGCCTCGTAGCGGCGGCCATCTCCGCTCGTGTTTTCATCCAAAATGACTGCGATCCGCGGACGCTTCGTCATCGCTCGGGCCCTCGGTCGAGTATGCCGATCGTGTGCAGCCACTGCTCCACCAGCTGCGGCCAGCGGCCGATCGGCAGGTTGGTCGCACGCAGGCCGAACGCATGGCCGCCCTTGGCGTAGAGGTGCAATTCCGTGGGGACGCCGCCCTTTTGCAGGGCAACGTAGTAGGCGAGCGACTGCTCGACGCTGTCCACGTCATCATTCTGGGCCTGCAGCAGAAAGGTCGGCGGCGTGTCGGCGCGAACGCGGACGTCCGGACGAAGGCTCAGGTCCTCCGGGTTGCGGGTCGCGCGGCTCTCATCCTCGTGCGCCCACAGGTGGCCGGGATAGACGGCGATGGCGAAGTCCGGCCGGCAGCTCAGCGCGTCGGCGGCGTCGACCGGCCGATAGGCCCGCTGCCCGAAGTGCGTGCTGACGGCGGCCACGAGGTGGCCGCCGGCCGAAAAGCCGATCACGCCGACCTTGTGCGGATCGACATGCCACTGCGCGGCATGCTGGCGAACCAGCCCCAGCGTGCGCTGCGCGTCCTGCAGCGCCGTCTGGACCTTCGGGTAATAGCGATGGCCGTCGACAAGGGTGGGACCGGAGTTGGGCACCCGGTATTTCAGCAGCACGCAGGTCATGCCGCGCGAGGTCAGCCAGTCGCAGATCTCAGTGCCTTCCAAGTCCATGGCGAGAACCTGGTAGCCGCCGCCGGGAAACACCACGACGGCCACACCGGTGTTGTGGCCCTTGGGCGCGTAGACGGTCATCGTCGGCCGGCTGACGTGGGTGGACGCCCCCGACTCCGGCATCGGATCGGGGACCGCGTCCGGCGGCGTTCCGGGCCAGATTGGCGTCTGGACATGCCCGGGCGAGGGCTGCCAGACGGCGGCAGGCGCGGCAGGCGCGGCAGGCGCGGCAGGCGCAGTTGCAGCGGCGGAGCTGGTGAACGCGATCAGACAAGCGGCCAACAGCTCGCGGTGACCTGCCCGGCGCGAACGGCGTCGTTCCTCAAATTCACTCATGTGCGCCCTCCCAGGATGAGCTGGGGCTGACGGTCAACTGTTTCAGTCCCGCGCGGCAAAGGATAAGAACGCAGCCAAAGCATGAGGAAAAGTTGGGGCTGAGCCAATGCGCGCCACGATCCCCCTGAATGCGTTGCGGGCCTTCGAGGCCGCCGCGCGCCACCTGTCGTTCACCCGCGCGGCCGATGAGCTGTGCGTAACCCAGACAGCGATCAGCCATCAGGTGAAGGGCCTCGAACAGAGGCTCGGCATGCCCCTGTTCCGCCGCTCCAACCGAGGGCTGACGCTGACCGACGAGGGCCTGGGGCTTGCGCCCACTCTGTTTGAGGCCTTCGGCGCCATCGACCAGCTATTCGAGCAGTTTGATGCCGGCGGGGTGCGCGAGGTTCTCACAGTCAGCGCCGTGGGCACCTTCGTCGTCGGCGCGCTGCTTGAGCGCCTGCCCGCCTTCCGCGCCGCCCATCCCCTCGTCGATCTGCGCATCTTGACCAACAACAACAAAGTCGACGTGGTCGCCGAGGGATTGGACTATGCGATCCGTTTCGGCGACGGGGCCTGGCACGGCTGCGAGGCCGAATTGATCTGCGAAGCGCCCATGTCGCCACTCTGCGCTCCGCAGGTGGCGGAACAGCTTCGCGAACCGGCGGACCTGCTGCGCCTGCCGCTGCTGCGTTCCTACAGGCCGCAGGACTGGCTCGCCTGGTTCAAGTCGGCGGGATTGGAGGTGGTGAACTTGCGCGGCCCGATGTTCGACTCATCGCTGATCATGGTCCAGGCAGCGATCCGGGGCGAAGGTGTCGCGCTCGCCCCATACGGCCTGTTTCGGCGCGAGCTTGACGGAGGCCAACTCGTGCGACCCTTCCCGATCGACGCCGACGTCGGTGGCTATTGGCTGACATGGGTCAAGTCCCGCACGCTTTCCCCCGCGATGCAGGCCTTCCGCAACTGGCTGACCAGCGTGTATCTGGATGGGGAAGCCGGGGCGGCCGCCATGTCGCGGCAGGCGTCGGAGGTTGTCGGCTAACCAGCCGCCGAACAGTCCGGCGACGGCCGTAAGCCGGCATTGGTCTTGGTCCCCGAACCGGACGTTCCGAACTTCGGCTGAGGGTCGACAGAGGTCCTTGCCGTTCGCTCGAAAGCGAGGCCGACGGCGCTAGAAACTTGACTTTCGGCCTTGCTTTGTGTTCTTCTTTTGTTCATGTCTGGAACGAGGCCGAGGGCGATTCCGACGAATACGAGGTGCTGTTCGACGACCTCAACACCCGCCTGGAATGGGCGGCCGAGACGCCCGGCTTCGCGGACACCCCCGTGGAAGTCCTGGCCCGCCGCATCGCCGCCGATATGGGCCTCTCCGGCGAGCTCAGGTTCACCGCCTCGACGCCGGTGGTGTCGAGCGCGGATGGCCCCGCCAACCGAGCCCCCCAAGCCGCTGACACGGGGTAAGGCGTGGCCAGCGCAGCTGGCGATCGTCTGAAGAACCACCAAGACACCAAGGCCACCAAGTTGGACGCGAAACCGCGCGGCTTGCAACGATCTCTTGGAGCCCTTGGTGTCTTGGTGGTCGATCACGACGGCGCCTTCGGCGCCGGCGCAAGCTGCCTGTGCTCAGTCGATGATCGCCGAATAGATGATGCTCTTCAGCTGGCCGCGGAAGTTGAAGGTGCCCGACGGCATCAGCTGGGTCATGAAGACCACCGAGAGGTCCTCCTTCGGATCGACCCAGAAGATGGTCGAGGCGGCGCCGCCCCAATAGTAGTCGCCGACCCCGAGCGTTCCGGTCTGCACCTGGCCGAGCGTCGTGGCGAAGCCCAGGCCGAAGCCCACGCCCTCGTTGGCGGTCTCCGAGAACGTCCCCAGCGCCACCTGGGTCAGGTCCTTGCCGCCCGCCAGGTGGTTCATGTGCATGACCTCGATCGTCCGAGGGCCCAGGATCCGCGCGCCGTCCAGCTCGCCACCCCGACGCAGCATCTCGCAGAAGCGCAGGTAGTCGGCGGACGTGCCGGTGAGGCCGCCGCCGCCGGACTTGAAGGCCGGGTCCTGGGTGAAGTCGCTGGTCGTCGGGTCATCGATCAGCTTCAGCATCTTGTCGGGCCCGCGCTGATAGTTGGCGGCGAAGCGGTCGACCTTGTCGGGCGCCACGAAGAAGCTGGTGTCCTTCATGCCCAGGGGCTCGAAGATCTCCTCCTGCAGGTACTGCGCGAAGGGCTTGCCGGAGATGATCTCCACCAAGGCGCCGCAGACGTCGGTGGCGAGCGAGTACATCCAGGCCGTGCCCGGCTGGTAGCGCAGCGGCACCTGGCCGAGCTTGTCCATGAATTGGACCATGCTGTCCTCGCCGCCGCGGTTGCGGACCTTCAGCTCGCGGTAGATGCGGTCGATGGGGTGCTGGATGCCGACCCCAGGCAGGCCGCCGCCATAGGTCAGGCCGGCCTGGTGGGAGAGCACGTCGCGGAAGCTCACCGGCCGCGCCGGCGCCTCGGTCTTCATGTCCGCGCCTTCGCCGGAGACCCAGACGCGGTGGTCCTTCCAGGAGGGGACATAGCGGCTGACCGGGTCGTTGAGCTGGAAATAGCCCTTTTCATACAAGGTCATCAGCGCCACCGAGGTGATCGGCTTGGTCATGGAATAGATGCGATAGATGGTGTCGTCGGTGGTGGGCTTGGCGCGCTCCCGGTCCATCTGGCCGAAGGACTTGAAGTAGGCCAGGTGGCCGTGGCGCGCGACGCTGACCTGGCAGCCGGCGATCTTGCCATTGCCGATGTAGTTGCGCTCCAGATGCTCGCCGATGCGCTCCAGGCGTCCGGCGTCGAGGCCCGTCCACTGCGATTGGGCGTCCATGAAATATCCTCCCGGGAAAATGCTTGAGTGTTCTAATTGGCGGGCATCATGGGCGCCGATGGGGCGGCTCGCCAAGAAAAAGGAGATTGCCGTGGAGCAACTTGACGCGCTGGCGGCTGAGCTCGGCGAGCGGCTGAAGGCCGAGCGCCAGACCGTGGCGGTGGCGGAGAGTTCCTCCGGCGGCCTGATCTCGGCGGCCCTGCTCGGCGTGCCGGGCGCCTCGAAATACTATTTGGGCGGGGCGGTGGTCTACACCGGCAAGGCGCGGATGGTGCTGATGGATCTGCCGCGCGAGGCGGTGGCCGGCATGCGCTCCGCCAGCGAGCCCTATGCGCTGCTGCTGGCCCGCACCGCCCGCGAACGGTTCGGCGCCACCTGGGGGCTTTCCGAAACCGGCGCCGCGGGCCCGACCGGCAACGGCTATGGCGACGCGGCGGGCCACACCTGCATCGCCATTTCCGGGCCGGTGGAGATGGCCGTGACCCTCGAGACCGGCGAGAGCGACCGGGCGGCCAATATGATGGCCTTTGCCGCGGCGGCCCTGGAGCTGCTGAAGCGCGCGGTGGGGTAGCCTCGCAGAACCTCTCCGCCAATCAACGCTCTGGAAGCCAATTTTTCGTAAGGTCGAGCCATGAGGTTGGCGTCGACATCGATCCTGGCGGGCGCGGTCCTGGCTTTGGCGAGCCCGGTCCTGGCCGTGCGCCATGCTCCGCCGGCTGTGCCGGCGGAGGCTACGATCGCGGTGGTCAGCGCCGATGACGAGGCCGAGAAAGCCAACCCCGGCCGCCACCGCCGGCATGAACCCGAAGCGCCGCCGCCCGCGCCGTCGGACGACTTCAAGACCATGATGGACCAGGTGTTCGGCGCGGGGCGCTGGCGCCAGACCAGCGGCTATCGCACCGTCGCCCAGGAGAACGCCCTGCGCCGGGCCGGCGCCGGAACCGTGCCGGCCGGCCGCATCTCGCGCCACTCGGTCGGCGATCCGGACGCCCCGGGCGCCTATGACGCGGTGGTCGCCAAGCTGTCGCCCGCCGCGGCCGCCGCCAAGTTGAAGCGCGCGGGCGCGCCCTTCGCCAAGGTCGCGGCGGAAGGCGCCCATGGCCGCCAGGGCCCGCACCTGCACATTGAACTCGCCAGCACCCAGACGCCGGTGGAGAACTAGGCGGAGCTTCGCCGCCTGATCGCGGGCGAGACGCGACCTGCGATGGCTATGTTCGCATCCCGATGCGGTCTCACGCGTTACGCTATGCGAGAGATCACAGAATCGGAACCTGACGATGCGCAATATCTTCGCCCTGACCGCCCTCGCGGCAGTTATTTCACTGCCCCTGGCCGCCGGGCCGACCGACGCGAACGCCTCGTGTCAGGCGCGCAAGAACACAGGCACCCTGCTCGGCGGCGTCGGCGGCGCGCTGATCGGCAACTCGATTTCCAAGGGTGGCGGCGGCGCGATCATCGGCGGCCTGGGCGGCGCGGTGGTCGGCCACGAGATCGCCAAGGGCGGCTGCGGGTCTTCTCGCCGCACCGCCTATCGCTCGGACCGTTCGCGATATGTCGCCGAGCGGGGCGGCGAGCCGGCCCAGAAGATCTACTACGACCGGTACGGCAACGCGATCGTGCCGCCGGCGCCGGCCTACAGCCGCTAACCGATGAAAAGCTACGCCGCAGCCGCCGCGCTGACGCTTGCCGCCCTGAGCCTCGGGGCTTGCGAGCAACGCCACGAGATGGCCGCCAATCCGAAGGTCTGCGCCGACTTCAAACAGGCCAAGGCCGCGCCGATCGCGCCGGGCGCAGAAGGCGCCGCGCCGGTCGAGGAGTGTGTCAAACGCTGGGCCTACAGCCTCGCCGGCGCGCACGACGCCGCCGGGGCGGTGGCCGAGGCGGCCATGTCCGCTTGCGCCCCGCAGCTCTCGCGCTGGAACCAGCAGGCGCTCAGCCAGCCGGGTTCGGACGTCGAGGCCAACAGCATCACCACCGGCCAGCCGACCACGCCGCTGGCCGAACACAACGCCTTCGCCGCCAGCCGCGCCCTGTTCTACGTCGTCCAGGCCCGCGCCGGGTCCTGCGCGCCGCCGCCGACCACCAACGGCGTCCCCGACGGGATCAGCTAGGCGTCGCGGCCCTTACTGCGAGGCGCCGCGCGCTTCGACGGGAGCGATCTCCACCAGGACGTCGCTGCGGACCATGTGGATGACGTCGTAGCGATCGAGCGTCGGGTCGATGTGGCCCGGCGCGAAGTCGACCCGCTCGCCGCGGGCCACCGGCTGGCCCCCATCTTGGCTCAAGGGCGGCCGGGCCAGGCGTCCATGCTCGTCGCCGAAGTAGCGATAGGCGCAGTCCGCGAACTTCGACGTCAGGGCGACCGGCAAGGGGCCGTCGGTGGAAAAGGCCTTCAGCCCGCCGTCCACCGTGACCCAATCCGGATGATTGGCGGTGATGACGGTGGTCGCGATGACCAGGCTCTGTTCGAAGGCGCCGTCGGGATCGTCCTGCAGGGCCTCGCGGTAGTCGCGGTCCATGAACGGATATGAGCCGGGCTGCACCTCGGTGAGCACGCCCTGGGCGGCGTCGGCGGCGAAGGAGCCGGTGCCGCCGCCGGTGACCACGCCGATCGCAGCTCCGGCCTCGCGCAAGGCGGCGATGACGCCGGAGAGATAGGCCATGCCGTCGGCGACGGCGGCGGCCCGCGCATTGGCCCCCGCTATATGCTGCCAGTGGCCGCCGTAGCACTGCACGCCGAGCAGTTTGAGGTTCGGCTGAGCGGCGATGGCGCGGAACACCTCGACGGCCTGGGCGGCGTCGTGGACGCCGGTGCGGCCCATGCCGGGATCGACGTCGATCAGCACCTGGATGGGGCCCTGCGCCGCCGCGCCCAGCTCGGCGGCGCCGTCCGGGTGATCGACGACGATGCGGAAATCGGCGACCGCCTGGGCCAGGGCCGCGGCGCGCTGCGCCTGGACCGCGCCCGCGATGGGCGAGGTGACCAGGATCGCGGGCACCCCGGCGGCCACCATAGCCTCGGCCTCGGCGAGCTTGGCGCAGCAGATCCCGACCGCGCCGGCCTCGATCTGCCGGTGCGCGATGGCGGAGGTCTTGTGGGACTTCGAATGCGGACGGAGCGCCAGGCCGGCGGCCTTGGCGCGGGCGGCCATCTTGGCGATGTTGCGCTCGAAGGCGTCGAGGTCGAGGACCGCGGCGGGGGTGGGGATGAGCGCGCGGGAGCCGGGCTGGCCGATCAGGGCGGCGTCGGCGGAGCGGTTGGCCATCAGGCGCCCATATATCCCGGCATCCAGCCTTCGTGGGCGCCGCGCAAGGCTTCCAGGCTGAGGCTGAAGAGGCCGGGACAGGCCAGGTCGTCGCCACCGGCTTCGCCCACGACGCGGGCCGGGACGCCGCCGGCCTCGGCGGCGGCAAGCAGGGCCGACGCGCCGGTCGTGGCGACCAGATAGCGGGCCTGGTCCTCGCCGAACAGCCAGGCGTGGTCCGGCGCATCGGCGTCGGCCAGCAGCTGGGCGCCGACCTTCGACGCCAGCGCCATCTCGGCCAGGGCGGCGATCAGGCCGCCATCGGAAAGGTCATGCACCGCAGAGACTTGGCCGCATTGGATGAGGTTGCGCACGAAGTCGCCGTTGCGACGCTCGACCGCCAGATCGACAGGCGGCGGGGCGCCGTCCTCGCGGCCAAGGACCTCGCGCAGGTACATCGAGGCGCCGAGTTCGCCGACGGTCTTGCCGATCAGCACCAAGGTGTCGCCGGACTTCATCGAGCTGAAATCCGCCCGATGCGCGTAGTCGGCGATCAGACCGACGGCGCCGACCGTGGGGGTCGGCGGAATGGCCGCGCCGTTGGTCTCGTTGTAGAGGCTGACGTTGCCGCTCACGACGGGGAAGTCGAGGGCGCGGCAGGCCTCGGCCATGCCTTCGATGGCGCGCACGATCTGGCCCATGATCTCGGGACGCTCGGGATTGCCAAAGTTCAGGTTGTCGGTGATGGCGATGGGCTCGGCGCCCACGGACGTGAGGTTGCGCCAAGCCTCGGCCACGGCCTGCTTGCCGCCCTCGTAGGCGTCGGCCTGGACGTAGCGCGGGGTGACGTCGGAAGTCACGGCCAGCGCCTTCCTCGTGCCGTGGACGCGCACGATGCCGGCGTCGGCGCCGGTCGAGGAGTCTTCCAGCGTGTCGGCCATCACGTGGCGGTCATACTGCTCCCAGAGCCAGCGCTTGGAGGCCATGTCCGGCGCGCTCATCAGCTTCAGGACGGCGGCGGCGTAGTTCTTAGGCGCGGGCACGTCGGCGGCGGCGAGGCGCGGCTGCAGCTTCGGCGCGGTCCAGGGGCGATCGTAGAGCGGGGCGTCGTCGAACAACGGCGCCAGCGGCACGTCGCAGACCGTCTCGCCCTTGTGCCTCAGGACCAGGCGACCGGTGTCGGTGGTGTGGCCGATGGTGGCGGCGTCCAGGCCCCATTTGGCGAAGATGCGTTCGCCGTCGTGTTCGCGGCCGGGCTTCAAGATCGCCAGCATGCGCTCCTGGCTCTCCGAGAGCATCATCTCATAGGCGCTCATGCCCTCCTCGCGCTGGGGCACCCGGTCGAGGTCGAGTTCAACGCCGACGCCGCCTTTGCCGGCCATCTCGACCGAAGAGGAGGTGAGGCCGGCCGCGCCCATGTCCTGGATGGCGGCGACGGCGCCGGAGGCCATCAGCTCGAGTGTCGCTTCGATCAGCAGCTTCTCGGCGAAGGGGTCGCCAACCTGCACGGTGGGGCGCTTTTCGTCCGAGGCGTCATCGAACTCGGCCGAGGCCATGGTGGCGCCATGGATGCCGTCGCGGCCGGTCTTGGAGCCGAAATAGACCACCGGCAGGCCGGCCGCCGGCGCGGCCGAGTAGAAGATCTTGTCGGCGTCGGCCAGGCCCACGCACATGGCGTTGACCAGGATGTTGCCGTCGTAGCCGTGGTGGAAATTGGTCTCGCCGGCCACTGTGGGCACGCCCACGCAGTTGCCATAGCCGCCGATTCCGCTGACCACGCCAGCCACCAGGCGCTTGGTCTTCGGATGGCTGGGATCGCCGAACCGCAGGGCGTTCAGGAGCGCGATCGGCCGCGCGCCCATGGTGAAGACGTCGCGCATGATGCCGCCGACGCCGGTCGCCGCGCCCTGGTAGGGCTCGATGAACGAGGGGTGGTTGTGGCTCTCCATCTTGAAGATGCAGGCGTGGCCGTCGCCTATGTCGATGACGCCGGCGTTCTCGCCAGGGCCACAGATCACCTTAGGGCCGGTGGTGGGGAACTTGCCTAGGTGCTTCTTGCTGGATTTGTAGGAGCAGTGCTCGGACCACATCACCGAGAAGACGCCTAGCTCGACGTGGTTGGGTTCGCGGTTCAGGCGCTGGACGATGACGCCGTATTCAGCGGCGCTGAGGCCGAACTCGGCGGCCGTCTCGGCCATGGTCTTGGAAGGCTCGGCGCTCATGGCGGGCTTCTAGCCGGACTCGGGGCCGAGTGCGATAGGGGCAGGCCGCAAGATCGCGCTTGGGCGTGCGATGCCGCGTCGTCTTGCGATGAGGGAAAGGCGTCGGCCGACCTGCGCCCAATCAGGGGGCTGGGGGGGCTGTTCAGGATCCGACCGGATGCCGATCAGCCGACATCCCCCATAGACGGGCCTCATGTGTCCGCGCCTGGGTCCCAATGGGGCCATTTCGGGGCGTGTCGCGGCGAGCACAGCGGGCGGGCAACATTTCGCCTGCGACGTGTGGGCCCTTGCGCGGACCGGCGCCTTGGGTGAGCAATGTTGGCAACGGCGTTGGGTTTCCTGGCGCCGGGGCAAGGGGCCCCGCGGCGCTTCCCAGGATTCCGGTCCTGCGCGGTTCAATGGAAGCGGCAGAGGCCGCCCGCAAGGGCGGCCTTTCTTGTGTCCGGCTCAGCTTGACTGCGTGGTGTCCGGCAGGCCCAGGATGCGCTTGGAGATGATGTTGTTCTGAATCTCGGCCGAGCCGCCGTAGATCGACATCGCCTTGCCGGACAGCCAGCCGCGCACCGTCTCGATCTCCTCGCGGCTGAAATCCGCGCCGTCCCAGCCAAGGCCCTGCGCGCCCATGATCTCCAACGTCAGCTCGGCGCGGGTCTGGGCGACGTGGGTGGCTGAGTTCTTCAGCACCGAGGCGCCGTTGGTGGCGCCGTTGGCCTCCTTGGATTCGGCCATCACGCGCGCCAGCGTCAGGGCGTGCGTCCTGGCGTCCATTTCGTGACGCACGAGGCGGGTCCTGAGATCCGGGTCGGCGATGCGGCCGTCAGCGTCGACCTCGACATAGCGTTTGGCGATCTGGTTCAGCGGCGCCTGACGGCCGCCGCCGATGGCGCCGGTCTGGCTGGCCCGCTCGTGTTGCAGCAGGCGTTTGCCGACCGTCCAGCCCACGTTCAGCTGGCCGAGCAGCGCGTCCTTGGGGGCGACGGCGTCGGTGAAGAAGGTCTCGCAGAAGGGCGAGGCGCCGGCAATCAGCGCAATCGGCCGTGTCTCGATGGCCGGCTGATGCATGTCGACCAGCATGAAGGAGATACCGTCGTGCTTCCTGGCGGCCGGGTCGGTGCGGGTCAGCAGGCCGCACCAGTCGGAATACTGGGCGCCGCTCGTCCACGTCTTTTGGCCGTTGATGACCCAGTGGTCGCCCGTATCGACGGCCTTGGTCTGCAGGGAAGCGAGGTCGGAGCCGGCGTTAGGTTCGGAGTAGCCGACGCACCACTGCACGTCGCCGCGGACGATCGGCGGGATGTGCTGGGCCTTCTGAGCCTCGGTCCCGTAGTCGAGGATGGTCGGGCCGATCATAGTGACGCCCATGCCGAAGAGCAGGGGGTTGAAGGCGCCGATCTTGGCCATTTCCTGCGCCAGGACGCGGGTCTGGGCGGGCGAGAGGCCGCCGCCGCCGTACTGGGTGGGCCAGGTGGGCGTGGCCCAGCCTTTCTCGCCGATCGCCTTACGCCAGGCGACGAGGTCGGCGGGAGCCGACGGGCGCTCGGACATGGCCATTTGGCCCTTGCCGGCCAGCGCGATGGGGAAGGCCGCCTTCAGCCAGGCCGCAGCCTCCGCGCGGAAGTCCTCTAGCTCGATATCGGCGCCGAAGTCCGCCATAGCCGTATCTCCCTGTTCGTTGGGAGGCACCTTAGTCCCCGCGCGCGGCGCGGCAAGCATGCCCCGTCCCGCCTTCGCCGGGACGGATCAGCGCGGCAGGGTGAGCTTCGGCGCGGGCTTGGTGTCGATCAACTCGTCGCCGCCCAGGGTCCGGTAGAGGGTCACCAGGTTGTCGGCGCGGGTCAGGCGCGTCGAGGCCAGGGTCTGGCGGGCCGCGTAGAGGGTGCGCTGGGCCAGCAGGGTGTTCAGGAAGGGGTCGATCCCTTCCTGATAGCGCGCGGTGAATAGCGCCAGCTCGTCGGCGGAATCGCTCACCAGGTTGTTCTGGGCGGTGAGCTGGGCGGTGATCGTGCCGCGGCGGGCCAGGCCGTCGGAGACCTCGCGGAACGCCGTCTGGATCGCCAGCTGGTACTGGGCCACGGCGAGCTGCCGCTGGCCCTTGGCGAGGGACAGGTTGGCGATATTGGCCCCCCCGGCGAAGATCGTCTGGGCGGCGGAGCCGGAGACCGTCCAGTTGAAGTTCTTGCCGTTGAACAGCTGACCGAGCGCCGGACTGGCGACGCCGGCCAGGGCGGTCAGGTCGATGGTCGGGAAGAAGTTGGCGCGGGCGGCTCCGATCTGGGCGTTGGCGGCGCGCAGCTGGTACTCGGCCTGGACCACGTCGGGCCGGCGCAGCAGGATGCGGGAGTCTAGGCCCGCCGGCACCTCGGCGAGGAAGCTGTCCACGCTTTCGATGGAGGCCGGCAGGTCGGCCTCGGCCACCCGAGCGCCGACCAGCAGCTCCAGCGCATTGCGGTCCTGGGCCACGATGGTGGTCAGGTTGGCGACGTCGGAGTTGGCCTGCTCCAGGACGGTCTGGGCCTGGCGCAGGTCGGTGCGCGGGGCGATGCCGCCTGAGAGCCGCGCCTGGGTCAGGTCGACGGTCTTCTGGGCGCTGGTGACGGTGTCCCTGGCGATGGCCAACAGGCTGCGGTCGGTGGCGAGCGTCAGGTAGGCGTCAGCCACCTCGGCGACCAGGGTCAGTCGCGCCTGATGAACGCCCGCCTCGCTGGCGAAGTACTGGGCCTGGGCGGCGTGGGTCAGCGAGCGGATGCGGCCGAAAAGGTCGAGTTCGAAGGCGCTGAAGCCGACGTCAGCCTGATAGCTGCGGGTCGTCTCGCGCGGGGTCGTCACCGCGCCGCCGGGGCCGATCACCTGCGCCTTGCCGTGCGCTTCGGTCGCGCCGCCCGTGGCCTCAATGCGCGGCAGCAGCTCGGCGCGCTGCACGCGATACTGGGCGCGGGCGATGACCACATTGGCCATGGCGACCTGCAGGTCCTGGTTGTCGGCGATGGCGCGCACGATGATCGCCTGCAGGTGCGGGTCCTTGAAGACGTCGCGATAGCTGACCGAGGGCAGGGGCGGGGCTTGAGTCGTCGGATAGGCCTCACCCACGGGCCAGGCCTGCGGCACGGCCGGTGTCGGGCGCACATAGCGCGGCTCCAGGGTGCAGCCGGCGAGGACCGAACCGCTCAGCAGGACGGCGAGGAGCTTCCTCATGCCGGAGTCTCCTGCGGGGTCTCGCCGCCCTTGGCGTCGGCCTGTGGCGCGTGGCGCTTGTGGAAGACGCGGCGGACCAGGACGAAGAACATCGGCACATAGAAGATCGCCAGCACTGTGGCCGTCAGCATCCCGCCAATCACCGCGGTGCCGATGGCGATCCGGCTCTGGGCGCCGGCGCCGGTGGCGATGGCCAGGGGGAAGACCCCGAAGATAAAGGCCATGCTGGTCATCAGGATCGGGCGCAGGCGAAGCCGCGCGGCCTCCAGCGCCGCATCATATGGGCTGGCGCCTTGACGCTCGGCGGCCTCCGCGAATTCGACGATCAGGATCGCGTTCTTGGCCGACAGGCCCATGGTGGTGAGCAGGCCCACCTGGAAATAAACGTCATCGGTGAGGCCGCGGCCGGCCACCGCCAAGGCCGCGCCCAGCAGGCCCAGCGGCATCACCAGCATGACCGAGAACGGCACCGACCAGCTCTCGTAGAGCGCGGCCAGGCAGAGGAACACCACTAGCAGCGAGACGGCGTAAAGGATCGGCGCCTGACCGCCGGACAGCCGCTCCTGATAGGAAAGCCCGCTCCAGGCTACGGAGGTGCCGGGCAGCTTGGCGGCGATGGCAGTGATGTGGTCCATGGCCTCGCCGGAGCTTCTGCCCTCCGCGGCGTCGCCCTGAATCTCGTAGTTGGAGACGCCGTTGAAGCGGCCCAGCGTGTTCGGCGCCTGCGCCCAACCGATCTGCGCGAAGGCTGAGAAGGGCGCCATCGAGCCATTGGCTGAGCGGACGTACCAGGCGGCGAGGTCTTCCGGCCGGCTGCGGTACTGCTGGTCGGCCTGCACGAAGACCCGCTTCACCCGGCCACGGTCCACGAAGTCGTCCACGTAGTCGCCGCCCCAGGCGACGGTCAGCGTCTGGTCGACCTGGGCCTGCGCGATCCCGAGCGCGCCGACCTTCTCCTCGTCGATGTTGACGTTGAGCGTCGGATTGTCGTCGAGCGAGTTCTGGCGCACCCCGGTCAGCACCGGATCGTTGCGCGCCTCGCTCAGCAGCTGGTTCATCTCGGCTTTGAACTGCTGGCGGCTGAGCCCGCCGGAGTTCAGCAGCTCCATGGTGAAGCCGCTGGATTGGCCGAGGCCGCGGACCGGCGGCGGGTTGAGCGCGAAGAACTGGGCGTCGCGGAGCTGCCCGGCCATGGCCTTGGTGGCGCGCGCGGTGATCGCCGCGGCGGTGTGCTCCTTGCCCGTGCGGTCCTCCCAGGGCGCGAAGGAGATGAAGCCGCGGCCGGCGTTCTGGCCGGAGCCCTGATTGCTCTGACCGAGCACGGCGTAGACGGCAGTGGTGTCGGCCTTCTCCTGGGTCAGGAAGTAGTGCTCGACCTGCTCAACCGCCGCCAAGGTGCGCGGCATGGTGGCGCCGGGCGGCAGGGTGAACTGCAGCTGGGCGGTGCCCTGGTCCTCGACCGGCAGGAAGCTGGTGGGCAGGCGCAGGAACACGACCACCAGAAGCGCGACGAAAACCGCGTAGACGATCATCGCCAGGCTGATCTTGCTGATCACCCAGGCGACGCCGCGCCGATAGCGGTCGGCCATGTCGTTGAACCAGGTGTTGAAGCGGCCGCCGAACCTGGCGAGCGCGCGATCGAGCACATTGCCGGTGTGGTGCTCCTGGCCCGGCGGCTTCAGCAGAGTCGCGGCCAGGGCCGGCGAGAGCGTCAGGGCCACGAACACCGACAGCACCATCGACGAGACGATGGTGATCGAGAACTGACGATAGATCACGCCCACCGAGCCGCCGAAGAAGGCCATCGGCAGGAACACCGCCGAGAGCACCATGGCGATGGCGATCAGGGCGGTCTGCACCTGGTCCATCGACTTGATGGTGGCGTCCCTCGCGGAGATTCCGGGCTCCTCGGCCATCACCCGCTCGACGTTCTCGACGACCACGATCGCGTCGTCGACCAAGAGGCCGATGGACAGCACCAGGCCGAACAAGGTCAGCACGTTGATGCTGAAGTTGAAGATCGCCAGGATTCCGAAGGTGCCCAGCAGCACGACCGGCACGGCGATGGCGGGGATCAGGGTGGCGCGCCAGCTCTGCAGGAAGATGAACATCACGACGACCACCAGGATGATGGCCTCGATGAGGGTCTGCACCACCTCGCGGACCGACAGCTTGATGAAGGCGGTGGCGTCGTTGGGGAAGGCGTATTCGTAGCCGGGCGGGAAGGATTTCGCCTTGTCGGTGATGGCTGCGCGCACCAGTTCGGCGGTCTTCAGCGCGTCGGCGCCCGGCGACAGGTTGACGGCGATCCCCGAAGCCGGGTGGCCGTTCAGGCGGCTGGCCGTCGAATAGTTTTCGCTGCCGAGCTCGACGCGGGCCACGTCGCCCAGCAACACCTTGGACCCGTCGGTCTGGGTCTTGATGATGATCTTGCGGAACTGATCGGCGGTGGTCAGGCGCGAGTGCGCCGTGACTGTGGCGTTCAGCATCTGGGCGTTGCTGGAGGGCAAAGCCCCGATCTGGCCGGCTGCGACCTGGGTGTTCTGGGCCTGGATGGCGCTGATCACATCGCCCGGCACGGCGCCGACGCGCGTCAGCTTGTAGGGGTCCAGCCAGATGCGCATCGCGTACTGGGCGCCGAACACGCGGAAGTCGCCGACCCCGGAGATCCGGCCGATCGGTTCCTGCAGATTGGAGACCACGTAGTCGGAGACGTCGGCGCTGCTTTGCCGGTCGGTCTTGTCGTAGATCGAGGCGATCAGCAGGAAATCCGGATTGGATTTTGCAACGACCAAGCCCTGTTGCTGGACCTCCTGGGGCAGGCGCGGAATCGCCTGCTGCACCTTGTTCTGCACCTGGACCTGGGCGATGTCCGGATTGGTGCCTTTCACGAAGGTGACGGTGACGTTGACGTTGCCGGACGAGTCCGATGTGGACTGGAAATAGATCAGCCCGTCGATGCCGGTGAGCTGTTGCTCGATGATCTGGGTGACGCTGGCTTCCAGCACCTCCGCCGAGGCGCCCGGATAGGTGGTGCGGATATTGACCTGCGGCGGGGCGATATCGGGATATTGCTCGACCGAGAGCGCCCTGATGGACCCCAGGCCCGCCAGCATGATGACGATCGCGATCACCCAGGCGAAGATCGGACGATCGATGAAGATACGCGAGATCATCTGGGGCTAGCCCCGATGCCGGTCGCCGGAGTTGTCGCCGGAGCCGGGTTGCGGGCGGTGCGGCGGCGAGCCGGCCGGCACGGGTTTGATCGGTTGGTTTGGCTTCACCCGGTCGAGGCCCTCGACGATCACCTTGTCTCCGGCGGCGAGGCCGCTCTCCACCAGCCAGTCCGTCCCCACCGTACGACTGGCGGACACAGCCTTCAGCATCGCCTTGTTGTCGGCGCCCACGAGGTAGACCGTCGCATTGCCGCGCGGATCGCGGCTGACGCCTTGTTGCGGCACGAGGATGGCGTTGCGGGCGGTGACCTGGCTCAGCTTGGCGCGGACGAACATGCCCGGCAGCAGCAGGCCTTGCGGATTGGGGAAGCGGGCCCGGATGGTCACCGAGCCCGTGGTCTGGTCGACCAGGGTTTCGGAGAACTCGATGCGGCCGGGCAGTGCATAGGGGCTGCCGTCCTCAAGCGTCAGTTGGACGGTCGCCTCGGAGGGTGTCACGCCGCCCGAGGATAGCGCGCGCCGCAGGGCCACGACGTCGGCGCTCGACTGGGTGATGTCGACGTAGATCGGGTCGAGCCGTTGGATATTGGCGAGCGCGGTGGTCTGCCCGGACGTCACCAGCGCCCCGGTGGTCACCAAAGAGCGACCGATCCGGCCGGTGATCGGCGCCGGCACGGTCGTATATTTCAGGTTGATCTTGGCGGTGTCGAGCGCCGCTTGGTTCTGCGCGACCTGGGCGATCGCCTGCTTCGCGGCGGCCTCGGCGTCGGTGTAGTCCTGCTTGGCGACCGCTTCCATGGCGGCGAGCGGCTTGTAGCGGGCGGCCTTGGCGACGGCCGCGTCGCGGGTCGCCTCGGCGTTCTGCAGGTTGGCCGCGGCCTGGGCTACAGCCGCCTGGTAAAGGCTGGGATCGATCTCGTAGAGCGTCTGGCCCTGCTTGACGACGCCGCCCTCGACGAATTTTCGAGCCTTGATCACCCCGTTCACCTGGGGCCGGACGTCGGAAATCTCGTAGGCGTTGGTGCGACCGCCGAGCACGACCTCCAAGGGCACGTCCTGGGTTTTCAGGACCACATAGCCGACCTCGGGCGTCCGCGGCGGTTTCTTGGCCTCTTTGGCCCCGCACGCCGACAGCAGCAGCACGAGCGCGAGCAGGGGCAGTTGGCGAAGCTTGATCTGGGTGCGCACCCGCGGGACCTAATTCGTAAGGGCAACCCATTGCGGGTCGGTGGGAGAAATCAGCAACTTATCGTCTCGGCGACGCCGTATGACATGATCGTCTTTCCGAAACGCGGCGCCAGCATTTCGGATTGTTGCCAAGTCGCTATGCAGCGCGGGCGCAACATACTGATCCCGTAAGACGGATCAATGCATCTCGACGACCGGAAGTTCGATGTTCGTCGCCTGCGCGCCTGAGTGGAATATCCGCTGGGTCGCTTTCACGTAGTCGGCCGGCTTGGCGAAGAAAATATTGGGCGTGAACGTCTGCGGGTTGCGGTCGTAGAGCGGGAACCAGCTCGACTGGATCTGCACCATGATCCGGTGGCCCGGCAGGAACACGTGGTTGGCCGTCGGCATGACGAAGCGGTACTTCTCCACCTGGCCCGCGGGGATGGCGTGCGGCGTCGAGAAGCTCTCGCGATAGTGGCCGCGGAAGATGTCCATGGCGATCGGCAGCTCGTAGCCGCCCATCTCGACCTGGCTGGGCACTGTGTCCGGATAGACGTCGATGATCTTCACCACCCAGTCGGAGTCCGTGCCGCTGGTGGAGGCGAACAGATTGACGATCGGCGCGCCGGAGATCCGCATCGGGGCGGTCAGCACGTCGCTGGCGTAGGTCAGCACGTCCGGTCGGCCGTCCACATGGCGCTGGTCGGTGGTCAGCCAGTAGCGCCACTGATCGCCGTCGTCGGAGCGCACCGGGCGGCGGACGTAAGGCACCGGCTTGGCCGGATCGGAGACATATTCGTCAAACGCCGGGCCCGACGCCGCCGGCGCCTTGAAGCCCAGGCCCAGCCCGGGCTGCAGGTAGAGCGGCTTCATCTTGGCGGCGCAGCCCTCCTCACAGGCCAGCGGCCACTTGGGCAGGCGGTCCCACTGCATGGTCCCGGTCTGGAAGATGAACACTGGCGGGGTGTTGGCCTTGGGGCCATTGGTCTTCAGGTGCTCGTCGAGGAACGGCTTCAGCACCGTCATGCGGAATTCGGTGGCGGTGTCGCCGGGCAGTTTGAGGGAATTGAGCTGGCGCTGTTCGTAGTTGACGCCGGAGTGCCGCCAGGGCCCCAGCACCAGGTAGTTCATGTCGTTGTTCTTATCCTTGGGCTCGGTGGCCAGGTAGGCGTGGATCGTCCCCCACATATCCTCCTGGTCCCACAGCGCCCCGACCCACATGGTGGGCACCTTCAGCGGCTGGCGGGCCAGTTCCTTGTCCAGCGCCTGCTCGCTCCAGAAGGCGTCGTAGGCGGCGTGCTCGGTGAGCTTGCGGTAGTAGGGAACCTGGTCGAGGCCGGCGGCCTTGGCGTAGCCGTCGATGTTCCCGGCGCGCAGGAAATTGGTGTAGTCGTCGAAGGTTTCTCTCGCGATTCCAGAACCTTCTCCGCGTGCGGTCATCTGGCGGGTGATGTAGTCGAGGTTGGTGGTGCGAAACGCGCCGTAGTGGAAGAAGTCGTCGCCCATCCAGCCGTCGACCATGGCGCTCTGCGGCACGGCCGCCTTCAGCGCCGGGTGCGGGTTGATCAGGCCCATCAGCGTGGTGAAGCCGTCATAGGACGAGCCGATCATGCCGACCCGGCCATTGGTCTCCGGCACGTTCTTCACCAGCCAGTCGATGGTGTCGTAGGTGTCGGTGGAATGGTCGACGCTGGTGTGGTTGAGGGGCCCGATCAACGGGCGGGTGACCACATAGTCGCCCTCCGAGCCATACTTGCCGCGGATGTCCTGATAGACGCGGATATAGCCGTCGGTGACGAAGGGTTCGTCCATCTGGGCCAGTTCGTCGGTGATATGCGGGCTGTCGAAGCGCTGGACGCGGCCCTTGGCGTTGTAGGGCGTCCGCGTCAGCAGGATCGGACCGTCCTTGGTCCCCTTCTTCATGACGATGACGGTGTAGAGCTTCACCCCGTCGCGCATCGGGATCATCACCGTGCGCTTGGTCCAGTCGTTCTGAGCCGTGGGTTTCTCGAACCTGGCCGGGATGTCCGGGCTGATTTCGGGCCCCACGGGCGGGGTTTGGGCCAGAGCCGGAACGGAGGCGAGCGCCAGGGCGGCGAAGGCGCTGAGCGCCAGGGTCTTGAAGGTCATGGGTCTTCTAGGGTCCTAGGCGCTCGCGAGCGCGCTCTGGAAGAGGATGGCGCCGTCCGCGGAGCCGAGTTCGAGCTCGAAGGCGCGGTCGGGGTGGGGCATAAGGCCGAGCACATTGCCCTTGGCGTTGACGATGCCGGCCACACCGCGCGACGAGCCGTTGGGATTGTCGAGATAGCGGAAGACCACCTGGCCCTCGCCCTCGATCCGGTCCAGCGTGGGCTCGTCGGCGAAGAAATTGCCCTCGCCGTTACCGACCGTCATCGCCACCTGACGGCGGCCCGTGTAGCCGGCAGTGAACCGCGTCTGGGCGTTGGTGACCTCGAGCTCGACGGTCTTGCAGACGTATTTCAGGCGCTCGTTGCGCAAGAGGGCGCCTGGCAGCATCCGGGCCTCGCAGAGGATCTGGAAGCCGTTGCAGATGCCCACCGTGGCCACCCCGCGTTCGGCGGCGACCTTCACCTCGCCCATGATCGGCGACAGGGACGCCATGGCCCCGCAGCGCAGGTAATCGCCATAGGAGAAGCCGCCCGGCAGGACGATCAGGTCCAGGCCGCTCGGCAGCTCGGTGTCGCCGTGCCAGACCATGTCCACGTGGGCGCCGGTCGATCGCTCGATGGCCACCTTGCAGTCGCGGTCGCAGTTGGCGCCGGGGAAGACAATGACGGCCGCTTTCATTGGGGGGCTTTCATGCGAGGGTCTCCAGGCGGGCAGGGGCAGGGAAGCGGGACTTGAAGTCGAAAGCGTGGGCGCTGGGGCCTTCGGCGCGCAGGCGATCGAGGCGCGCGAAGGCCTCGGCGCGGGTCGGCGAGCTCGCGGCGGGGATCCACCACATCACCACCTGGGCGAGGTCGGATGGCTCGAACCAGGCGTCGCCGCGCTTGACGAACCCGCCATGCGCCGAGCGGTAGGCGAAGGCGGCGAGCGCCTCGGCGCTTTCCCAGACCGAAAGGTTGGCCAGCAGCATCGGATCGACGTCGTCTGCCGGTATCTCCGAGTCGAAACCGATTCCGGTGGCGCGCCAGACGAAGCCTGGCGAGGCCTCGGCCAGGGCGTTGATCCGGTCCAGCGCCTCGCGGAATTCGGCCGAGGCCGGCGCCTCGATCGGCGCGATCAGGCGAGCGATGTTGAACTGGGCGAGGTTGAAGCCGCTCATCGGCGCGTCCAGGTCTTCAAGCTGTCGAGATAGGCGAGGAGCTGTTTGTAGCCCGTCTTGTCGCCGTAGGCGCAGCCCAGGGTCTTCACCTGCCCGCCGGCGGCGGTCTGCATCATGATCGCCGGGTGGCCCGGCGCGCCCTTCTCGGTGATCAGGTAGGACGCACGGCCATTATCCGTCGAGTAGAAGAAGTAGGGCTCGCCCGGTGCGTGGGAGGCCGGCAGCAGGTGCGGCTGGGCGGTGATCTTCGCGGCTTGCGCATCGAAGGGCATGGCGCAGTCAAGGGGGACCGGTGCGAAGACGACCTCCTGCGGCTTCGGCGCGCAGGCGCAAAGCGAGACTGGGATGAGGAAGAGAAGGGCGGTCGCCCGCCTCACGCCACCTCCACGCGGTAGCTTTCGATCACCGTATTGGCCAGGAGCTTGTCGCACATGGCCTTGACCTCGGCCTCGGCGCCGGCGGCGTCCTTGGCGGTGAGATCGAACTCGATCGTGCGGCCGACGCGGACGCCGGAGACGCCGCCCCAGCCCAGGCCGTGCAGGGCCTGCTCGACGGCCTTGCCCTGCACGTCGAGGACGCCGGGCTTCAGGAACACATGGACGGTGGCTTTCATCAGTGCAGACCGCCTTGGATCACCGTGGGCATCTCCTTCATGATCCCAAGCCGGCGGGCAACTTCGGTGTAGCTCTCGATGACGTTGCCGAGGTCGCGGCGGAAGCGGTCCTTGTCGAGCTTCTCGTTGGTGGTCGAGTCCCACAGCCGGCAGCTGTCCGGACTGATCTCGTCGGCCAGGATGATGCGCGAGAAGTCGTTCTCCCAGACGCGGCCGTACTCGACCTTGAAGTCCACCAGGGTGATGCCGACCGCGCCGAACATCCCGGTCAGGAAGTCGTTCACCCGCAGCGTCAGCGCCATGATGTCGTCGATCTCCTGGGTCGTGGCCCAGTTGAAGGCGGTGATGTGCTCCTCGGAGACCAGCGGATCGTGCAGCTTGTCGTCCTTCAGGCAGAACTCGATGATCGAGCGCGGCAGGGCCTGGCCTTCGGGCAAACCCAGGCGCGTCGAGAGCGATCCGGCCGCCACGTTGCGGCAGATCACCTCCAGCGGAACGATCTCGACCTCGCGGATCAGCTGCTCGCGCAGGTTCAGGCGGCGGATGAAGTGGTTCTGCACCCCGATGGAGGCGAGCTTGGTCATGATGTGCTCGCTGATCCGGTTGTTGATGACCCCCTTGCCCTCCAGGACGGCCTTTTTGGTGGCGTCGAAGGCGGTGGTGTCGTCCTTGAAGTACTGGATCAGGGTGCCAGGCTCGGGACCTTCGTAGAGGATCTTCGCCTTGCCCTCATAGATCTTCTTACGGCGGGTCATAATCGCGCCTTCTCCGTCCGCGAGGGTTTTGCCGGTCGAAATAACGAAAAACGCGCGGGGTCCAAGTCCCTCGCGCGCGGATTCGACTCGGCGTCTCGCTTCATATGAGGCGGCGGGAAATTAGCGGATGCGACGCAGGGGCGCAAACCTCGCCGTAGCCCCGCCTTTCGATTGCGGCGCCCGACCGGGCGGGATATGTGATCGCCCGCAGAGTGGCTTTGCTTAGGGACCCCATGACCACCTTTGACGACCGTGAACGTGGCTTCGAGAAGCGTTTCGCGCTCGATCAAGAGCAGGAGTTCACCGCGGCGGCCCGGCGCAACCGCGCGCTGGGCGAGTGGGCGGCCGGCCTGATGGGCCTGACCGAGAAGCACGTCGCCGAATACGCCCAGGCCGTGGTGAAGTCCGATCTGGAGCAGCCCGGCGAGGAAGACGTGCTGCGCAAGGTCTTCGAGGACCTCAAGGGCTCCGGCGTGCAGATCTCCGAGGGCGAAGTGCGCATGAAGATGGCCGAACTCTTGGCCCAGGCGCGCGAAGGCGTCCGCGAGGGCAAGTAGGCGCTACGCCTACTGGGCGGCCTCCTTCGCGGCGACCGCATTGGCCTCATCGCCGAACACGCGGGCGAATACGCGGTCGACGTTCTTGAAGTGATAGCCGAAATCGAAGAGCTCCGAGAGCTCGGCGTCTGAGAGCGTCACGTCCGGATCGGCTTTCAGGAAATCCAGGAACCGGCCCTCGCCGCGCCAGACGCGCATGGAATTGCGCTGCACGGCGGCGTAGGCGACCTCGCGGGCGACGCCCTTCTGGGTCAGCGCCAGCAGCACCCGCTGCGAGTGCACCAGCCCGCCCAGGCGGTCGAGGTTCTTCAGCATATTCTCCGGGTAGATCACCAGCCGCTCCATCACGCTGGCCAGGCGGCGCAGGGCGAAGTCCAGGTGCACGGTGGCGTCCGGGGCGATCCCCCGCTCGACGGAGGAGTGGCTGATGTCGCGCTCGTGCCAGAGGGTGACGTTCTCCATGGCCGGCACGACGGCGGAGCGGACCAGCCGCGCCAGACCGGTCAGGTTCTCGGTGAGAATCGGGTTGCGCTTATGCGGCATGGCGCTCGAGCCCTTCTGGCCCGGGTCGAAGGGCTCCTCGGCTTCGAGCACCTCGGTGCGCTGCAGGTGGCGGATCTCGGTGGCCAGCCGCTCGATGGACGAAGCGACCACGCCCAGGGCCGCGAAATAGGCCGCATGGCGGTCGCGGGGAATCACCTGGGTCGAGACCGGCTCGACCGCCAGGCCCAGTTTCTCGGCGACATAGGCTTCCACCTCGGGCGCCACGTTCGCAAACGTCCCCACGGCGCCGCTGATCGCGCAGGTGGCGATCTCGAACTTGGCCATGGCCAGCCGCTCTCGGGCGCGGACGAACTCGGCGTAGTGGCCGGCGAGCTTCAGGCCGAAGGTGGTGGGCTCGGCGTGGATGCCGTGGCTGCGCCCGACGGTCGGCGTGAAGCGGTGTTCGTAGGCCCGGCGCTTCAGCGCCGCCAGCACCAGGTCGACATCCTCGAGCAATAAGTCAGTGGCACGGCAAAGTTGAACTGCCAGGGCGGTGTCATTGACGTCCGAACTGGTCATGCCCTGGTGCAGGAACCGAGCTTCCGGGCCCACCACCTCGGTGACGTGGGTCAGGAAGGCGATGACATCGTGCTTCACCTCGCGCTCGATCTCGTCGATGCGGTCGGCGTCCCAGACGGCGTCCTCGCCCTTTTCCCAGATGACCCGGGCGGCTTCCTTGGGGATGACGCCCAGCTCGGCCATGGCGTCGGCCGCATAGGCTTCAATTTCGAACATAATTTTGAAGCGCGTCTGGGGGCTCCAGATGGCGGCGGCTTCCTTGCGGGCGTAGCGGGGGATCATGTCCCCAGGGTATGACGGCGGGCCCCTTCCCAAGTCAAATTTTGAGATGAAAAAGTGATCGCCTCGCCCCCCCATCGCCGTCGCGATGGGGGAGGTCGGCTAGTCGCTCTCGCCGCGGTCGGCGCGGGCTTTGGACATGGCCTTGGCCAGGCCGAAACTGCCCAGGAGGTAGTGGAAGGCGCCCCAGAGGCCGAAGGCGTAGGCCACCAGGATGCCGTGCCGGGTGCCCAGCACCAGCGCGCCCGAGCACGCCGCCTTGGCCGCGTCGCTCGCCGTCTTCGCCGCCTTGCCGCCCGGGCAGGCCGCCTGGAAGTCCGCCGGGTGCGAGCCGAAGAACCCGTTGATCGCGTCCCAGATCGTCCCCGACCCGGCGTGCGCATAGTGGAAGGCCGCGAAGTGGTCGATCACCCAGCCGGTGAAGGGCGGGCCCCCGCCGAGCGCGATCAGGTTCAGGAAGAATAGCAGGATCGCCGCCGCGGTCGCCCGCTGATGGGTCGGCGCCATGTTCTGCACCACCCCGAAGGTCGGCGCGAGATAGACGTAGGAGAGCAGCCCCGGCAGCAGCATGAAGGCCGCGGCCACCTGCCACGACGGCGCGGTGTAGATGCCCACGATCGCCGGATAGGCCAGCGTCACCCCGATCGCCGGCACCAGCGCATACCAGCGCGGCGACAGCTTCGACAGGCGATCGGTCAGGGGCCCGCCGATCAGCGTCCCCAGCCCCTGGCTGAACCCCGCCACCAGGCCGGTGATCAGCCCCACCTGGGCCACGTCCAGATGGAAGGTGCGCAGGAAATAGGGCGGCACGAACTGGCCCCCGCCATAGCCCGCGAAGGACACCAGCGTGATCCCCAGCACCATGTTCAGGATCGGCCACTTGCCGAAGAGGAGGCCCACCACGGAGCCCATCTCCTTGAGCTCGCGCCTCAGCGAGGTCGCCGCCGGCGCCGCCGGAACCAGCTCCTCGCCCGCAAAGGGCTCGGCGCCCGCCGCCCGCGCCACCGGCTCAGGCTCCGAATGCCCGCGCGGCGGCTCCTTCACGAGAACTCTAAGCGCAATCGCCACCGCCACGCCGGGCAGCCCCACCACCATGAAGGCCACCCGCCAGCCGAAGGTCTTGGCGATCAGCCCGCCGGCCACCGCCCCGATCATCGTCCCCAGCGGAATGCCGAAGGAGTAGATCGACAGCGCCGAGGCCCGCTTCTTCGGCTCGTAATAGTCGCTGATCAGCGAATGCGCCGGCGGGCTTAGCCCCGCCTCGCCGATCCCCACCCCGAAGCGATAGGCCGCCAGCACCGCAAAGCCGCTCGCCGTGCCGCAGAGCGCGGTGAACCCCGACCAGATGACGATCGCCGCGGAGATGATGTTCACGCGGCTGAACCGCTCAGCCAGCCGCGCGATCGGGATGCCCAGCAAGGTGTAGAGCAGCGCGAAATAGAGCCCGCCCAGCAGGCCCAGCTGGGTGTCGGTGATCTTCAGCGTGTCTTTGATCGGCTGGCCGAGCGTGGCGATGATCGTGCGGTCGATGAAGTTCAGCGTATAGGCCGTGACCAGCAGGAAGAGGATCAGCCGCTTGTAGTTCTCCGAATAGACCGGCTTGGCGGCGGGCGAAGTGGCAGGCGCGGCGCCCGCGGACGTGGCGGTCATGATGCTGAAACGTTCCCCGAATGTTGTTCTCGCCGCCCGCGGGCGGGCGGCGGTTTGGGGGGGAGGTTAGCGGGGGTGTGGGGAGGTGGATAGGGGCTAGGCGACGAACACCTCACGTCGGTGATAGTCGAGATAGCCGCACTGGCGAGGTGCGAAACTCTCGGTCCTCCAAACCGCGGGCGCCTCTTCGAACCCGAAGCGCTCGATAGCGAGTTCGGCGAAGCCAAGCCGTCTCAAGTCGAATTTGTCGACCCTGGGTGAAACTAGCGTTTCGCCGTCATCTTTGAAGCTGATGAACCCACGGTCGAACAGCAGGTCGGCGTCCGGGGTAAGAAGTAGGCCATTCATTCCGTCGAGACGCTCGTTTGACGTTGCACAGAGACGCCACGGCTTGATGTGGCTCGCGATCAGCAGCGTTGGATTGGTGATGCCGGTTATTGGGGGTGAGGGTGACGCGGGAGGAGGAAGAGAGGGAACCACGGAAAACACGGAAAGAGCACGGAAGGCGCCGAGTCGGTCGAGCGCACCTACCGAAGCCCTGGGCTGAACATTGATCGCGTCGAGGCGCGATCGAAGAGCAGGGCTTGAATGGTTCTTTTCCGTGCTCTTTCCGTGTTTTCCGTGGTTCTCCTCCTTGTTTTCCACAGCCAAGCTGCGCCCAGGAATGGCCCTTTTCGGGTCGGGACGGCGCCGCTTTTCATCTCTGCAATGGGGGCTCGGTCGGTGGGTTTATGGCGGCGTGGGCCGCCTTGAGATGGGAGATATCGATGAGCCAACGACTGTCGCGGGTTTTGATCGCAGGGGTAGCGGTCCTGGGGATGGCGGGCCTGGGGGGCTGCGCCACCAAGAAGTTCGTCAACGAGCAGGTGGGACAGGTCTCCACGCGGGTCGACGCGGTGTCCGGCCAGGTGAGCGACGTCACCGCCAAGGTGAGCGATCACGATGCGAAGCTGGCCAATCTGGACCAGTCGACCAAGGACGCGCTGGAGCGGGCGACCGCGGCGGGCAAGCTGGCCGAGGGCAAGTTCCTCTATTCGCAGGTGCTGCAGGACGACAGCATGAAGTTCGGCGTGTCGAAGGCGGCGCTGTCGCCTGAGGCGCAGGCGCGGCTGGACGCCTTCGTGGACAAGCTGAAGACCGACAACCGCAACGTCTACATCGAGGTGCAGGGCCACACCGACGCGACGGGGCCGAAGGAGGTCAACTACCGGCTGGGCGAAGAGCGGGCGGAAGCCGTGCGGCGCTATCTGAACGAGCACGGCGTGGCGCTGAACCGGATCGGCACGATTTCCTATGGGCCGGACGATCCGGTGGCGCCGAACAACAAGCGTGACGGCCGCGCGCAGAACCGGCGCGTCGTGCTGATCGTCCTCGCGTAACGGCGGGGGCTGTGAGCCGGCGTCGGGGCCGGCCCCCTTCCCGGCGTAGGTGGGGTGCGGTGGCCTTGAGCCTGGCCGTCCACGTCGCCGCAGGGGTCGCCCTGCTGGTGACGTGGACGCCGCCGCCCAAGCCCGCGGAGACGCCGGTGATAAGCGTGGCGCTGGTCACGCCGACGCCGCCCGCACCGGCGGCGCCGGAAAGCGCGCCCGAGCCGAAGCCGGACAATCCGCCGCCGCCCAAGCTGGGGCGCGCGGCGAAGCTGCCGGTGACCATTGCGCCGATCGCGGCCCGGCCGGGGCCGGCCTTCGTCCCGTCGGTGGAGATGAGCGACGCGCAGCTGGCGGGCGCGGCGACCGTGGGCTCAGGGGCCGGCGGCGGGCAGGGGTGCGACATGGCCCGCTGGCTGCAGAAGGCCCTGCGCGAGGATCACGGCGTGCAGGCGGCGGTCGTCGAAGCGGGCGACGCGGGCAAGGCGATCCGCGTCTGGGACGGCGCCTGGGTGCGCCATCCGGGGCAGGAGGGCGAGGGCCTGGCGGCGGTGCGCGAGGCGATCATGTGGCGCGTGGCCTTTGCGCCGGTGGCCTGCCGCGCCGAGCCGGTGCACGGGCTGATCGTCCTGTCGCTGAACGACGGGCCGGGCGCTTCGCGGCTGGCCATGGGCGCGGGCGATTGGAAGTGGCAGGACCTGCTGTTCTCGCGCGACGCGGGCCGGCCTTAGATTTTGGCCACGTTTTCTGCGGCTTTTTGATCTATTTCCTCTGACGCGCCCTAACGGGTGCTTAGGCAAACCCTGGCATTAGGGCCTTGAAGGACGCGGCGTCGCCGCGCTATCGCCTGGAAGCTCAGGGCGTAAGGAGGCTCGATGGAACTCGTGATCGGCACCAAGGCGTGGTCGAGCTGGTCGCTGCGGCCGTGGCTTGTGCTGAAGAAGACCGGCGTGCCGTTCGAGGAGCGGATCATCCAGCTGCGCCAGGGCAACGGCGGCTCGGAGGCGGCGATCCTGCCCCATTCGCAGACCGGCCTGGTGCCGGCGCTGAAGGACGGCGACGTGCAGATCTCCGACTCGCTGGCGATCTGCGAGTACCTGGCCGAGCGGTTCCCGGACATGGAGCTGTGGCCGAAGGACGCGCGGATGCGGGCCTATGTGCGCTCGGCGGCGGCCGAGATGCACTCGGGCTTCTCGTCCCTGCGCGGGGAATGCCCCATGGACCTGACGGCCTGGCCGAAGCCGGTGACCCTGTCGAAGGCGACGCACAAGGATATCCGCCGGATCGTGACCCTGTGGACGGGCCTCCTGACCAAGTTCGGCGGTCCGCACCTGGGCGGCGAGGAGTGGGGCATCGTCGACGCCTTCTACACGCCCGTGGCGACCCGGTTCCGCACCTATGGGGTGAAGCTCAGCGACTTCGGCGACAAGTCCGGCGCGGCGGCGCGCTATTCGGAGCGCCTGCTGGAGCGGCCGGAGTTCAAGGCCTGGCTGGCCGGCGTCTCACCTTGAGGCGGCGCGCGACGGCATAAGCCCGGCATGCTGGGCGCCGAGGGCGCAAGCGGGCACAGTGCGCCGCCGTCGACCTTCCGACCGAGCCGAGCCCCAGGAATTTGACCCGCCGCGTCGACATTTCCCCCACGTGGATCGGCTCGCTGAGCACGCCGGGGCGCTATGCGCTGGCCGTGGTGCTGGTGGCGATCTCGACGGCGGGCGCGCTGGTGCTGGAGCGGGTGACCGGGTCGAACCGGGTGGCCGGGGCCTATCTGGTGGGCGTGCTGGTGACCGCCTACCTGGTGGGATCGGGGCCCGGCTACCTGGCCGCGGCGGCCTCCTTCGTGATCTACAATTTCTATCTGGCCCGCAGCCACATCAGCCTGGCGGCCTATACGCCCGAGGATTTCCTTGTCCTGCTGACCTTCCCGACGGTGGCGCTGTTGATGGGCAACCTGACGGGGCGCGTGCGCGAGGAGGCCAAGCGCGCGCAGACCCGGGCGCTGACCACCGCGGTGCTGTTCGAGGGCACGCGGGAGTTCTCGGCGTCGGATGACCCCGGCCTGATCCGGGCGCGGCTGGCCGACCACCTGGCCGCCGCGGCGCGGGGGCAGGCCTTCGTCATGGACCGCGACGTGCTGTGCGCGGCCGGCGGCGCGGAGCCGGAGCCGATGGTGCTGTCCGCGGCCCGCGCGCTGGCCGCCGAGGCGGGCGAGCCCCGGACCATCGAGGCGGCGGGCTGGCGGGTGCGGCGCCTGGCGAGCGGGGCGCTGGCCGGCTGGCGCGCCGACCCGCCGCCCGCCGCCGACGAGGAGAACCTCCTGCAGATCCTCGCCGACGCTGGGGCGACGGCCATGGCGCGCGCGTCGCTGACCGTCGCCAAGGCCGACGCCGAGGCCCGCTCGCGCACCGAGGACCTGCGCAACGCGCTCCTGTCCTCGATCAGCCACGACCTGCGCACCCCGCTGGCCGCCGTGCTGGCCTCGGCCTCGTCGCTGCAGGAGTTCGGCGACCAGTTCGACGCCAAGACCCGCCACGACCTCACCGCCACCATCCAGGAAGAGGCCGAGCGGCTGAACGCCTTTGTCACCAACCTGCTGAACATGACCCGGCTGGAGGGCGGGGCGCTGGAGCCGGCGAGCGCGGTGTTCGACCTGGCCGAGGTGGTCGACCGCACCCGCAAGCGCTTCGAACGCTTGCGCGGCCAGCGCAAGATCTCCTGCAAGCTGGGCGAGGGCGCCGACGTGGCCATGGGCGACCCGGTGCTGTTCGAGGTGGCGCTGGCCAATGTGCTGGAGAACGCGGTGCGCTACAGCCCCGACGGCGGGACCATCGCGCTGACCAGCTTCCCGCACGGCGGCCAGGTGGTGGTGCAGGTGACCGACGAGGGCCCCGGCGTGCCGGAGGGCGAACTCGGCAAGCTGTTCGACAAGTTCTACCGCGGCGCGGCGGCCAAACGCCTCCCCGGAACCGGCCTGGGGCTTTCCATCGTGCGCGGGGTGATGCAGGGCATGGGCGGCCAGGCGAGTGCGGCGCTGCGCACCGACGGGCCGAGCGGCATGGTGATGTCGCTGACGCTGCCGGCGGTCAGGGTATGACCGGGTCTGGATTGGGAGTGCGGGTCGGATGAGCGCGAGTTTGGGCCGGCTGCTGATCGTCGACGACGAACCGCAGATCGTACGCGCGCTGACGCCGGCGATGGCGGCGGCCGGTTTCGTCGTCACGGCCGCGGAGGACGGCGAGGGCGCGCTGGCGCAGCTCTCCAACGAGCCCTCCGAGGTGGTGATCCTCGATCTCGGCCTGCCGGACATGGACGGCAAGGAGGTGATCCAGCGCATCCGCGAGTGGTCGGACGCCCCGATCATCGTGCTGTCGGCGCGGGATCTTGAGAGCGAGAAGATCGCCGCCCTGGACCTGGGCGCCGACGACTTCGTCAACAAGCCGGTGGGGGTGGGCGAGCTCCTGGCGCGGATCCGCGCGGTGATGCGCGGGCGCGAGCGCCGGTTCTCCGCCCAGCCCAAGTTCCAGTTCGGCGAGCTGGAGATCAATTTCCCGGCGCGCCGGGTGATGATCCAGGGCGAGGAGGTGCGGTTGACGCCGCGCGAGTACCAGCTGTTGCGCATCCTCGCGAGCCACGCCGGCCAGGTGGTCACCCACAAGCAGATCATCCTGGCCGTCTGGGGCGCCGACACCAACGCCGACGCCCAGTTCGTCCGCGTGCTGATGGCCCAGCTGCGCCAGAAGCTGGAAGCCGACCCATCGAGCCCCGAACTGCTGATGACCGAGCCCGGGATTGGGTATCGGCTGCGGTGCGAGGACTAGGCGCGGCATCCGACCCTTTGCGGCGCCTCAGAACGTCGGCATTGCGGCAGTGAGCCATCCGGCTGGCTGAGCGGCGCCGTCGGGTGTCAACGGCCCCCGGAGGCCGAGAACGCCTGGCGCAGCGTCGCCAGGTAGGTAGCGCGGATCGGGCCGAGGTCCATCGCCGGGTCGATCAGCACCTGGATCGAGAGCCCCAGCAATTGGCTGCCGACCATCAGGGCCGCGGCGGTCGCGTCCAGGTCCGGCCGGATCTGGCCCTCGGCCTGGCCCTGCCGGATCCAGACTTCGAACCGCGCGCCGATGCGGCCGTGCTCGGCGGCGAACACCGACCGGAACGCCGAGATGTCCGCCACCGCCCAGGCCATTAGCCGGAAATAGGCCTGCACCTCGCCCATATGCGAGAGCCTCTGAACATAGTGGTCGGCATAGGTGAGGAGGGCCTCCAGACCGGACAGCCCATCGAGCTTTCCGCCCTCGGCGAAGCTTTCCCGTCCGCCATGCAGATAGGTGATCACCGCCTCGATCAGGCCCAGCTTCGAGCCGAATCGTTGCCCGACCAGGCCGCGGCTGTAGCCGCTGCGGCGCGCGATCGCCTCGAAGGTGCTGGCGCTCACGCCCTCTTCGGAGACCAGGGCGACCGCAGCCTTCACCAGGCCCCGCTCGGATTCATCGCGCCGCTCCGCCTGGGTCCGGCGCCGCCGATTCGTTTTCTGCGCTGTGTCGTCCATCGGGGTGGAAAGCTACCCTCTGCGCCCTTGGCCGCCAAACCCGCCTAGGGGCCGGCCAAGGTTCTTGCGCCAGTCCTCCTAAAATGCATTATTGTTGGCTGTCCAGCCAGTAAGTGATGCGTCGCTGGAGAGCAAGGTCGACAGGCCGTCCCTCACAAGAGGGCAAGGGAGAGACGCCATGAGGACTTCACGTAAGGTGATCGCGGGTCTGGGCCTGCTGGCGACAACGGTCAGCGCCATCGCGCTGATGGCCTCACCGCACGGCGTTTCGAGCGCCAAGGCCGAGGCGCCGAAGGCCGCCGGGCCGGCGCGGGTGGATGACTTCCTGCTGGCCGACCAGAACCTGTTCGGCCGGCAGCTCTATTGGATGGGTCAGGACAAGGCCGTTGTCCTGGTGACCTACGCCTCCGGCGACAAGCAGCTGCATGCCGACGCGCCCGCGCTGATGGCGCTGAAGGCCGCCTACGCCGACAAGGGCGTCGAGATGCTGGCCGTCGACAGCCGCCTCGGCGACCGCCGCGATCCGGTGATCGCCGACGCCAAGGCCGCCGGGCTCGATATGCCGATCCTGTTCGACTACGAGCAATTGGTCGGCGAGGAACTCGGCGTGACCCGCGCCGCCGAGGTGATCGTCATCGATCCGCGCAGCTGGTCCATCGCCTACCGTGGCCCGGTGGATGGCGCCAAGGCCGCCGTCGACGCCCTGGTCGCCGGCCAGAAGGTCGCCCTGACCAGCCGCGAGCCCGCCGGCCAGTTGATCGCCTTCCCCGAGCGGGCCAAGGCCGCGACCTTCGCCCAAATCTCCTACGCCAAGACCATCGCCCCGATGGTCGAAGCCAAGTGCTCCACCTGCCACCAGCCCGGCGGGATCGGCCCGATGCCGCTCACCAGCTACGAGCAGGTCAAGGGCTTCTCGCCGATGATCCGCGAGGTGATCCGCACCCACCGCATGCCGCCCTTCGAGCCGGATGAGACGGTGGGCCAGTGGAAGGACGACGGGCGGTTGTCGCCGGACCAGATGAAGACCCTGGTCCACTGGATCGACGCCGGCGCGCCGCGCGGGACCGGTGAGGATCCGCTGAAGAAGATCAGCTTCCAGGCGCCGGAGTGGCCGTGGGGCAAGCCCGACAAGATCGTCGAGATCCCGAGCATGAAGGTCCCGGCCAGCGGGGTCATCGACTACCAGTATCCGTCGGTGAAGAACGTCATGACCGAGGGCCGCTGGCTGAAGGGCTCGGCCTTCGTGGTCAACGACCGCCAGGCGGTGCACCACATCCTGTCAGGCGTGGCGCCCAGCGACACGCCCGCGGGTCAGACAGTCGCCGGCTCTCCGTTCGAGACCCTGCTGCAGGGCTATGTCCCCGGCGTCGGCTACCAGAAGATGGCGCAGGACTCAGGCCTGTGGATTCCGCCCGGCAGCGGCCTGGCCTTCCAGGCCCACTACACGACCTACGGCAAGGAGACGGTCGAGAACACCAAGCTCGGGCTCTACTTCTATCCCAAGGGCGAGGAGCCGAAATACCCGCGGCGCACCTTCGGCATCTTCGACTTCTCCATCGAGATCCCCGCGGGCGAGCGCGACCACAAGGAAGTCGCCTATATCGAATTCCCCAAGGACGCGGTGGTCTACGCCTTCACCCCGCACTCCCATAAGCGCGGCGTCTCGGCGAACGTCTCCATCCGCTATCCGGACGGCAGGGAAGAGACCTTGCTGGCCATGCCGCGGTACGACTTCAACTGGCAGTGGGACTATGTGCTGGCCAAGCCGCTCAATGTGCCGGCCGGGTCGAAGATCATCACCCACTGGGTTTACGACAATTCCGCCCGCAATCCCGGCAACCCTGACCCGACCAAGACGGTCTATTGGGGCGAGCAGTCCTTCGAGGAGATGCTGGCGGTCTACATCCACTATCACTGGGCCGGCGAGACGGCGAAGAACCCCAGGGATGACTATGAGAAGCTGATGCAGGCGAACCTCATGCTGGACGTCATGGACGACAACATGGACGGCAAACTCTCGCTAGCCGAGCTGAAGGGCGGCCCGCAGAGCCCCGGCACGATGCTCAAGAAGTTCTTCCCGCTGATCGACACCAAC
>NZ_DATAPY010000175.1:0-7148 GCF_036264965.1 Phenylobacterium sp.
GAGCTTCGAGGACGCCGCCAAGATGGCGCGCCTGTTCGACAACCCCAAGATCCGCGAGGACCTGGCCAAGGTGGAGCCCGAGCCGGTGTTCGAGCCCCCCGCCGAGACCCACCGCATCACGCCCAAGGTTCCGGGATCCAAGACCGGAGGGGTGAAGGCGACGGCGCCTGGCAAGGGCGGGGCGGACGACCGTGAGCCGTAGGAAAAAGGGCCGGGCGGTCTCGGGCTGGATCTGCCTGGACAAACCCTTCGACCTGGGCTCGACCCAGGCGGTGGGCAAGGTCCGCCGACTGTACGAGGCGCAGAAGGCAGGCCATGCCGGCACGCTCGATCCCCTGGCCACCGGCATCCTGCCGATCGCGCTGGGCGAGGCGACCAAGACGGTCCCGTTCCTGGTTGACGCCGACAAGGCCTACCGCTTCACCATCGCCTGGGGGCGCACGACCGCGACCTATGACCGCGAGGGCGAGACGACGGCGCAGTCGGACGTGCGCCCGACGCCGGCTCAGGTCGAGGCCGCCCTGCCAGCCTTTGTCGGCGAGATCAGCCAGGTCCCGCCGGCCTATTCGGCGATCAAGGTGGACGGCGAACGCGCCTATGACCTGGCCCGCGCCGGCGAGATCGTGGAACTGGCCGCGCGCATCGTGACCATCCATTCCGCCTGCGTGGCGGAGGTTCCGGACGCGGGCCACATCACCCTGGAGATCGTCTGCGGCAAGGGCACCTATGTCCGCGCCATTGCCCGCGACCTGGCCGAAATGCTGGGCGCCTGTGGGCATGTCAGCGACCTGCGCCGCACCCGTGTGGGACGTTTCACCGAACAATCTGCGGTGACGCTGGAATTCCTTGAGGATTTAGGGCATAAGGCCCGCCAGTCGGAGCTATTGCTTCCGGTCGAGACCGCCCTGGACGACATCCCGGAGCTGGCCGTGACCGCCGAAGACGCTTTCCGACTGAAGCAGGGACGCGCGATCGTTCTCGTTCCCCGACAGGTGGAATCGGTCAAAGCCAGGCTCAAACCCGGCTCTCGCACCGTTTCAGCCACGGCGGGCGGATCGGTCGTCGCCCTCTGCGAGATGCGCGCGGGCCGGCTCGAACCCTCGCGGGTCTTTCATCTCGACAAGAGCGGAGATTGACCGATGTCGATTACGGCCGAACGCAAGGCTGAAGTGATCAAGTCCCATGCCCGCGGCGACGCGGACACGGGCAGCGCCGAAGTCCAGGTGGCGATCATGTCCGAACGGATTTCGAACCTCACCGAACACTTCAAGACGCACAAGAAGGACAACCATTCACGCCGGGGCCTGCTCAAGCTGGTGTCCGCCCGCCGGTCGCTCCTTGACCACCTGAAGAAGTCCGACGTGGACCGCTATCAGAAGCTGATCGAGACCCTCGGCCTGCGCCGCTAGTCTCGTCTGAAAGTCCTTTGGGGCAGGCCCTCCCGGCCAGCCCCATCGGGCTCGATGAATTCGTTCCGCCGCTCCTCCGCAACAGGCCGGGGGACCCAATGCGGCACTGGCGATCCCTCTTCAGTTCGGGACCGCCGCACACGCCGAGGGCTCACACGAAGTCCTCATCGCCTGTTCATTTGGAGAGGATTTCGGAAGCCCGATCCCTGTCCGCCCCCGCCGGGAATACGCCCGCGGGATGAGAAAGAAGCGAACATGTTCAATATCAAACGCAAGACCATCGAGTGGGGCGGCAAGACGCTCACGCTCGAAACCGGCCGCATGGCCCGTCAGGCTGACGGTTCCGTCCTGGCCACCTACGGCGAGACCATGGTGCTGGCCACCGCCGTCTTCGCCAAGAGCGCCAAGCCAGGCCAGGACTTCTTCCCCCTGACCGTGAACTATCAGGAAAAGTTCTACGCCGCGGGCAAGATCCCGGGCTCCTTCCCCCGCCGCGAAGCCGCGCCGAGCCAGAAGGAAACCCTGACCAGCCGCCTGATCGACCGTCCGATCCGCCCGCTGTTCATCAAGGGCTTCAAGAACGAAGTGCAGGTCGTCTGCACCGTCCTGGCCCACGACCTGGAAAACGATCCCGACATCGTGGCCCTGGTGGCCGCCTCGGCCGCCCTGGTCATCTCGGGCGCCCCCTTCATGGGCCCGATTGCCGGCGCCCGCGTCGGCTACGTCAATGGTGAGTACGTCCTCAACCCGACGCTCGAAGAGATGAAGGACAGCCGGATGGACCTGGTGGTCGCCGGCACCTCGGACGCGGTCATGATGGTCGAGTCCGAAATCCAGGAAATGACCGAAGATGAAGTGCTGAAGGGGGTGATGTTCGCCCACGCCGGCATGCAACCCGTCATCGACGCGATCATCGAGCTGGCCGAGCACTCCGCCAAGGAGCCCTTCGACTTCCAGCCCGACGACACCGACGCCATCAAGGCGGAGATGAAGAAGGCCATCGGCAAGGACCTCGCCGCCGCCTTCAAGATCCCCGCCAAGCTGGAACGCCAGGACGCGGTCGCCGCGGCCAAGGCCAAGGCCACCGACAAGTTCGGCAAGTCCGACGAGAACCCGGCCGGGATCGGCCCGGACAAGCTGGGCGCGGTCTTCAAGGAATTGGAAGCCGACGTCGTCCGCCGCAACATCCTCGACACCGGCATCCGCATCGACGGCCGCAAGGTCGATCAGGTCCGCCAGATCGTGTCGGAAGTGGGCGTGCTCAGCCGCGCTCACGGCTCGGCGCTGTTCACCCGCGGCGAGACCCAGGCTCTGGTCGTGGCCACGCTCGGCACCGGCGACGACGAACAGCTCATCGACGCCCTCGAGGGCAAGTACTACGAGAAGTTCATGCTGCACTACAATTTCCCGCCCTTCTCGGTCGGGGAAACGGGCCGCATGGGCGCCCCGGGCCGCCGCGAAGTCGGCCACGGCAAGCTGGCGTGGCGGGCGATCCGCCCGATGCTGCCGAGCGTCGAAGATTTCCCCTACACGATCCGCCTAGTCTCGGAGATCTTCGAGTCCAACGGCTCCTCGTCCATGGCCTCGGTCTGCGGCTCCTCGCTGGCCCTGATGGACGCGGGCGTGCCTCTGAAGAAGCCGGTCTCCGGCATCGCCATGGGCCTGATCCTGGAATCCGACGGCTTCGCGGTCCTCTCCGACATCCTGGGTGACGAGGACCACCTCGGCGACATGGACTTCAAGGTGGCCGGCACCTCCGACGGCATCACCTCGCTGCAGATGGACATCAAGATCGCCGGCATCACCGAGGAGATCATGAAGCGGGCGCTCGCTCAGGCTAAGGGCGGCCGCGAGCACATCCTCGGCGAGATGGCCAAGGCCATGGAAGCGCCGCGTCACGAGCTGGGCGAATACGCTCCGAAGATCGAGACCATCAAGATCCCGGTGGACAAGATCCGCGAAGTGATCGGTTCGGGCGGCAAGGTGATCCGTGAGATCACCGCCGAAACCGGCGCCAAGATCGACATCGGCGAAGACGGCACGATCAAGATCGCGGCCGCCGAGCAGTCGAAGATCGACGCGGCCAAGGAGTGGATCAAGTCGATCGCCTCGGAACCCGAGATCGGCCAGATCTACACGGGCAAGGTCGTGAAGATCGTCGACTTCGGCGCCTTCGTGAACTTCTTCGGCGCCAAGGACGGCCTGGTGCACGTCAGCCAGATCGCCAATGAACGCGTGAACAAGGTCTCCGACATCCTCACCGAGGGCCAGTCCGTGAAGGTGAAGCTCCTGGGCTTCGACGATCGCGGCAAGACCCGCCTGTCGATGAAGATCGTCGACCAGGAAACCGGCGAAGACCTGACCTCCAAGCAGGAACAGCCGGAAGGCGCGGACGCCTAAGCGACCTGCCACGGCAGACATGACGAGGGCGGCTGGAGCAATCCAGCCGCCCTTTTCTTTGAGTTCGTCGAGGCTCAGGCGTCGATGGGGACACGAACGCCGTAACGATCCGCCGGATGGGCGTTGGAGAGGTTCGGGGCCATCTTCAGGCGCGCGGCCTGGAAGGCGTCCCACTCGGCGGGGTCCAGCAGGGACGGGATGGTCACCAGCTCGCCCTTGTCGAGGCCGGCCAGGGCGGCGTCCACCAGTTCGTCCACGTCCATGGTTCGAGCCGGATCGAGGGCCGCCGGGTCGCGGCCGGAGCGTTCCCAGATCTCGGTGCGCGTGGCGCCGGGCAGGACGGCCTGCAGCTTGACTCCAGCGCCGCCGATTTCCTCGTTCAGTCCCTGGGTCAGGTAGAGGACGAAGGCCTTGGTCGCGCCGTAGACCACGCTGCGGTACTCCGGCAGCAGGGCCACGACCGACCCCACATTGATCAGGGTCCCGCGGCCGCGGGCGTTGAACGCCTTGGCCGCCGCGTTGGCCAGCCGGGCCACCGCCACGATGTTCAGCCGGACCAGGTTTTCGATCTGCTCAGGGCCATGTTCCAGGAAGCCGCCGAACAGCGCCGCGCCGGCGTTGTTGACCACCAGGTCGATGGCGCTGTCGTGCGCCAGGCGATCTTCGAGCCGCGCCAGGTCGGCGGGGTCGGTCAGGTCGGCGCGGAACACCTCGACGTCCGCGCCGGTCTCGGCGCGCAGGCGGGTTGCGAGCTCCTCCAGGCGGGCGGCGTCGCGCGCCACCAGGATCAGGTCGTGGCCACGCTTGGCGAGGCGGTCGGCGTAGGTCGCGCCGATGCCGGCGGACGCGCCGGTGACGAGGGCCGTGCCGTGGCTGTGGGCTTGGGTCATTTCAGGTTCTCCATGCGGCGGCGTCTCGTCGCCTCGCTGCCAAATGGTCAGTTACTTGCAAATCACAAGTCAGTCCCCCAGATTCCGGCGCATGAGAATTTCTGAGTTCGACAGCAGCCTTTGTCCCGTGGCCCGCACGGTGGAGCGCGCCGGCGACATGTGGAGCCTGATGATCCTGCGCGACGCCCTGCACGGGCTCACCCGGTTCGACCAGTTCCGCAAAAGCCTGGGCGTGGCGCCTAACATCCTCGCCGACCGGCTCACGCGGCTGGTGGAGGCCGGGTTCCTGCAGCGGCGGCCCTACAGCCGGCGCCCGCCGCGCGATGAATATGTGCTGACCGAGATGGGCCGCGACTTCCGCCCGGTGCTCTACGCCATCATGGCCTTCGGCAACCGCCACTTCGCCAAGGAAGGCCTGGCGAGCGGTCTGGTGGACACCGAGACGGGCGCCCAGGCCGAGCCGGTTGTCGTGGACGCCCGGACCGGCCGCCGGGTGGACGATGGAAGCTTCGCGCTGGCCGCCGGCCCCGCCGCCGATGAGCCGATGCTGGCGCGGATGGCGTTCGTGGCCCACGCAGCGGAGGCCGGGCGGCTCTAGCGCGCCTTGCGGGCCGCGTAGCGGGCGTCGCGCTTGGTCTGGGCCTCGGCCTTGGTGAGCTGCTTGCGTTCCTTGCGTGCGCCCCGCTTTTCGGCGAGCGCGGCTTCCGCGGCCGCGTCGACCGCGGCCTGATTGGCGGCCAGGGCGTCGGCTGCGGCCGCACGGGTCGCTTCCTTCTCATCGGCGCGCGCGGTGCGCACCTCACTGAGCTCGGCCTTGCGCTCAGCTTCGCGCAGGGCGGCCCGCTGCTCGAACAGGGGATCGGTGACCGTCGGCTTGGGCTTCAGCTTCGCCAGCAGCGCCGCCTTGGCGTCGGCGGCGGCGGACAGGCGGTCGGTCAGGCCGGAACCCTTGAGGTCTTTTCCAGACATGGGCAGCTTTTCAGGCAGGGCGGCCGCGATTGCGCGACAGCCCCACCCTACAGCATTGCAGCCGTCTAGCCCCGCAGCTTCCGCAGCAGCACGTCCACGTCGCGCGCGATGGCCGGGTCTTCGGCCTTCAGGCTCTCGATGCGGCGCACGGCGTGCAGCACCGTCGTGTGGTCGCGCCCGCCAAAGCGGCGGCCGATGTCGGGCAGGGACCGGGTGGTGATCTGCTTGGCCAGCCACATGGCCACCTGGCGAGGCCGGGCGACTGCACGCGCGCGGCGCTCGGAGATCAGATCGGCCTGCTTCAGCCCGTAGTGCTCGGACACGGTCTTCTGGATCTGATCCACCGTCACCTTGCGCTCGTTGCACGACAGGTGCGGGCGAAGGATCGTCTGAGCCTCGTCGAGGGTCAGCCGCGCCACATCGCCGCCGACGCGGGCCACCAGGGTGTTCAACGCGCCTTCCAGCTCGCGGACACTGTCGGTGAAGCGGTCGGCCAGGAACTGCATGACCTCGGGCTTGGCGGACGGCAGGAACTTGCCCTGCTGGGCCAGGGTCTGCAGCTTACGCTCCAGGATGCCCAGCCGCAGCGCGCGGTCCGCCGGCTCGATGCCGCAGACCAGACCGGCCTGCAGATGCGACCGTAGCCGCGGCTCCATCTCCGAGATCTCGGTGGGGGAGCGGTCGGCGGTCATCACCACGCGGCGGCCGTCCTCGACCAGCGCGATCAGGGTGTGGAACAGCTCTTCCTGGGTCTGCGTCTTACCGGCCACGAAGTGGACGTCGTCGATCAGCAGCAGGTCGGCGTTGCGCAGCTCATCCTTGAAGGCCGCGGTCTGCTTGTCCTGCAGCGCTTTGACGAAGGTCGAGGTGAACTTCTCGGCGGTCAGGTAAACGACCCGCTTGGTCGGTTCGTTGCGCATGGCCTCCCAGGCGAGCGCGTTCAGCAAGTGGGTCTTCCCGAAGCCGTAGGGACCGTGGAAGACCACCGGATTGAAGTGGCCGTCCGCCCAGGCCGCCACACGGCGGGCCACGGCGAAGGCGAATTCGTTGGAAGGGCCCGCGACGAAGCTGTCGAAGGCGAAGCGGTCTTGCAGACCCAGCAGACGCCCATGTCGGGCGACGGCCGGCGCGGCCTCAGCCTCGATCTCAAAGACTTCGGGCGCCGCCGAAACCTCGACGGATTCAGCGGCCGCCGCCGCGATCGCCGGGGCCTCGGAATCGACCTCCAGGCGCGACTTCAGGTCGAGCCGGCGGCCCAGCGGATCGTTCTGCGCCCAGAGCTCTCCGATGCGGCGCCAAGCATGCCGTGCGATCCAGTCGCGTGCGACACCCGTGGCGGCCACCAGGCACACCTCGTCCCCGGTCTCGCGCAGCGCCGCCTGGCCAAGCCAGGAGCCAAACGTCGCCTCGCCCAGTTCGCGCTTCAAGACCACGCAGGTCTTGGTCCACACGACTCCGGCCGGTGCGCTCGCCATAGCTC
>NZ_DATAPY010000176.1:0-26282 GCF_036264965.1 Phenylobacterium sp.
AGACGCCCGGCCCATTGATCACCCGCGCGCCCAGCGATTGCCAGTGGTCCAGCGCGGCCATGGAGTAGTAGAGCGCATGCTCCTCCTGGCGCAGGAAGGACGACATGGCCAAACGGTTGAGGATCACCGGCGCGGGCAGGGACGTGTCGGCCGGATCAAAGGTGTGGTCCTGGATCGAGATCGAGGTCCAGTCCAGGCCCCGGCGGTCCAGGGTGGCGAACAGGGCTTCAAACCACTGCGGGTGCTCATAGAAGACGGCGAGGTCGGCCAAGGCGAGGGAACTCCCGGAACGCTCCAGCGCGGTCCTGACGCCGCGTCAGGCGTCCAGATAGTTCACTGCGCGGCGTTTGGCATCCCTGCTTTGCACCGAACGAAGGCCGCCGTGTAAGAAGGTGCAGGTCGCTGAGAGACGGAGGGCCGGTGGCCGAGACGTTCGACTACATCGTTGTCGGCGCGGGCTCGGCTGGATGTGTGCTGGCCAATCGGCTGTCGGCCGATCCGCGGCGGCGCGTGCTGCTGCTGGAGGCGGGCGGGCGCGACAACTGGATCTGGTTCCACATCCCGGTCGGCTACCTCTTCACCATCGGCAATCCGCGCTCCGACTGGATGTACCAGACCGATCCAATCCCGGGCCTGGGCGGGCGGACGCTGAACTATGCGCGCGGCAAGGTGATCGGCGGGTCCTCGGCGATCAACGCGATGATCTACATGCGCGGCCAGGCGGCGGACTACGACGGCTGGCGCCAGCTGGGCCTCACCGGCTGGGGCTGGGACGACATGCTGCCGCTGTTCCTGGCGCAGGAGGATCACATCGCGCCGGGGCCGTTGCATGGGTCCGGCGGCGAGTGGCGGGTGGAGCATCCGCGCATGCGCTGGGATGTGCTCGACGCCTTCGCCGACGCGGCGGCCCTGGCGAGCATTCCCCGCGTCGACGACTTCAACACCGGCGACAACGCAGGGACCGGCTATTTCCAGGTGAACCAGCGGGCCGGCGTGCGCTGGAGCGCTGCGAAGGGGTTCCTGAAGCCGGTGCTCAAGCGACCCAACCTGAAGCTGGAGACCCAGGCGCAGGTAAGCCGCGTCCTGATCGAGGACGGCCGCGCGGTGGGCGTGACCTGGACCCGCGACGGCCAGGTCTTCGAGGCGCGGGCCAACGCCGAGGTGATCGTGGCCGCCGGCGCGGTGGCTACGCCGCAGCTCCTCGAACTCTCCGGCATCGGCGACGGGGCGCGGCTGTCCGGGCTCGGCGTAGAGATCGTGAAGCACCTGCCGGGCGTCGGCGAGAACCTGCAGGACCATCTGCAGCTGCGGCCCTATTTCGGCGTCAGCGGCGTGGCGACCATGAACGCGCTCTACGCCTCGTGGTGGCGCCGGCCGCTGATGGCGCTGGAGTACGCCGCCTTCCGGCGCGGGCCGATGTCGATGGCGCCGTCGCAGCTCGGCGCCTTCGCCCGATCGTCGGCCGAGCAGGCGACGCCCAACCTGCAGTTTCACGTACAGCCATTGTCGCTGGAGAAGTTCGGCGCGGCGCTGCATCCCTTCCCGGCAATCACGGTTAGCGTCTGCAACCTGCGCCCGACCAGCCGCGGGTCGATCCACGCCGCCTCGCCCGATCCCGTCGTGGCGCCGCATATCCAGCCCAACTATCTGTCGACGCCGGAAGACGAGCGGGTGGCGGTCGAGGCGCTTCGGCTTACCCGCCGGATCATGGCCCAGGCCCCGATGCAGCGGTTCTCGCCGCAGGAGAAACGGCCGGGCGAGGGCGCGCAGTCCGATGCCGAGTTGCTGCAGGCCGCGCGCGACCTCGGCACGACCATCTTCCATCCCGTGGGCACGGCGAAGATGGGCCTGGCCTCGGACCCGATGGCGGTGGTGGACGATCAGCTGCGGGTCTTCGGCGTGGCCGGCCTGCGCATCGCCGACGCTTCGGTGATGCCGCGGATCACCTCGGGCAACACCAACTCGCCGACCATGGCCATCGCCGAGAAGGCCGCGCGGATGATCGCTGCGGCCGGCTAAGCCGGGGTGAGCGACGGCACCCGATAGGCGCCGGTGATCAGCTCCGGCCGTGGCAGATAGGCGCGCAGGCTCAGCACCATTGGCTGGCCGCTGCTGGGCGAGGGCAGCCAATTGGCGCGGCGCTTCGGCCCGGGATCGGTGGGTGAGATCCAGATGTCGAGCGACCCGTCGGCGTTGTGCGTGAGGCCGGGCGTGCGGTCGCCGATGGCGTAGCGGTCGATGGGATTATCGACCAGGAAGCCCTGACCGGCCGGGGTCACCTCGTAGGCGGTCAGCGACCAGAAGGCGTCCACCGGCGGCGTCTGCCCGGCCGGGAAGCGCAGGCGCCAGGCGCGGCGGCTGTCCAGATGGTCGTGGCCGTCGACGGTGACCGCCCGAAGATAGGCCGCTTCCTCAAGGGTCATGGCGGCGAGGCCGCTCAACGCCACCTGGGCGCGGTAGGTGTAGTCCTGGCCGAAGGCGCCGAGGTCCTGGCGCGGGAAGCTCCAGTCGCCGCGGCGCTCGCCGGACTCGGCGGTGGCCTTGGCGGTCTCCAGCCCCTCGGCGAGGCCCGCGGCGATCTCCTGCGCCTGGGCCGGCGAAAAGCGGCTTGGGTCGAAGCCGCCGGCCGGGCTGACGCCGAGGGCCGCGACGTCATGGAAGAGGCGGGTGTCGGTGATCGGCGGCGGGCTCTCCAGCAGCAACGCCTGGATCGAGCCCAGCACCTTCGACCACTCGGCGTCGCGGGCGGCCGTCTGTGTGGGCGCGCGGCCAGCCGGGCCGGAGACGGTCAGGCCGTCCTGCACAGCGTGCGCCGCGGCGAGATCGTCGGGACCGTCGACCAGGGTGCGGCCAAGGGCCCAGACCCAGTCGGTGGGCGATCGCAAGGCGCCGCCGGCCGGCATCGCCGCACGGGGTCCGATGAGCGTCACCTCGCCGCCGTCGCCCCCGGTGGTCCGCGTCCCCAGGATCGCGAAATTGTTAGTGTAGGCGTCCATCAGGGCCAGCGAGAAGTAGCGCGGCCCCGTCCTCGGCAGAGTGATCTTCACCGGGCCTTGGGCGAGGTCGAGCCAGGCGCTGGAATAGAGGGTGTCGTTGTTTGGCTGGGTGACGGCGCGCGCCTTCGGCGTCGCCAAGACGCGGCTGTGTCGAACGGTGTTAGCGGTCTGGCCGCCGGCCGAAGCGCGTTGCCGCACCTGGGCCATTTCGATGAGCGGCAGGCCGTAGAGCAGCAGCCGTTGCGCCGCCTGGCGCAGCGACGGCGGCGCGGCCATCGCGTGAGCTCCAGTGAGCAGCAGGCCGGACCCAGCCAAGAAGAACCTCCGATCCACTTCGCCTCCAAGTTGCGGTGCGCGTCGGCCGCGACCCTAGCGTCGATGCGGTTTAGTCGACAATAAACACGATAATGTTGGACAATTATTGCAATCTGTCGCCGGGAAGGCTCAGCCTGAGCATGGTATTTCGTGGCGCCTCGGCCTCGGCGCTGCGGGCCACCCGAAGCGTGTCGCCAGTTGGGACCTAAGGGATCGAGCGCTTGTCGTTGACGAAGTCGACGTCGGGATTCTCGCCCACGAACATCGAGATCGTCTCGAAGAACGGGAAGGCGCCGCCGCTGGGCGGCGGGGTGAACTTGGGCGCCGGCAGGAAGGCCTTCTTCCAGGAGGCGTAGTCGTCGAACCACAGCTCGGCCACGCGCGGATAGGGCGCTGTTTCCGTCACCGCTTTATAGAGCCCGTAGCGCTTCAGGCCGGGGACCTTGGCCATCTCCTCGGCGTGGACGTTTCGGTACCAGGCGTCGCCGGCCTCCTCGGTCATGCCCTTGGGATATTTGAAGAAGATGATCCACCGGAAATAGGGGATCTCCTTGGGCGGCGTGTCCAGGGAGACGAACAGCTCGTTGGGGTTGACCGGGATCGTCGCGGTCACCGCCTTGAACAGCTTCTGATCCTGCCAGCCGCCGGGCGGCGGCGTGAATGACTCCAGCCCGCCGTAGATGTTGTGCGGCCGGGTCTCGCGGAAGTCCGCCAGGCTGTCGAATTGGATCTCCGTCATGCGGCCATACTGGATCGGGTAGCGCGCGGTGGCCTCAGCCGGCGGCAGATAGGCGCGGAAGGAGATGTAGTTGCGCTGCCAGGCCTTGAAGGCGCGGCGCACCTGCTGGGAGTGGAAGGTCATGTACCAGCGGTCGAGGATCAGCTGGTCGTAGCCCGGCAGCAGCTCGACGAGGATGTAGTGCTTGACCGCGCCCACCGCCCAGGCGGGCGAGGCGATGGCGGCCGCGCCGCCGGCCAGGGCCAGCGCCAGGGCGCTGCGGCGGGACAGCGCGGATGCGGGGCCGGCCTTGGGCATGATGGTCTCCTCCCCTTATTTTCGCGGGAGGGTGGCATAATTGTTTGCCAATACAAGATCGATTGCGAGGTCCGTGGACCAAACGGCGCACGATCGACCCATCTCGTCGCCTTGGGTGGTCGGATTTGGCCAAAAAACCTTGACCACCGAACGCTTGTGCACGAATGTCTCAGGATTGTTTAACAAAACGGCGGACGATTGGGACCCCTGGCCGCGAGGCCGTTCTTGTCCCGCGTGACGCCGCCTAAAATCAGAGCCGCGGGCCCCCGGGCCGAATGCGGCCTCGACGTAGACGGGGAAACGGAACATGCGGCATCTTCTCTTTGGAGCCGTCGGCGCAGCGTTCGTGGTCCTGGCGGCGGTCCCTGCAGGGGCCCAGACCTCGCCCGCCACCAAGGCGTCGGCCTCGGCAGCCGCGGTCAACGACGTCAGCGAACTCGTCGTCACCGCCCGGCGGCGCGACGAAAAGCTCCGTGACATTCCCGCCTCCGTCGCGGTGGTCACCGGCGACGCGCTCGCCGCGGCCGGCCCGATCACCAGCTCCGGGGATATCCTCTCCACCGTGCCTAGCGCGCGGTTCAACAACCTGCAGGACCCGTTGCTCAGCGAGGTCTCGCTCCGCGGCTCCGGCACCGAGCGGGCGACGGGCGCGGAGTCGGCGGTCGGCATCTATTCGAACGGGGTCTACATCGGCGCGGTCGGCCTCGGCGGGCGCAACTTCACCAACATCGATTCCTTCGACCTGGAGCGGGCGGAAGTCCTAGAGGGGCCGCAGGGCGCGCTCTACGGGCGCGACGCCGAGTACGGGGTGGTCAACCTGGTCTCGGCGCGGCCGTCGTTCTCCAACACCGGCTACGTCAGCGACACCTACGCCACCGAGCAGCAACGCAATACCGCCACCGCGATCGTCAACTACCAGATCAACGATGATTTCGCGACGCGCCTGTCGGTGCAGAGCATTCAGCAGACCAAGGGCTTCGTGCTCAATCCGGACAGCGGCAACTACTATGACGTCGATCGGGGATGGCTGGCGCGGGCGCAGATCCGCTATCGGCACGAAAACCTCGATGTCGATCTGCTGGCGGAATATCAGAAACTGCAGATCCCGAATTTCTGGTCGTCCTGGAACATCCCGCAGACCGTGCCCGGCGTCGCCTCCGTGCCGCAGATCCCCAACGGCTTCCAGCAACAGCGCTACGTCATCCCGCAATCGGGCGAGCTGTTCAGCGCCGAGAACGTCAAGGGCCTGATGGCCTTCGTGAACTACGACTTCGGCTGGGCGGCGCTGAGCTCGACCTCGAGCTACCGCCAGCAGGACACGACCCTGGAATTCAACACCCAGAACATCGACCTGGCCCAGGAGCAGATCTTCCAGGGCTCGCCGATCCTGCCGCCGAACGCGCCGCCCAAGACGGGTCAGAACGGCGAGATCGGCCTCTATCCGTTCGGCCAGGACGTGACGACCGCGGCGATCAAGACCGCCTACGAAGACCTGCACCTTTCGGGCAAGTTCATGGACGACCACGTCAACTGGCTGGCCGGCGTCGAATACCTTGAACAGCGCGACGACCCGGACGTGGTCAATGTTGCGGCCAATCCCTGCACGCCCTTCACGGTGGGCACGGGCATCTGCGGCGGCACGCCGACCCAGCCGCTCTGCTTCCTCAGCGCCTCGACGCCCAATCCGTGCCCGGCGCCATTCGGGACCGGCAAGCCGCAGGCGGCGCCGATCATCTGGGGCTCGAACAGCACCATCACCCAGAAGTACACCTCCTGGGCGCCCTATGTGTCGCTGGCCTACAAGCTGGGCCCGGCGACGCTGACCGGAGACGTCCGCTTCTCGAGCGACAAGAAGACAGCCTCGCAGACCTCCTTCATCCTCTACACCACGACGACCAAGGCCTTCGCGACGGGCGGGGCGATCACCAACCCTTCGACCTTCAGCTACAACAAGGATCTGACCACCTACGCCCTGACGTTCAGCTACAAGCTGCCCGGCGACACCAACAGCATCGTCTACGCCAAGGGCGGCACCGGCTATCGCGCGGGCAGCTTCAACTTCGGCCAGTCGCCGCCGACGCAGCCCGGCAATCCGGGACTGTTCATCAACGGCGCCGCGGTTCCGCTGGGCTTCAACCCGGTGCTGCCGGCCTACGGCCCGGAGACCTCGACCAGCTACGAGATCGGCTACAAGGGAAACATCCTGCCGCTCGTCTACTTCACCCTGACCGGCTACCTGCAGCACACCGACAACGCCCTGACCTCGGTCGGCGACGGGTGCACGGCGCAGAACACCTGCGTCCAGGCGGCCTCGCCCTATACGATCAACGGCGGCGCAACCCACGGGGCGGGTGTTGAGACCGAGCTGGAAAGCAAGCTTCACGTGCTGGACGGCGTGCTCAGCCTCGACGCCACCGCGTCGAACTCCACCGTCAAGTTCGTCAGCGTCGCGGCGCGGTCCGGCTCGCCGGTGTTGGACTCTCAGGTGGCCCAGAACCCGCACTGGCTGGCGTCGCTGACCGCCAACTACACCCACCCGCTGGGCGAAGACCTGACAGGCTTCATCAACATGCTCTACCACGGCCAGTGGGGCGGCATTCAAGACACGGTCATCGCCGGCACCTTCCCGGCCATCCCGCTCGACAACTTCCAGACGGTGAACCTGCGGACCGGCGTCGACTACAAGAACTTCGAGTTCGCGCTGTCGGTGACCAACCTGACCGACGAGATCTACCGGCAGGCCAACTTCCGGCTGGCGGGCACCGTGCCCCTGCAACAGCGGTGGAGCCTGCCGCGGGCGTTCACCCTCGAAGCCAAGTATAAGTGGTAGGCCTCGCCCAGTCTGACCTCCCGTCAGGCCGCCGTCTCGCCTGCGAGCCAGGCTGACGCGCTCGCCCATGAGCGCTAAGGTCGCGTGTGACCGAAGACCGATCCGCAGACGCGGCGATCCGCCAGCGCCAGCCGGAGGCCCCGGCGGGGACATCCCGCGGCGACGGGTTCGGGGCGGCGCTTGCACAGGCCGAACACGACGTACGCCGGGCGCCCCGCGACGCGGCGGCATGGTCGAGGCTGGCGGAGGCCCTGCTCGCCGTTCGGCGCGCCGCGGACGCGCTGGCGGCGTGGGATCGCGCCCTGGCGCTCGCGCCCGAGACGCCGGGCCGGCTTTGCGGGAAGGGCCGGGCGTTCCAGAGCCTGGGCCGGCCGGACGCGGCGGAGGCGGCCTATCGCAGGGCCTTGGCGCTTGAGCCTGAACGGTTCGACGCCGCCTTCAACCTTTCGGTGCTGGCCGCGGACGCCGGGCGCTGGGCCGAGGCGGAGCGCCGGGTGGCGCCGCTCCACGTGCGGTATCCCGACACCCCGGCGCTGCTGTGGCTGGCCGCGCGGGTGGCCCTGGGCCGCGGCGACATGGCGGTGGCGCATGATCGGCTCGCCGCCCTGTCGCGCGATCCGCGCCTCGGCGCAGAGCAGCGTGCGGATACTCTCCTGATGCTGGCCGAGGCCCTCGACGGCCTCGGTCGACGCGCGGAGGCGTTCGAGGCGGTCGTCGCGGGCAAGGCGATCCAACGGCGCCTCTTCGCCGACCGCGCGGCGGCGCGGGAGACCGCGGTCGGACGGTTCGAGCGGATCGCGGCCTGGTTCCGGACGACGGATCCTGCGCCATGGCGAACCGCGCCGAAGACGTCGGCGGCTCCGGGTCGGCCGGCCGTGCACGCGTTCCTCGTCGGCTTCCCGCGGTCCGGCACGACCTTGCTCGAGCAGGCCCTGGCCGGCCACCCGAGCGTCAAGTCGCTGGAGGAGGCGCCGACGCTGGCTGCGGCCCATGCCGAGTTCATGAGTTCACCGGAAGGCCTGGCGCGGCTCGCGCGCCTTTCCGCCGCGGAGGCGGAGCTCTGGCGGGCCCGCTACTGGGCGGAGGTCGCCGCGCACGGCGTCGACAATCCGGGCCAGCTGTTCCTGGACAAAGCCCCGGCGGGCACGGTCGACCTGCCGCTCATGGCCAAGCTGTTTCCCGAGGCCCGGATCCTGTTCGCCGTCCGCGATCCGCGCGACGTGGCGTTGAGTTGCCTGCGCAACAACTTCCAGCTGAACGCGATGACCTTTGCGTTCACGGACCTGCAGGAGACGGCGGCCTGCTATGACGCCTCCATGGCGCTGGCGGAGATCTATCGGGGCGTCTTGCCGTCGACCTGGCTGGACGTGCGCCACGAGAGCCTCATTGCGGACTTCGAGCCGGGGCTTGCAGCGATCTGCGCATTCCTGGGCCTGGAGCCCGATGCCGCCATGCTGGATGTGGGCGCGACCTCGCGCGCCCGGTCCGTCCGCACGCCCAGCGCGCGCCAGGTCCGCGCGGGCCTCAATCAGGGCGGCGTCGGCCGCTGGCGGTCCTATGAGCGGGAGCTCGGCCCGGTCCTGCCGGTCCTGGCGCCCTGGGTCGATAGGTTCGGCTACAGGCCGGGTTGAAGACAAGGAAGAGGCGGAGCGGCAAGCCGCTCCGCCTCAGTCTTGGCCGTCCCTAGGGGAGGGGTAGGGCCAGTGATTTCAGTAGCGGAACCGCAGGCCGAAGAAGATCTGCGAGCCGTTGTCGTAGACGGCGCGCGGCTGGGTCTTGTTCAGCGCGTAGTATTTCAGCTTGCTGTTGGTGATGTTGAGCCCGTCCAGGGTGAGTTCGAGGCTCTGGTTGATCCGGTAGCTGAGCGATCCGTCCAGGGAGCCGTAGTTGTCCTGGTTCTCGGCGGCGCTGCGATCCAGGCCGACGAAGTAGTGCGAGCGGTAGGTATAGGCCAGTCGCGCGCTCACGCCGGCGTTCTCGTAGTAGCCGACGAAGTTGCCGGTGAACTTCGACGTGCCCACCAGCGGATTGCCCTGCGCGTCGCTGGACTCAACGTAGGTGGCGTTGGCCTGGAAGCCGAAGTGGTAGGGCAGCGGCTGCTGCACCTGCACCTCGACGCCCTTGACCTCTCCGGTCGTGTTGATCGGCGAGGAGACCTGGTAGGTTTCGAAGGCCTTGTAGAACTGGCTGAAGTAGGTCGCCGGCGCGACCCCGAAGCTCACGTAGGACGACAGGTCCTGGTAGAAGACGCTGACCGCGGCGATGGACGTGGGCGCATAATACCACTCCAGGGCGGCGTCGTAGACCGCGGCCTTGATCGGCTTCAGGTTGGGATTGCCGCCGTTGCCGGTCAGCGTGGTGTCGGTCAGCGACACCGTTCCGCCCAGCGCGCTGAAGTCGGGCCGCGACATGGTCTCGGCGGCCGACACCCGCAGGAAGAGATTGTCCTGAACGTCATAGGTCAGGTTCAGGCTCGGCAGGAAATCCACGTAGTTGTGGTTCACATTGGCGACATAGTAGGGGCCATAGGCGGAGCTGGTGATGTCGCCCGCGTGCGTGCCGGCCGGATCGGAGACGTTGACAGAGGCGTCCTCCTTGGTCTGGACGACCCGCAGGCCGATGTTGCCGCGCCAGCCGTCGCCGCCGACCTTGGCCATCACATAGCCGGCCAAATCCTTTTCGCCGACCTTGAAGGCGCCTGGCCAATAGTAGTTCTGCGGCTGCACGATCGAGGAGATCGGGCCGTGCACCCCGTCCTTGATGCCGTTGAGGAGCGCAACGATGGTGTCCGGATTGCCGGCGATCGGCAGGAGCAGACCCGGGACCCCGAGCGCTCCGGCGTTGAAGCCGCTGGGGTAGGGCGTCGGATTGGTCGCCGCGAACGGCATCGTCGGCGAGGTCCAGCACTGGCCGTCGGCGCCCAGGGTGCAGCCGCGGTCCCAGCCGTCCACCTTGCGGGTGTGGTCGGCGTAGCGCACGCCGAACAGGACGTCCTTGAACGGCCCGTGGTTGACCGCCCAGTCGCCATCGACCTTGCCGTAGATCTCCTTGTCGACGGAGGTGAAGGTTTCGTTCCACGCCCAGTCGTCGGCGAGCCCCGCCGGGCTCGAGGGATTGATGTTGGCCGGGTTCACCGCCCAGCCGTTGCCCGACGGCGCGTAGGAGATCGCCGTCGCGCCGTCGGCCTCGAAGGCCGGTTCCGTCGGCGTGTTGCCGACCCCGTGGGTGTAGCCGATCTGACCCTTGAAGGTCAGGTTGTCCGTGGCGCGGAAATCGCCGTCGAGGTTGTAGTAGTAGCTTTCCCCGGTGGCGTTGGGGCGGATGATGTTGTCGACCACCAGCCCGTTCACCTTTGCGCCGGTCGGGCTGATCAGCGGGAAGTTCGCCGACACCAGGGTCTGGTTGACGACCTTGAAGCTGGTGGGCGAGTTCACGTTGAGCTCGTTGGAGCCCCAGAACATGTAGTTGTCGTTGTGATTGGTGGCGTCGAGCTTCGAGTAGAAGCCGTCGAGCCGGATTTCCAACCGGTCGTTTGGCCGCCACTGTAGGGTGATGTCGCCGCCCTTACGCTTGCGCTCCTGCTGGAAGAGGGTCGAGCCGATCAGGGTCGGCGCCCAGACGCCGAGCAGTTCGGGGTGACTGATCCCGGTCTGCATCCCGCTGGTGATCTGGGTGTAGCCGAGGGTCTCCTGGCCGTACCGCTGGACGCTGCGATCCTCGTAGAACCCTTGCCCCAGGATGCCGAAGGTGCCGGCCGCGTTCTGCCATGACAGCAGCCCGCTGACCTGCGGCTTCGTCGACTTGGACAGGGTGTTGTATGCGCCCTGCACGGAACCCTCGAAGGTCAGGGGCTGATGCAGGTCGAGCGGCCGGCGGGTGATGATGTCCACGGCGCCCGCCACGCCGCCTTCCAGCAGCGCCGCGTCCTGGGTCTTGTAGACCTGGGTCGTCGCAACGATCTCGGACGGCAGCAGGGTGAAGCTCACGCTGCGGCCCACCGTCGAGAACTGATCCAGGATGAACCAGTCGCCGGTCGAGATGGAGTGTCCGTTGACCGTCACCTGGGTCAGGCTGGGGGAGGTGCCGCGAATCGACACCCGGTCGTTCTCGTCGAAGCCGCCCTCGCCGCTAGCGGCCGAGGTGGTGTTCACGCCGGGGATCCGCTGCAGAGCGTCCGCGACGTTCTTATCGGGAAGCTTGCCGATATCGTCAGAGGAGATCACGTCCACCTGGTCGTCGTTGGCGCGCTTAAGCTCGATAGCCTTCTGCAGCGACTCGCGGATGCCGGTGACGACGACCTCGCCGACGACGGCGGGCGAGTCGGCTGCGAATGCCGGGCCCCCGGCTGCGCAGACCAAGGCGACCGCGCTGACTGAACCGACTAGGATACGCCTGCGTACATTCATGGCTCTTCTCCCCCTTATGCCTTCGTTAGAATCCGTTGCGGTCACAAGTCCATTGCAAGACCAATATGTCGGGCGGTGGTCAGAAATCACCGGTGTCCGCCGCTACGGTCACGAAGCTGTCACTAGTTTAAGAAGAAGTGCAAGCCCAAATGCAATCCGATTGAGGACCAATTCAGTTATTGATATGCAAATGGTATTGTTGTGTGGCACAGATGAGCAGCGCTCTCCCAGCGGGCGCGGCGACCAGCGAGAGGGCAGGTCTTGACGTCGTTCTCCGAACTCGTCGGCGGTCTGAGTGAGCAAAACCGCGCGCCGCTGTATCAGCAGCTGCAGCGCGCCCTGCGCGACGCCATCGAGGACAACCGGCTGGCCGCCGACGAGGCCCTGCCGCCGGAGCGCGAGCTGGCGGAGGAGTTCGGCATCTCCCGGATCACGGTGCGCAAGGCCCTGGACGCGCTGGTCAGCGAGGGCATGCTGACCCGCCGTCAAGGCGCTGGCACCTTCGTCACCGCGCGCAGCGAGACACGCGTCGAGAAGAGCTTCTCTAAGCTGTCGTCCTTCTCGGAGGACATGATCTCGCGCGGCCGCCGGCCCGAGAGCGTCTGGCTAAGCCGCTCGGCCGGCACGGTGACGCCGGAGGAGGCCCTGACGCTGGGGTTGAGCCCGGGGAGCGTGGTCTATCGTTTCAACCGCATCCGCTACGCCGACGGCGAGCCGATGGCGCTGGAGTATTCCACCGTGCCGGGCTTCTGTCTGGCGAGCGAGATGTCGGTGGGCGAGTCGCTCTACGAAGCGCTTGACCAGCATTCGGCGCGTCCGGCCCGGGCCCTGCAGCGGTTGCGGGCGATTCTGTTCACCGGCGAACGCGCCAAGCTGATGGGGATCGAGGACGGCGCCCCGGGGCTGCTGATCGAGCGGCGCGGCTTCCTCAAGGACGGGCGGCCGGTGGAGATCACGAAATCCTACTATCGTGGTGACGCCTACGACTTCGTGGCCGAGCTGAACACCTCGGCCGCCTGAATGGCTCCGGAAGGGACAACCTTGGACCCGACGCGGCCGTCCGGCCCTGCAGACACGACCGGCGTCACGGCGACCGCGACGCGGATGTTCCGCGAAGCCGCCGAGGCGCCCGAGATGGTCCGCGCGCAGCTGCTACGGAACGCGCCGATGGTCGAGGCGCTGGCGCGGCGGTTGCGCGCGGCGCCGCCCCGCGCGGTGGTCACCCTAGGCCGCGGCAGCTCCGATCACGCGGCGACCTACGCCCGCTATCTGATCGAGACGAAGCTCGGCGTGGTCACCTCGTCGGCGGCGCCCTCGGTGAGCTCGGTCTACGACGCCTCGCCGGGCATGGAGGGCATGCTCTGTCTGGCAGTCTCGCAATCCGGCCGCAGCCCCGACCTGCTGGCCGCGGCCCAGGCCGCGGCCGCCGCTGGCGCACTGGTGGTGGCCCTGGTGAACGACGAGGCCTCGCCGCTGGCCGACCTGGCCGACCTGACCATTCCGCTCGGGGCCGGTCCCGAGCTGAGCGTCGCGGCGACCAAGTCCTATATCGCCGCCCTCGCGGCGGCGGCCCAGCTCGTGGCCTTCTGGCTCGATGATCCGGCGCTTCGGGCCGCCCTGGAGCGCCTGCCCGACTTGCTGGCCACGGCCTGGACGCGCCCATGGGCCGCGGCGCCGTCGCGGTTGACCGATGTGCGAGGTCTCTACGTCCTCGGCCGCGGCGTCGGATTTGGCGTCGCCCAGGAGGCGGCGCTCAAGCTGAAGGAGACCTGCGGGCTTCATGCCGAGGCGTTCAGCACCGCGGAGGTCCGGCACGGGCCCATGGCCCTGGTCGGCCCGGGTTTCCCGATCCTGGCCTTCGTGCAGGACGACGAGACGCGTCCCGGCGTGGAGGCCGCCATCGCGGCCTGCGTGGACAAAGGGGCTGACGTCATGAAGGTCGGCGGCGGCGATCAGCCCGGCGTCCTTCGGTTTCCTGCGCCGACCGCCCACCCGGTCCTTGAGCCGATCGTCTTCGTGCAGGGTTTCTATCGGATGGCCTGCGAGCTGGCTGTCGCGCGGGGGTTTGACCCGGACCGGCCGCCGCACCTGTCAAAAGTCACCGAGACGACCTGATGGACGTCGCGCTGATCAACGGCCTGGTGATGACGGACGACGGGCTCAAGCCGGGCCTGGCGGTCCGCCTGAGCGGCGATCGGATCGTCGCCGTGGGCCCGGCCGCCGAGGTCGCGGTCAACGCGCAGCCGCGCGACCTCGCGGGCGGCCTCTTGCTGCCGGGCTTCATCGACATCCAGGTCAACGGCGGCGGCGGCGCGCTGTTCAACGACGCACCCACCGCCCAGACCATCGCCGCCATCGGCCAGGCGCATCGGCGGTTCGGGACCACCGGCTTCCTGCCGACCTTGATCAGCGACGAACTGACAGCCGTCGAGGCCGCCATCGCCGGAACCCGGGCCGCGATCGCGGGCGGCGTCCCCGGGGTCCTGGGCGTGCATATCGAGGGCCCGTTCCTCAACCCCAAGCGAAAGGGCATCCACGAGCTCAGCAAGCTGCGGCGGATCGACGAGGCGGCCTTTGAGCTTCTGACCTCGCTGGAGACCGGCCGCACGCTGGTGACCCTGGCGCCGGAGACCACCAATCCGGAGATGATCGGCCGGCTGGTCGCGGCCGACGTCGTGGTCTCAGCCGGCCACACCAACGCCAGCTACGCCACTGTACGCGCGGCGCTCGACCGCGGGCTCTCCGGCTTCACCCATCTGTTCAACGCCATGGCCCCGCTATCGAGCCGCGAACCGGGCGTGGTCGGCGCGGCGCTCGATGACGCCGCGAGCTGGTGCAGCATCATCGTCGATGGGCGCCACGTCGATCCGGTGGTGCTGCGCATCGCGCTCCGCTGCAAGTCGCACGACCGCTTCATCCTGGTCACCGACGCCATGCCCTCGGTCGGCTCCGACAGCATTTCGTTTGTCCTGCAAGGCAAGACGATCGCCGTGAGGGATGGCGTCTGCGTCGATGAGCACGGGACGCTGGCCGGCTCCGACCTCGACATGGCCAGCGCGGTGCGCAATGCCGGGGCCCTGCTCGGGCTTAGCCTGGCCGAAGCCTCCCGGATGGCCAGCCGCAATCCGGCTGAGTTCCTCGGCCTCGGCGACGTCATGGGGCGGATCGCGCCGGGCTATCGCGGCGACCTCGTGCTGCTCAACCAGGACCTGCACGTGCTCGACACCTGGATCGGCGGGGTGGACGCTGCGATGGCGGGCCTGGGCGATGGGTTGCCGGACCGCGCGGCGCATGGCTAGCGCCGCGCGCTCAGCCCTCGCCGCGGTCCTGACGCTGCTGCTGGCCGCGGCGCCTGCGATGGCGCAGACCTCGGCGTCCACACCGCTGGCCAAGGTGATACCGGCGCCGCTCTCGGTCCTTCCTGCGGCGGAACAGACCCCCGTTACCGTCACCGACGGCGAGACGATCTTCGCGCCCGCCGGCGATCCGGCCGCCCAGGCGGTGGCGCGCCACCTGAGCGACCTTGCGTTGAGGACCCGCGGCCTGACCCTCAGGCTGGCCACGGGGCCGGGGCCGGCCAAGGGCGTCCCGGCGATCATCCTGGCGCGGCGCGGCGGGCTGGGCGAGGAGGCCTACGCCCTCGACGTCCAGCAAGGCCAGGCCCGGATTGCGGCGACCGGCGACGCAGGCCTGTTCTACGGCGCGGTCACGCTCTGGCAGCTACTGACGCCCGACGGCGGTCGCGGGGCGGTCACGCTGCCCGCGGTGCATATCGACGACCGCCCGCAATTCGCGTGGCGCGGCCTGATGCTCGACTCGGCGCGGCACTTCCAGCCCCCGGCCGAGGTCGAACGGCTGATCGACTGGATGTCGCTGCACAAGCTGAACGTGCTGCACTGGCACCTAGTCGACGACCAGGGCTGGCGTCTGCAGATCCGCAAATATCCGCAGCTGACGGCGGTGGGCGCCTGGCGCACGCCGCGACCCGGGTCGCCGGATGCGAGGCCGCCGGTCAAGGGCCGTGCGGCTCGCTATGGCGGCTTTTACACCCAGGACCAGGTGCGCTCGATCGTCGCCTACGCCGCGGCGCGGCACGTGGCCATCGTGCCGGAGATCGAGATGCCGGGGCACGCGGTGTCCGCCCTGCTGGCCTATCCGAAGCTGGGCGCCGGCGCGCCGCCGCCGAGGGTCGCGCAGAGCGAATGGGGCGGATTCCCTTACGTCTACAATGTCGACGACGAGGCGTTCGGGTTTCTTGAGGACGTCCTGACCGAAGTCATGGCTCTGTTCCCCGGCCGCTACATCCATGTCGGCGGCGACGAGGCGGCCAAGGAGCGCTGGAACGGCACGCCGCAGGCGCAGGCGCGCCTGCGCGCCTTGGGACAGTCGGACGCGGCGGCGCTGCAGGCGGACTTCACGCGGCGGATCGCCACCTTCCTCGATGCGCACGGCCGCCGTCTGGTCGGCTGGGACGAGGTGCTACAAGGCGGCGAACTGCCCGCTGACGCCGTTGTCATGTCCTGGCACGGGATCGATGGCGCGCTGGCCGCGGCGGCGAAGGGCCATGACGCCATCCTGGCGCCAGCGCCGGTGCTCTACTTCGACAATCGCCAGAGCGACGATCCGAACGAGCCGCCCGGCCGGGGCCTGCCGGTCACGCTGCGCGACGTCTACGCCTTCAACCCGCTGCCGGCGACGTTGACGCCGGAGGCGGCGAGCCATCTGCTGGGGTTGCAGGGCAATCTGTGGACTGAGCACATCCGCACCTCCGGGCAGTTGCAGGCGATGGCCTTTCCCAGGGTGGCGGCGGTGGCGGAGGTGGCCTGGTCGGCCCCGGCGCGGCGCGATTGGGGCGACTTCGTCCGCCGGCTGCCGGCGCAGTTCGCCCGCTACGCCGCGCTGGGCATCGACGCGGACACCGCCGCGGTCGCGGTGCGGGTCGACGCGGCTCCGGCGCACGGCGCGGACGAGGCGACGGTCGGTCTCACCTCGCAGCTCGGCCTGGGCGAGGTGCGCTACACGACCGACGGATCGGAGCCGGGGCCGGCCTCCGCCGTCTACGGCGAGGCTTTCCAGGTCAAGCTGCCGGCGCGGGTGCGCGCGGCCGCCTATCTCGACTCCGTCAGGCTCGGACCGATCGCCGACCGGCGCCTGGATCCGACCTCCATCCGTCGGCGCGCCAGCCAACAGCTGAAGCTGTGCAACGAGCGGCTGATGCTCAATCTCGAGGGCGCCGCGAGCGCCGACGGGCGCGGGCGGACCTATCTGGTCAATCCGCAGGACGCCTGCTGGATCTATGCCGGCGCGGACCTCAGCGGCGTTGAACGGCTGACCGTCGCGCTCGGCCGGCTGCCGTTCAATTTCGGCCTCGACGCCGGGCACAACAGCGTGGTCGTCCATCCGCCGCGCCAACCCACAGGCGAGCTGGAAGTCCGGCAGGACAACTGCCTTTCCGATCCGATCGCCGTCGCCGCCCTGCCGCCGGGATCGGCGGGCGGTCGCTCCGAACTGAGCCTGGCGCTGCCGCCGCGCTCCGGCCGCCACGATCTGTGCTTCACCTTCACCTCGACGGGGTTCGATCCGCTGCTGGCCATCGACTGGGTCCAACTCGCGCCGCCGGGTTCTCCGGCGCCCTCGTCCGCGGCGAGGCCCTAGGCGCATGACCTCCGACCTCGTCCTCCTCTCGCCGCTCGACGGATGGGCCTGCAGCCTGGCTGAGGTCCCCGACGCGGTATTCGCCGAAGCCATGCTCGGCGACGGGGCGGCGATCGATCCGACCAGCGGCGTGCTGCGCGCGCCCTGTGATGCGGTGGTCTTCAATTTGCATGCGGCGCGCCACGCGCTCAGCCTGAGGACCGCCGAGGGGGTGGAGATCCTGCTGCACGTCGGGCTGGAAACCGTCGCGCTCGGCGGCGAGGGCTTCGAGGCCCAGGTCGCCGCGGGCCAGTCGGTCCGGGCCGGCGATCCGCTGCTCAGGTTCGATCTCGACCGGCTGGCGCGACGCGCCGCCAGCCTGATCTCGCCGATGGTGATCACCGAGGCGGCCGGGTTCACCTTCACCGAGCGGCGTCTCGACCAGGTGGTTTCCGCAGGACAGCCCTGGCTTCGGCTGAGCGCCGGGACGAAGGCAGCCGCCTCGGTCGCGCGATCGGCGGGGCCGTCGTCGACGCGCGCTGTGGTGGTGCCCTTGGCGCACGGGCTGCACGCCCGTCCCGCCGCCCGCATCGCCCAGTGCGCCACGGCCTACGGCGCCGACGTCACCGTCGCCTGGGCGGGACGCGAGGCCAGCGCCCGCAGCCCGGTCGGCCTGATGGCGCTGGGCCTGCAGCAGGGCGACACCGCGATGCTGTCCGCCGCGGGCCCAGACGCGGGCGCCGCATTGTCCGCCATCGCCGCCCTGATCGAGAGCGGCATGGGCGAGGCGCACGCGCCGGCTCCGGTTCCGGCGCCGAGGCAGCAGGCGAAGACGCCTCGGTCCGATGGACGGCTCCAGGGCGTGATGGCGGCGCCGGGGCTGGCGATCGGGATCGCCGCGCGGCTGAGCCAGCCCGAACTGGCGGTCGCCGAGCAGGGGCAGGGCGTCGCCCATGAGCGCGCCGCGCTCACGACCGCGCTGGCCGAGGTGGCCGCCCAGATCGCGCAGGCCGCGGCGCGCGATCCGGACCCGACCCGGCGCGCTATCCTGAACGCCCATGCGGCCTTCCTTGGGGACCCGACGCTCTCGCAGGCGGCCGAGCGCCTGATCGGGGAGGGCAAGAGCGCCGGCTATGCCTGGCGCTCGGCGGTCGGCGGCTTCATCGACGCCTTGAAGAGCCTTGCCGACCGGCGGATGGCCGAACGCGTGGATGACCTGCTCGATCTGGAGCGCCGGGTTCTGTCGGTCCTGGCGGGGGACGCCAGCCTTGACGCGGAGTTGCCGGCGGGCGCGATCCTGCTGGCTGACGAGCTACTGCCTTCGCAACTGATGGCGATCCCGGCGGGACGCCTTGCGGGGCTCTGCACGGGCGGCGGCGGGCCGACGTCGCATGTGGCGATCCTGGCCGCGGCTATGGGCATTCCGGCGGTCGTCGCTGTGGGCCCCGGGCTGGGCGCCATTCCGGAAGGGGCGACCCTGATCCTCGACGCGGACGCCGCCACGCTGGAGGCGTCGCCGGGCGCCGCGGCGCTCGGGGCCGCGCAGGGCCGCCTGGCCGCCCGCGCCGCCAGGCGCGAGGCCGCCCGCAACGCCGCGCGCGATCCGGCGAAGCTGGCCGACGGGACGCCACTGCCCGTCCTCGCCAACCTCGGCTCGTTGGCCGAGGCGCAGGCCGCGGTGGCCGGCGGCGCGGAAGGTTGCGGCCTGCTGCGCACCGAGTTCCTGTTCCTGGACCGCGAGACGGCGCCAGACGAGGACGAACAGGCGGAGCGCTATCAAGCCATCGCCGACGCCTTGGGGGATCGCCCGCTGGTGGTTCGCCTGCTGGATATCGGCGGGGACAAACCCGTCGCCTATCTGCCAAGCCCGGACGAGGAAAATCCCGCGCTCGGCGTCCGCGGCGTCCGCCTGCTGCTGCGGCGCCCGCAACTGCTGCGCACCCAGCTTCGCGCCATCCTACGGGTCACGCCGCGCGACCGTTTCAGCATCATGGTCCCGATGATCTCCCGGCTCTCGGAGCTGCGTGCGGTGCGCGCGGCGCTCGACGAGGCGCGGCGCGACCTCGCGACCGAAGGCCGCGTCGATCTGGGCGTGATGATCGAAACGCCGGCGGCGGCGATGATCGCCGATCAGCTGTCCCGCGAGGCCGATTTCCTCTCCATCGGCACCAACGACCTGACCCAGTACGCCCTGGCCATGGACCGCGGCCAGCCAGACTTGGCCGCCGAGGTCGATGGGCTCGATCCGGCGGTGCTGCGCCTCATCCGGCAGGCTTGCCAGGGCGGCGCGAGCCAGGGCCTCGTGACCAGCGTCTGCGGCGGGCTGGCGGGCGATCCCGCCGCGATCCCGATCCTCATCGGCCTGGGCGTCAGCAAGCTCTCCATGGCCTCTGTTGCGATTCCCGAAGCCAAGGCCATGATCCGCACCCTGTCGGCGGAGGCCTGCCGCCGTCTTGCGGAGGCGGCTCTGGCCGAAACCTCCGCCGAGGCGGTGCGGGCGCTCAGCGACGTCTTCCTCAACGGAGGGGCCTGACCATGCGCTCGCCGCTCGAAGCCCTGCAGTCGCTCGGCCGGGCGCTCATGCTGCCGATCGCCGTGTTGCCGGTGGCGGGCCTTCTGCTCCGGCTCGGGCAGCCTGATCTGCTGAACATCCCCTTCGTCGCCGCGGCGGGCGATGCGATCTTCTCCAACCTCGGCCTCCTGTTCGCCGCCGGCGTCGCCGTGGGCCTGGCCCGCGACAACAACGGCGCGGCGGGCCTCGCCGGGGTGGTCTGCTTCCTGATCGCCACCCAGGGCGCCCAGACGCTCCTGCATGTGCCGGCCGACGCCCTGAAAAGCATGACGGGCGCGGCGGTGGACCTCGGCAAAACTGCGTTCAGAACCGGCGCGATCGCCAAGTTGGGGGTGCCTATCGGCATCACCTCGGGGATCGTGGGCGGGCTGTTCTACAACCGCTTCTCCAATGTGAAGCTGCCCGACTATCTCGCCTTCTTTGGCGGCCGACGCTTCGTGCCCATCGTCAGTGGCGTGGCGGGACTGGCGATCGCGGGCCTGGTCGGCGGCTCCTATGAAGCCCTGAGCGGCGGCCTGGACGCGCTGAGCCACGCCATCGTCGGGTCCGGGCGGCTGGGCCTCTTCATCTACGGCCTGGCCAACCGCGCGCTGATCGTCACCGGACTGCACCACATCCTCAACAACGTCGCCTGGTTCATGGTCGGCGATTTCCACGGCGCGACCGGTGACCTCAAGCGGTTCTTCGCCGGCGATCCTACGGCGGGATCGTTCATGGCCGGCTTCTTCCCAGTGATGATGTTCGGTCTGCCAGCGGCCTGTCTGGCCATGTATCAGGCGGCCCCCAAGGAGCGGCGCCGCGAGGTGGGCGGCATGCTGCTTTCGATGGCGTTGACCTCGTTCCTCACCGGCGTGACGGAGCCGATCGAGTTTACCTTCATGTTCCTGGCGCCACTGCTCTTCGCGCTGCACGCGGTGCTGACGGGCGTGGCCTTCGTGGTAATGAGCTACCTCGGCGTCAAACTCGGATTCGGGTTCTCTGCGGGCCTGTTCGACTATGTCCTGAACTTCGGAAAGGCGACACGGCCACTGCTGCTGGTCCCCGTGGGGCTCGTCTATTTCGGCGTCTACTACGGGACCTTCCGGTGGGCGATCGCGCGGTTCGACCTCAAGACGCCTGGTCGGGGGACGGACCTCGTTGCGCCGCCGCAGAGCCTCGCCGTCGGGGAACGCGGCGCGGCCTTCGCCACCGCCCTGGGCGGCGCCGGCAACCTGGTCAGCGTTGACGCCTGCACCACGCGGCTGCGGCTGGTGCTGGCCGATCCGGACGCCGTGGACGAGGCGGCCCTGCGCGCGCTGGGCGCGCGCGGCTTCGTGCGGCCGTCCCGCACCACACTGCAGGTCGTGCTCGGGCCGATCGCCGATCAGGTGGCCGGCGAAATCCGTAGCGCCGAGGCGGTTCCGGCGCCCCGCGCGGCGATCGACGCCGACGCCTGGCTGGCGGCGCTGGGCGGCCGGGTCAATGTCACCTCCGGCGGGGTCTGTTCGACACGGGTCTATCTGACGCTCTCCGACCCTGAGGCCGTCGACGACTCCAGGCTCCACGCCCTTGGCGCCCGCGCCTTGGCGAGGCCCGGCGGGGTCAGCCTGCACATCCTGGTCGGGTCGCTCGCCGAACCCCTGGGTCTGGCGCTGGGCCTTCCGCCCTTGACGGCGCCATAGCGGGCGGGACCTGCCGGCCGCTTCACGCGTCGAGACCTCTGCCGTGGCCGCTCAGGGAATTGCGCGCGCGTGACTTTCGCGCCGAGGGCGACCAAAATAGCTCTCGGGGGTCCTGAATGGCATTAGACGTGGTTTCCTCGTCGCCGCATCGGCTGGACGCCGCGAGTGGTCAACGCATCCATCAGCGGCGGCGGACGCTTGGCATGGCCCAGACGGCCCTGCCGAGCCAGGAACTGAGGCGCGCATTATTGCTCCACGCCCGGGCGCTAGGCAGCGCTCTGGATCCTGGCCGCGCGGAGGCCGAGGGGAAGTCCAGGTGACCGCGTTCGAGGATGTCGAACTGTTCGTGAAGGCCGCCAACCGCGCGAGCCGGATGGACGAACTGACCGGCCTCCTGTCCGACGCGGTGGAATCCTTCGGCTTCGACTACGTCGCCTTGGTGCATCATATCGATCTTTCGACCCCCGCGGTGGAAGGTCGGACGCAGTTCATCAACTACCCCGACGCCTGGCGAGCCCTGATCCGCGCGCGTGGCTATCTTGGCGACGACCCGGTGCTGGCGGCCTGCCAGACGTCGGCGGCGGCCTTTCTCTGGTCGGACCTGCCGGGGATCCTGCGCATGAACGCCCGGCAGATCGAAATCCTCAGCGCAGCCGCAGCCTGCGGTCTGGGCGACGGCTTCACGATCCCGATCCATGTGCCTGGCGAGGTGCTCGGCTCCTGTTCCTTCGGCATGCGCGCCGGCCGGTCGGTGCAGCGGAAGAGCCTGCCTGCAGCGCAATATATCGGATGCTTCGCCTTCGAAGCCGTACGACGCCTGCGCCTGGAGGGCGGCCCGCCGCGCGACCCGAGGCCGGTGCTCACAAGCCGCCAGTTCGACTGCGTCATCCTGGCCGGACAGGGCAAGAGCGATTGGCATATCGGCCAGATGCTGGGCATCTCGCCCGAGACCGTCCACCAACACATGGAATCGGCCAAGCGGCGCTATCAGGTCGCCTCGCGCACCCAGCTCGTCGTCCGGGCGCTGTTTGACAGCCAGATCACCTTCGCCGACCTGATCGGGAGAGGTCGCCCATCCCCTGATTAGGGGAATGGCCGCCCGCCGGCCGCCGCTGTCATCTGCCGCCAACGGAGGCGGACATGATCCAACTGATCGCGGCGGCGGACCGGCCCACATTCCAGAGCGAGCTGGCCGAGATGTACCGGCAGCGGAAGCGCGTCTTCGTGGACCGCCTGCGATGGGAGGTCCCGGTGGTCGACGGCGAATTCGAGATCGACCAATTCGACACCGAGGCCGCGGTTTACCTCGTGGCCCTGGGCCCGGACGGTGCGCAACTCGGCTCGGCGCGATTGTTGCCGTCGACCCGCCCACACCTGCTCTCCGAGGTGTTCCCGCATCTTTGCGAGCGCGGTGTGCCGAAAGGCGACGACGTCTGGGAGATCACCCGGATGTGCACCACGCCGGGCTTTCAACCGGCTCAACCGGTGCGGCGGCAGATCATGATCGCCATGGTGGAGTTCGCCTTACTGAACGGCATCCGCCGTTTCACCCTCGTCAGCCACATGGCCTACCTGTCGAACATCCTGGCGGTCGGCTGGGACTGCGAGCCGCTCGGCCTGCCCCAGCCGCACGGCGACCAGACGATTGGCGCCGTGGTTATCAACGTCACGCCCGACACCCTGATGCTCTTGCGCAAGCGCGCCGGGGTCACGGGGCCTGTGCTGCACTGGACCGTATCTCATGCCGCGTGATGGCGCCGCTGCGGTCCAGCCCCTCGCGCGCTCCGAACCGGCGCTCGCCCGCCGCGCGCTGGCGTCCTTGCGGCGCGAAGGTTACGCCATTCTGCGCGGGCTCATCGATACGGACCTGGTCGGGCGCCTGGCGCGCGACCTCGCCGAGCGCTTTGCCCGCACGCCCTTCTGCGACGGCGAATTCTATGGCGACCGCACCAAACGGTTCGGCGCAGTGTTGAAGAGATCCGCCGCCGCCGAGGCTTTCGTCCGCCATCCCGTCATCCTGGAGATCGCCGAAGCGGTGCTCGGCCCGTCCTGCGACCGCTTTCAGCTGAACCTGACCCAGGCTCTGCAGATCCATCCCGGCCAAGGCGCCCAGCCGCCGCATCGCGATCAGGACATGTGGGGCGGTCCGAAGGGTGAAATGGAATACCTTCTGAACGTCATGTGGCCGCTGGGGCCGTACCGCCGCCAGAACGGGGCGACCATGATCTATCCGCGCAGCCACAACGGCGGCGACGGCGGCGGGGTCCCGATTTCCGCGGAGATGGCGCCCGGCGACGTGCTGCTCTTCCTCGGCTCGACCCTGCATGGCGGCGGGCGCAATGACACCGCCGAGCCGCGCGTCGGGATGATCGTCAGCTACAGCCTGGGCTGGCTGAAGCCCTACGAGAACCAGTGGCTGGTCTATCCGCCGGAGATCGCCAGAACCTTCTCGCCGGAACTGGCGCGTCTGGTGGGGTATCAGCAGCATCGGCCGAATCTCGGCAACGTCGAAGGCCGCTGCCCCTCGGTCCTCCTGACCGATGCGGCGGCCGACTACCTGGGCGCGGTGGATGAACTGCTGCCGCGTCAGATCGAGGCGTTGCGCGCAAAGCGCGCCGCGATGGCGGAGGTCGGCCCGATCGAGGTCGGGGCCGCCTGATGTCGCGGGCCGATCCCCCGCGGCCGGGGGACCCGATCGATGACGCCGTCGGGCGCCTGGTCGAGGCGATCGCGATCCTCGATCTGATCGAGGCCGGGGATCTTCTGGCGGAGCTGCCGGCCGAGGCCGCAGCGCGTCGGAGCCACCAGCGCGCGGTCTCGCTCCTGGCCATTTTGAGACGCGAGTTGGCTGGCGTCCGCAACGACCTGGCCGCGGCCGGTCTGCTGCAGGACGTGCTGGCGTACCCGGTTGTATCGCCCCGGGGGTAGGCTTAGGTTCGCGGAGAACCCCCACAATTTCGCCCCATTATTGCCTCGCCTGGCGGTGAATTTTAAGACGCCGTCGCAACTCTTCGGCTTGTGGCGGGTTCCCGACGCAGGCGACCGGGGCAGCCGAGGTACGCCGCCCCGGCGGCGGGTGGAGTGTACCTTGATAACGAGCGTTCTCCTGGTCGAGGATGAGCCAGCCGTCCGCAATCTCATTGCCGATGCGTTGGAAGACGGTGGCCTCTCCGTCCGCTGCGCGAGCGACGATCGTGCGGCCTATGCGATCCTTGCGACCGAGGCGCGCAGCTTCTCGGTGCTGGTCGCCGATATAAATCTGGGCGAAGGCACCACGGGCTTCGATGTGGCCCGCCGAGCGCGCTTGCTCAACCCCGACTTGCAGGTGGTCTACATCAGCGGCCAGGCGACCCACCTTGATTGGTACGGGGTCGAGGGCGGCGAACTGGTCTTGAAGCCCTTCACGCCGCGCGAGGTGGTCGACAGGGTCAGAGGCCTCATACAGACCGCGGCGTCCGATCCGCCAATCCGCCGTTCCCCCCACTGATGGAACCGCCGCCCGCGTGTGGGCGTTTGCGTTGTACGTCGGGGTGTGCGCGATCTGAGACTGAGCTTGAGCGTCCCTAAAGGTGGGACCCCGCTCAGACCGCATCCCTCGGTTGATCGGTGTGTGATCTGGTCTGGGGAAATTCATGACGACTATCGACCTTGCCGCTCCCGTAGGCCGCAGCGGGCGGACGGCTGGCCGCGCCAAAGGCCGCGCTAGCGGCCATCTCGCCCATGACGCCGATACAATCGACACGGCTGAGCTGCTGTCGGCCTTGCGCGCCTTCAGGCGAGGCGATTTCTCGGTGCGTCTGCCGCGCGGTCACCGCGGGATCAACGGTGAGATCGCCGAAGCGTTCAACGACGTGGTCGAACTGAACGACCGGATGACCCGCGAGTTCGAGCGGCTGGGCGAGACCGTCGGGCGCCAGGGCAAGATCAATCACCGCGCGCGCCTGCCGGCCGCGCAAGGGTCCTGGGCCGCCAGCGTCGACGCGGTGAACACCCTGATCACCGACATGGTCCATCCCACGGCCGAAATGGCCCGCGTGATCGGCGCCGTGGCCAAGGGCGACCTTGGCCAGACCATGGACCTGGAGAACGAGGAGCGCCCGCTGCGTGGCGAGTTCCTGCGGATCGGCAAGGTGGTGAACACCATGGTGGGCCAGCTCGGCTCCTTCGCTTCGGAAGTGACCCGGGTGGCGCGCGAAGTCGGAACTGAGGGAAAGCTGGGCGGCCAGGCCCAGGTGAAGGGCGTCGCCGGCACCTGGAAGGACCTCACCGACAACGTGAACTTCATGGCCGCCAACCTGACCGGCCAGGTTCGCAACATCGCCGAGGTGACCACCGCCGTCGCCAACGGCGACCTCTCCCGCAAGATCACCGTGGATGTGAAGGGCGAGGTCTTGGAGCTGAAGAACACCATCAACACCATGGTGGACCAGCTGAACGCCTTCTCCTCGGAAGTGACCCGCGTGGCGCGCGAAGTGGGTACGGAAGGCAAGCTCGGCGGCCAGGCGACCGTGAAGGGCGTCGGGGGCACCTGGAAGGAGCTGACCGACAACGTGAACCTGATGGCCGGCAACCTGACGGGGCAGGTGCGGAATATCGCCGAGGTGACCACCGCGGTGGCCCGCGGCGATCTGTCGAAGAAGATCACCGTCGACGTGAAGGGCGAGATCCTCGAGCTGAAGAACACCATCAATATCATGGTGGACCAGCTGAACTCGTTCTCCTCGGAAGTGACGCGGGTGGCGCGCGAGGTCGGCACCGAAGGCAAGCTGGGCGGCCAGGCCCAGGTCAAGGGCGTCGGCGGGGCCTGGAAGGACCTGACCGACAACGTCAAC